>JAEWKP010000332.1 GCA_023393655.1 Pseudomonadota bacterium | reverse complement strand
ACAGGGCCAGGAAAGGCCAGCGACCCGACGGGACAGAACCACCTGTATCCGTTCGGCAAGCAGGCGCGCCATCAGGAAGCTGCCGAAAATGGCGACGATGACGAAGCCGAGCGCCAACCCGACATCGCGTAACCGGGTCATCTCGAAGCTCGAATTCCCCGAGACGACGCTACCCAACTGACGAAATGTCTGGATCGCTGTCGACAGGGCGGTCGCGCTCTGCTCGGCGAACACCTTGGTATACTCGGCAATGCTGCGGGCAAAGCCTGAATCTGCCTCGGCCGGCGCTGCCGCGGGCCCATTGCTTTCCTGACCAGCCGGCCGCTGCTTCAACCGCTGCAACAGGTCGGCCCGAAGCCCATCGTCCTCGAGAATCCGGACGAGATCATCGAGTGACGAGGTGCTGATAGGCGTAGACGCAGCAGTCGTTGACGCTGGAGGCGAAGCTCTGTCTTGGGACAAGACAATATTTCCGGCCGACACCAGGAAAAGAGCGGCCAATATCCACAATCTCATCGATCAAATTCGCTGCCACTGAGGGGAGAGTTAGCCTTCATACTAGGCACGGAGGCGCAGAGGTCAAACCCGCTTCCTCAAAATCAAACTCGAAAGACGAATTGGTCCTCTAATGAATACTCCCGAGCATTTTTGATCAGGCCGGGAACGAGCGTGACTCTGGCGCCATTGGCGCCCGGCGCCGAAGCGGGCTATTGCCTTGGGCCATGACCTATACGATCGGCCTGGCCACCACCTTCCACGATCCCGCCATCGCGATCATCGGCCCCGATGGCGAGGTGCTCTTCGCCGAGGCGACCGAGCGCTACCTGCAATACAAGCGCGCCCCGAACTGCGAGCCCGATTCGGCGCCACGCATGGAAGGCCTGCTGAAGCGCTACATCCCTGAAGGCGCCGAAATCCGTATCGCCACCAGCTGGGGCGAGGATTTCACCGGCTTCCTCGACCAGATGGCGCGCGCCGGCTCCTTCACGCTGGAAGCCCTGCTCAAGCTCTCGCCCGAACTCAACCGCTCGCTGGTGCCGGAACGCACCGAACGGGCGCTGATCGCCTCGCTCCATGCGGCACAGCAGCGCGCCGGCATGGGCGTGCTGCTCGGGCTCGACCGTGCTCATGGCAAGGCCAATGTCACCGGCCTCAAGCGCTTTGGCCATCATCTCAGCCACGCGGCCTATGCCTGCTGGTCCTCGCCCTTCGACAATGCCGCCTGCCTCGTCGTCGACGGCATGGGCGAGACCGGCGCCTCGGCCATCTTCGCGCTGGAGAACGGCAAGCTGCGCGAAGTGAAGCGCCATCGCGGACGGGAATCGATCGGCTTCTATTTCGGGCTCGTCACCGATCTCGCCGGCTTCGACCAGGCCAAGGGCGAGGAATGGAAGATCATGGGGCTCGCCCCGTACGGCAAGGCCGATCCGGAGCTGATGGCGCTGCTGCGCAGGCTGTACAGCATCGAAGGCCACAAGCTCTCCTTCGCCAAGGCCGATATGGTGCAGGCCGTCGCCGCCGAGATCCTCGCGAAACGCCCGGCCGACGCCCTCGACCAAGGCTGGGCCGATCTCGCCCGCTGCGGGCAGGATGTCTTCGCCGAGATGATGGAAGCCATGCTCGGCGAAGCCGCGACGCTCGTCCCCAGCGAGAACCTCGTCATGGCAGGCGGCTGCGCCCTGAACTCTTCCTTCAACGGCAAGATCGCCGGCCGCCACGGCTTCAACACCGTGTTCGTGCCCTCGGCCCCCGCCGATGACGGCAACGCGATCGGCGCCGCCTGGCTGGCCCATGCCGAAGCCAACCCGGATTGGCGCGCACCGAAGGGGCCGCTGACGCCCTATCTCGGCTCGACCGTCTCGACCGAGCCCTTCGAGCGCATGCAGGTCTGGGAAAAGCGCCTGCGCAAGCTCGCTCCCGACGAGATCGCGCCCGTCACCGCCAAGCTGCTGACAGAAGGCAAGCTGATCGGCTGGGTGCAGGGCCGCGCCGAATTCGGGCCACGCGCGCTCGGCAATCGCTCGATCATCGCAGATCCGCGCCCGGCCGACGCCAAGGACATCCTGAATGCCAAGGTGAAGTATCGCGAGGCCTTCCGGCCCTTCGCCCCGTCGATCCTGGCCGAGCACGCCGCCGACTGGTTCGAGAACTACCAGGACGCGCCCTATATGGAGCGCACGCTCACCTGGAAGGAAGCGGTGCGCCACCGCGTCCCGGCCGTCGTCCATGAGGATGCGACCGGCCGCCTCCAGAGCGTCACGTCCGAGCGCAACCCGCGCTATCACGCGCTGATCTCGGCCTTCCATGATCTGACGGGCGTGCCGGTGATCCTCAACACCTCCTTCAACATCATGGGCAAGCCTATCCTGCACACGGCCGAAGATGCGATCCTGATGTTCTACACGAGCGGGCTCGACGCGCTGGTGATCGACGACTGGCTGCTGGTGAAGTAGCCGGCGGCCGATTGATCCGCCCCGTTGATCGGTCGGATCACGCGAAATCGCTGGTTTCGGGACTATTTGCGGTCATTCTTCCAGCCCAACGGAAGGAGACGACGCCATGCTGCAATTGCGCCCGAACTGCGAATGCTGCGACCGCGACCTGCCGCCGCAATCGCGCGACGCCCTGATCTGCACCTTCGAATGCACGTTTTGCGCCGATTGCGTGGAGACCCGCTTTGCGGGCACCTGCCCGAATTGCGGCGGCGACCTCGCGCGCCGGCCGATCAGGCCGGAGCGGATGCTGGAGAAATACCCGGCCTCGACCGAGCGCGTCCGCAAGCCGCACCCGCAATGCGCGGCGGCTTGAGGTTGACCTGAGTGCATCCAGAGATGGCCGATCGATCGGCCGGGAGCGCGCAATGACGTCCATGCCTGTCGTCTATGGTGCGCCCTACAGCGTCTATGTCCGCGCCGTCCGGTTGGCCCTTGAGGAAAAGGGCGTGGCCTACCGGCTCGACACGGTCGACGTTTTCGCTGAAGGGGGGCCGCCTGCTTCCCTGCTGGAGCGACAGCCGTTCGGCCGCATCCCCGCCTTCGAGCATGATGGCTTCACGCTCTACGAAGCCGGCGCCATCGAACGCTACGTCGATGAAGCATTCCCCGGCCCCGCGCTCCAGCCTTCCGCGCCGCGCGAACGGGCCCGCGTCAATCAACTGACGAGCATCCTCGACTCCTACGCCTATCGCTCGCTGGTCTGGGACATCTATGTGGAGCGCGTCTCCGCCCCCAGGCAGGGACGCGCGCCGGACGAGGCACGAATCCAGGCCGCCCTGCCCAAGGCGCAACTGTGCCTGCGCGCGATCAGCGATCTGATGAATGGCGGCCCTTATCTGGCAGGCTCGACCCTGACGCTGGCCGATCTGCATGTCGCGCCAATGTTCGCTTATTTTACGCTGGCGCCGGAGGCCGAAGCGCTCCTCACCGAGCAGCTCGCCATAAAAGCCTGGTGGGCAAGCATGATCGGGCGGCCCGCCATGCAGGCCACCGCTTATCTCGCTTAGCGGTTTCGCTTCGGGGAGTGGGCAGAAATTCGTCGCTACCCGCCCACACCGCGGATAGCTGGCGCTTAGCGGCGAGCCTCAGCTCGCCTGCTTCACCGCAATGCCCTTCTCTTCGAAGAGCTGCTGCAATTCGCCGGCCTGGAACATCTCGCGGGTGATGTCGCAGCCGCCGACGAACTCGCCCTTGACGTAGAGCTGCGGGATCGTCGGCCAGTTCGAATAGGCCTTGATCCCCTCACGGATTTCCTGGTCCTCGAGCACGTTCACGCCCTTATCGGGCACGCCGATATAGCCGAGGATCTGCGCGACCTGGCCGGAGAAGCCGCACATCGGGAATTGCGGGGTGCCCTTCATGAAGAGCACCACGTCGTTGTTCTTCACTTCCGCTTCGATGCGGGCATTGACGTCGGACATCGTCTCGTCTCCTGAAGCGGGTTCAA
Organism: Pseudomonadota bacterium; assembly: GCA_023393655.1. Classification (GTDB taxonomy): domain Bacteria; phylum Pseudomonadota; class Alphaproteobacteria; order Rhizobiales; family Beijerinckiaceae; genus Allobosea. The sequence goes on along the minus strand of JAEWKP010000332.1, from coordinate 15,632 downwards.
GGCCCGCCGGATGGTCTTGTTCTAATCTTGGGGAACGCTGGTCGTCAGCGCAAGGGCGTGCAGCACGCCGCCCATATTCCCCTGGAGCGCGGCATAGACCATCTGGTGCTGCTGCACCCGGGTCTTGCCCTTGAAGGCGGCCGAGACGACGGTCGCGGCATAGTGGTCGCCGTCGCCGGCCAGATCCTTGATCTCGATCGCGGCATCCGGCAGCGCCGCCTTGATCATGCGCTCGATCTCGTGGGCATCCATCGCCATGGGTCGAACTCCTCAGGCCGCCTTGCCGGCCATGTAGGACGGCAGCCAGTCTTCATGGATCTTGCGGAGATCGGCGATCGCCAGCGCCGGCTCGCCCGGAAGGCTGAGCGAAGCGCCGCCGGTCTTGCCGATGGCAAGCGCCGGCACGCCGGCAGTCTTCGCAGCGGCGATCACGGCCTCGGCTTCGGCAGCCGGAACCGCCATGACATAGCGCGCCTGATCCTCGCCGAAGAGCGCGGCATGGGCGGGACCGGCCGGCAGCGTCTCGACGGTCGCGCCGATGCCCTTCGCCATCGCCATTTCGGCGAGCGCCACGGCCAGGCCGCCATCCGACAGGTCATGGCAGGTCGAGACCTTGCCCGACGCGATCAGCCCGCGCACGAAATCGCCGTTGCGGCGCTCGATCGCGAGATCGACCGGCGGCGGGGCGCCTTCCTCGCGGCCGCAGATTGTCGCGAGATAGGCGCTCTGGCCGAGCCAGCCGGCGGTCTCGCCGATCAGGATGATCGCCTCGCCCTCGGCCTTGAAGGCGACGGTCGCATGCTTCGTCACATCGGCCATGACGCCGACGCCGCCGTTGGTCGGGGTCGGCAGGATCGAGATGCCGTTGGTCTCGTTGTAGAGCGAGACGTTGCCGGAAACGACCGGGAAGTCGAGCGCCTTGCAGGCCTCGCCGATGCCTTTGATGCAACCGACGAGCTGGCCCATGACCTCAGGCTTTTCGGGATTGCCGAAATTCAGGTTGTCGGTGATCGCGAGCGGCGTCGCGCCGGTTGCGGTGAGGTTGCGCCAGGCTTCCGCCACCGCCTGCTTGCCGCCCTCGAACGGATCGGCCTCGCAATAGCGCGGCGTCACGTCGGCGGTCATGGCAAGGCCCCGCGGCCCGTCCTCGATGCGGATCACGCCGGCATCACCACCCGGCGTCACCGCCGAGTTGCCGAGGATCAGCGTGTCGTACTGCTCCCAGATCCAGCGCTTGGACGACAGGTCCGGCGAGCCGATCAGCTTTTTCAAGGCCTCGGCATTGCCGCAAGGCGCGGCGACGCTCTCGGCCGCGATGCGCTGCTGCGGCGCGGTCTCGATCCAGGGCCGGTCGTATTCCGGAGCCTCGTCGCCGAGCTCCTTGATCGGCAGGTCGGCCATGACCTCGCCCTGGTGCTTCACGACGAAGCGCAGCGTGTCGGTGGTGTGGCCGATGACGGCGAAGTCCAGGCCCCACTTCTTGAAGATCGCCTCGGCGGCGTCCTCATGGCCGGGCTTGATCACCATGAGCATGCGCTCCTGGCTCTCCGACAGCATCATCTCATAGGCGCTCATGCCCTCCTCACGGCAGGGTACCTTGTCGAGGTCGAGCTCGACGCCGAGATCGCCCTTGGCGCCCATCTCGACGGCCGAGCAAGTGAGGCCGGCCGCGCCCATGTCCTGGATCGCGTCGACATGGCCGGCGGCCATGATCTCGAGGCAGGCTTCGAGCAGGAGCTTTTCGGCGAAGGGGTCGCCGACCTGCACGGTCGGACGCTTCTCCTCCGACTTGTCGTCGAATTCGGCCGAGGCCATGGTCGCGCCGTGGATGCCGTCGCGGCCGGTCTTCGATCCGAGATAGACGATCGCCTTACCGACACCGGAAGCCTTGGCGTAGAAGATCTCGTCGGCCTGGGCGATGCCGACCGCCATGGCGTTGACGAGGATGTTGCCGTCATAGCGCGTGTGGAAGCCGGTGGCGCCGCCGACATTCGGCACGCCGAAGGAATTGCCGTAGCCGCCGATGCCGGCGACGACGCCCGAGACGAGATGGCGGGTCTTCGGATGTGCCGGATCGCCGAAGCGCAAAGCGTCGAGCACCGCGATCGGGCGGGCACCCATGGTGAAGACGTCGCGCAGGATGCCACCGACGCCCGTCGTCGCCCCCTGATAGGGCTCGATGAAGGACGGGTGGTTGTGGCTCTCCATCTTGAAGACGATGGCCGTGCCCTCGCCGATATCGATGACGCCGGCATTCTCGCCGGGCCCCTGGATCACCCAAGGCGCCTTGGTCGGCAGCGTCTTCAGATGGATCTTCGACGACTTGTAGGAGCAGTGCTCGTTCCACATCGCCGAGACGATGCCGAGCTCCGTGATCGTCGGCTCGCGACCGATCAGATGCAGGAAGCGCTGATACTCGTCCGGCTTCAGGCCGTGCTCGGCGACGAGCTGCGGGGTGATCTTGATGTCGTTCGGAATCACGGGCTCAGGGTTCCTGGCGGGTCCGGCGAGAAGGGTTGGCAGGGGCATAGCGTGCCTCGGCCCGCTAGACAACATTCCCCGACGCAGGCGCCGCTTTCAGCTCTGGATGGCCGCCAACGCAGCCCTGAGCGGCGCCGGGATCGGCACGGGCTTCTGGCTCGCGCGCTCGACATAGACATGGGTGAAGCGGCCTTGCGCCGCCGCCTGCGTGCCGCCCTGCCGGAAGATGCCGATGCGATAGGTCACCGAGCTGTTGCCGAGCCGCTCGACCGCGATCCCGACCTCCACGGTCTCGGGAAAGGCGACGCTCTCGAAATAGGTGCAACCGGTCTCGACCACGAGCCCGACGATCTCGCTACCGGCGAGGTCGAGAAAGCCGTTCTCGATCAGCCAGGCATTCACCGCCGTATCGAACCAGCCATAGTAGACGACATTGTTGACGTGGCCAAAGACGTCGTTGTCGTGCCAGCGCGTCGGGATGGCGCGGAAGACGCGGAAATCGGCGCGGGTCAGGCGTGGCTGGCGTTCGCTCATATCCTGAATGCCTCTCCACCGTCATGCTTGCCCTTGTGGCCAGCATCCACGTCTTGAACACAACCTGCGACCAGCCAAGACGTGGATGGTCGGGACAAGCCCGACCATGACGGCACGGCAGCAGCCATTCTCAACGTCCTCCGGGCTTCTCGCCCGCCTTGATCTCCGGCACGCCCAACGCATCCGCCAATCGCGCCTTGGCAGAGCCGGGCTTCAAGGGCTTCTGCTGGCTTTCATGCGGCGCCCAGCCGGAGACCCAGACGAACTCGAAAGTCGCAGGCAGGCGCCCGTCCGGATCGGCGAAGCGCTCGGCATAGAGCCCAGCCGCACGCAGCAAGGTCTCGCGCCGGAGCAGCGTCTTGCGTCGGGCAACGAGCGCGTTGGCCCAGCCCATGGCGCGCAGGTCCCGGAACAGTCCGAAGGCGTCACGATAGCGCACCGTCACGATCTCGCTGTCGACAACCGGCAGCGCGAAACCCGCGCGCTGTAGCAGGCTTCCAAGGTCGCGCAGATCGGCGAAAGGCGCGACACGCGGGCTGACTCCACCCATCGTCTCGCTCTCGGCTTCGAGCAGCGCCTGCCGGAGTTCCTGCAGGGTCCGCCCGCCAAGCAGGCAGCCCATGAACAGGCCGTCGGGCTTGAGCGCCCGCTTGATCTGGATGAAGGCGCCCGGCAGGTCGTTGACGCCGTGCAGCGCCAAAAGCGAGACGGCGAGATCGAGCGAACCAGCAGCGAAAGGCAGGCGTTCAAGATCGCCGACGAGATCGGCAGGCGCCCCTGCGGCTTCCACCATGCGCAGCAGCCGCCCAGCCCGGCCGGCAAGCACGGGCGCAACGACAGGCAGGGCCGTGCCGAGATCCGCCGCGACCGCGAATTCCCGCAGCACCGCGCCAAGCCGCTCTTCCAGATCACTAGCCGCCCGTTGCAGCAGGAAATCCGGATAGTCGCCGGCAAGCGCGCGTCTCAGCCGCGAACGGCCGAGCGCCCGGTCGAAAACGAGACTCTGGTCACTCAACTTTGCACCGTCGGCAAGACACAAGCCCTCACCCTTGAAAGTGCCATTCCTAGTCGGAATGGCATCTCAGGACGAGGGCTGAGTTGAACGGTTGTGCGCGCCGCTTAGCGGTCGAGCAGCTTCTCGATTTCCGCGCGCAATTGCGGGCCGAGATCGCCGCGATCGAGCGCATAGGCGACATTCGCGGCGAGAAAGCCGATCTTCGAGCCGGCGTCATAGATCTCGCCGTCGAAGCGCACCGCGTAGAACGATTCCTGACGCGACAGCGCGACCATCGAATCGGTGAGCTGGATCTCGCCGCCGGCGCCCTTCTCCTGATTGGCGAGCAGGTTGAAGATCGTCGGCTGCAGGATGTAGCGGCCGGAGACATGCAGGTTGGACGGCGCTGTGCCCTTCGGCGGCTCCTCGACCATGCCGGTGATCTTCGAGACCTTGGCCTTGGCGTTCTCGACCGCGACGATGCCGTACTGGTGCGTCTGGTCGTCAGGCACCGGCGCGACGGCAATATGGTTGCCGCCATGCTGGTCATAGGCCTCGATCATCTCGGCGAGGCAGCCCTTGCCCTGGCTGTAATGCAGCATGTCCGGCAGCAGCAGCGCGAAGGGCTCGTCGCCGACGATTTCGCGCGCGCACCAGACGGCATGGCCGAGGCCGAGCGGCGCCTGCTGGCGGGTGAAGCTGGTCGCGCCTGCGGCCGGCAGATCATGCTTCAGCGCCTCCAGCTCCTTCACCTTGTTGCGCTTGGCCAGCGTGTCGTCGAGCTCGTAGGCCAGGTCGAAATGGTCCTCGATCACCGCCTTGTTGCGGCCGGTGACGAAGATGAAATGCTCGATGCCGGCGGCGCGCGCCTCGTCCACCACATGCTGCACGACCGGACGGTCGACGATGGTCAGCATCTCCTTCGGGATCGCCTTGGTGGCGGGCAGGAAGCGGGTGCCGAGACCAGCGACAGGAAGAACGGCCTTGCGGATGCGTTTCGTCATGCAAAATCCATTGGGCGCGATAGCCTTGCCGAAGCCAGGCAATGATGGGAACGGCCGTACAACTGTCATGGTTGCGGGCCATCAGGCGGTATTAGCCAACAGGCCTTGAGAAGCCGTCAACGGTTTTTCGATAAAGGCGGTTCCTGACGAAGATGAGGCGAGAGACAAGATGGCGGTATTGGTTTCCGGCGGCGCCGGCTACATCGGCAGCCACATGGTCCTGGAATTGCTCGACCGCGGCGAGAAGGTCGTGGTGCTGGACAATCTGTCGACCGGCTTCTGGTGGGCGGTGCCGTCCGAGGCGATCTTCGTCCAGGGCGATATCGGCAACCAGGAACTGGTCGAAGGCCTGATCGGCGAATATGAGATCACCGAGATCGCGCATTTCGCCGCCAGGATCGTGGTTCCGGAATCCGTCACCGATCCTCTGGGCTATTATTTCAACAATACCGTGAAGACCCGCGCGCTGATCGAGAGCGCCGCACGCAAGGGCGTGAAACACGTCATCTTCTCCTCCACCGCCGCCGTCTATGGCGAGCCGCCGGTCTCGCCGGTTCCGGAGGAGATCGCGCTGAACCCGATCAATCCCTATGGTCGCTCCAAGCTGATGAGCGAGTGGATGCTGCAGGACGCGGCGAAGGCGCACGGCTTCTCCTACGTGGCGCTGCGCTATTTCAACGTCGCCGGCGCCGACCCGAAGGGCCGCTCAGGCCAGTCCTCGCCGAACGCCACGCATCTGAACAAGGTCGCGAGCCAGGCCGCGCTCGGCCAGCGCGACGGTCTCACCGTCTTCGGCACCGATTATGCGACGCCGGACGGCACCTGCGTGCGCGACTATATCCACGTCACCGATCTCGCGCGCGCCCATCTCGCCGCGCTCGATCATCTGCGCAGCGGGGGGACAAGCCTCACGCTGAACTGCGGCTATGGCCGCGGCTATTCGGTGAAGCAGGTCGTCGAGGTGGTGAAGCAGGTCTCAGGCGTCGATTTCCCGGTGACGCTGGCGGAGCGCCGTGCCGGCGATCCGGCCTCGCTGATCGCCCGCGCCGACCGTATCCGCGCCGAGCTCGGCTGGCAGCCGGAGCATGACGACCTCGAGGAGATCGTCGGCCAGGCGCTGGCCTGGGAAGACAAGCTCAGGATGAAGAACGCGTCGGCCTGAGGCTTCTCACCCCTCGTCCAGAGAGAAAAAACATAGCGAAGGATGCCTCGGCAGACGCCGGAACGTCCTTCGTCGCCAGCCTTGCCGCAAGACGGTTCGACCACTCGCTTGCGTCATGTCGCTTGCGCCGTGCACCAGCGCCGCTCATGCTGCGGATGCGCGATCACAGCCTGCCGATCATGAACTTCATCGAGGCTCGCAGCGACAACAGAAGCACAGCCCATCAAAATCGCTCACCGCTTTTCTGAGTCGACGCCAAAGCACCGAGGCGCGCCATGAAAACAGCAGAGATCAATCGGTATCTGATCCGATTTGGCTATCTCAACGGCTTCGAAAAGCTCCTGCGCTCGAAAGCCGTCCATCCGACGCCTGCCAGGATCGGACAGGTTCGGGCCAGGCTCTTCAAGCTCCTGCTCTCCAAGATCATGGAGGGGAAACGGGAGATCAACCGTCTTCAGACCGCCATCGACCAGCTTGAGACTGCCTGCCGCGGCGGCCTCGATGCCAGGCGCATGGAGAACGATGCCGCCTACACGGCCGCAGCCGGCCGCCTCGCCTCGCCGCTTCAGGATTTCGACGGCTGGGTGATCAGCCTGTTCGAAACCGACATGGCGCTCTTGTCGAACATTCACAATCCCGCAACCGCGGACGGCCGGATCGACTCGCTGTCGGGTTCGTTCACGGCCCTGTGGCGGCAAAGGATGGCGGATGAGGACGGGCTTGTGAGCCATCCGGACCTGTTCGATCTGTCGATTCACATCGATTGAGGGATGGGCAGATCGCGACCAGCGGACCAGGTCGCCGGACCTGCGTCAGTCCGGGTTGACCCACTGGGTCGCCCCGGAATGACGCTTGCGGATCGGAGAGGTACGGCCTCAGGATGCGGCCTCTTCTTCCGCCGGCTCGCGCACTTCGAGAACCGTCAGGCGCTTCACGTCGCCGGAGCGTGTCGTCCAGTCGATCGAGCGCTCGGCCGCCATGCCGATCAGCGCGACGCCGATCGGCGTCATCACCGAGATGCGGTTCTTCTCGATATCGGCATATTCAGGCCAGACCAGCGTGATCGTGCTCTCTCGCTTGGTGGTCTCGTCGCGATAGACGATCTGGCTGCCGATGCGGACATGATCGTGCGAGACCCGCCCCTCCGGCAGGATGCGGGCGCGGTCGAGTTCATGGGTCAGCTCGGCGGCGAGATCGGGCATGGTGTTGGCCGCGCCGGCCGCGATGCGGCTCAGCATCGCATGATCAGCGGTCGTGACGGTGATGGCGGGACGCTTGGTGGACATCGGAAGAGTCTTTCATGGAAAAAGCGAGCGCGCGCCGGCGGATGAAAGCCGCGCGGCATCAGAAGGTCGAACTCGCAGGGAAATGGTGAGAGGAAGCGCCCCCGAACCGGCGGCGCGACGCGCGACAGGCCCGGGGCTAGAAGCCCGCGATGAGATTGCCCGAGCGGTGGAGACCGCGGCGGAAGGGGCACGCGCTATTCATCGACCGAGAATCTGACAATCGCCGATGCTTGTCAAATCACGAATGCCGCAACGATCGTGGCATGAATTAACCCTTGGTTAATCTTGTTCGGGCGCTGTGAAGATGTTTCCATCCAGCATCAGCCGGGAGTGTCCATGCGCCTGTCCGTCATCGCAGCCTCAGTCCTGATCAGCCTGGCACCGGCGCTGGCCCAGACCACCGGCTCGATCAACGTCTCCGGCGCCCACGCCCGCAGCCATGCGCAGGCGACCCCGGCCAGCGCTTCCTTCGACGTCTTCCTGCAGCGGCTCTGGCCGCAGGCTCAAGGCCGCGGCATCTCGCGCGCGACCTTCGACATCGCCTTCCGTGGCGTGACGCCGGATCCGTCCATCGTCGCGCTGACGAAGAAGCAGTCGGAATTCAGCGCCCCGATCTGGAGCTATCTGGAGAATGCCGTCGGCGGCTCCCGCATCGGCCGTGGGCGCGAGGCCGCCGCCGATAACGCATCCGTACTCGCGCAGGTCGAGGCGCGCTACGGCGTGCCCAAGGAAATCGTCCTCGGCGTCTGGGGCATGGAGACCAATTACGGCTCGTTCAAGGGCGGCAAGGACGTCATCCGCTCGCTCGCGACGCTCGCCTCGATCCGCTACCGCGGCGACTTCTTCCGCGACGAATTGCTCACCGCGCTCGAGCTGATCGAGAAGGGCCATGTCGAGCGCAGCGAATTGAAGGGCTCCTGGGCCGGCGCCATGGGCCACACCCAGTTCATGCCGTCGAGCTACATGAAATACGCCGTCGACTGGACCGGCGACGGCCATGCCGACATCTGGACCTCGTCGAGCGACGCCATCGCCTCCACGGCCAATTACCTCAAGGGCTATGGCTGGGTGCCGGGCCTGCCCTGGGGCATGGAGGTGACGCTGCCTGACGGCTTCGACCACCGCCTGGACAAAGCCAGCTTCTCCAGCTTCGCCTCCGCCGGCGTCCGCCGCGCCGACGGCAATCGCCTCCCCTCCTCCGGCGAAGGCCGCCTGTTCTACCCGGCCGGCCATACCGGCCCGGTGATGCTGCTCACCGCCAATTTCGACGTCATCAAGAAATACAACTCCTCCGATGCCTATGCCATGGCCGTCGGCCATCTCGGCGACCGGATCGCCGGGCGCTCCGCCATCCGGGCGAACTGGCCGACCAGGGCGCCGCGCCTCGACATGGCCGCGACCCGCGATCTCCAGCGCCGCCTGAAGGCGCTCGGCCTCTACAACCACGATGCCGACGGCCGCATCGGCACCGGCACGCGCGAGGCTGTCAGGCGCTACCAGATCAGCGCCGGCGAAATCGCCGACGGCTATCCGACGCCCGCCCTGCTGTCGAAGCTGCGCGGCAAGCGCTGACTCCGGGTCCTTCCCGACCTATAGTACGGCGAAGGGGACCACCGGATCGGCCGATGCGCCTGCACTCGCTTGCCATGGTTCTGGCTGCCGCCTGCCTGCTCCTGCTGACGGGCGGGCCGGTCTCTCTCGCCCAGCAGCAGCCGCAACAGCGCAGCCTGTTCCAGATGTTCTGGCAAATTCCGGCACAGCCGCGAAACGCGACGCCGCAGCCGCGCCAGCGCGCCGCGCCGGTCGCGCGTCGCCGCGAAGCACCCGTCGTCGTCCGCGACGATCCCGTCATCCCCAAGGTTGACGTCGCCCACCACATCGTCGTGCTGGGCGATTCCCTCGCCAACCTCCTGGCGAACGGGCTTGACGACGCCCTCAACAACCGCCCCGATGTCGAGGTGATCCACCGGGCCAAACCCGATTCCGGCCTGGTCCGCAGCGATTTCTACGACTGGCCGAAAGCCGCTTCCGAACTGCTCGCCAGCGACCAGAAGATCAGCATCGGCGTGATCCTGCTCGGCCTCAACGACCGACAGCCGCTGCGCGAGGGCGAGACCGTCCACGAGCCCTTGAGCCCGCGCTGGCTCGAACTCTACCGCGACCGGGTCGACGCCATCGCCAGTGCTTTCGCCGCCAAGCGCGTGCCCTTGATCTGGGTCGGCGCTCCGCCGATGCAGAACGGGCGGCTCTCGGCCGACATGATCACCTTCAACGACCTCTACCGCCAGCGCGTCGAGAAAGCGGGCGGGCAATATGTCGATCTCTGGGGCGGTTTCGTCGATGCCGAGAACCGCTATACCGCGACCGGGCCCGACGTCTCGGGCCAGCTGGTGCGCCTGCGCCTCGGCGACGGCATCCATTTCACCGCTGCCGGCGCCCGCAAGGCGGCACATTTCGTCGACCTCGTCATCCGTCGCATGATCGAGGCCGCGCCGCAGAACAGCGTCATCGCCCTGCCCGTCTCGCCCGAGACCGGCGCCCCCAGCGCCCTTGAGCTTCAGCCCGGCGGCGTCGAACGCCTGATCGACCAGATGGTCGCGGGCGTGCCGATGATCGGCCTGCCCGCCGCCCTGCAGGCCCGCCCGCTCGCCGGGCCGATCCAGCCGCTCACCGGCCAGGCTGCGCTCCCCGAGCAGCCGCTGCTCGCGTCGATCACCGAAGCGCGCGGGCGCGGCGACGCTGCCCTCCAGCTCGAACGCGTCTTCGGCCAGGGCATCGCGCCGGACCCGCTCCCGGGCCGCCTCGACGACTACCGCTGGCCGCGCTGAGCACGGCAAGCAGCATGAGAAACGTCTTCGAGGTCCGATGAACACGCTCCGATACATGGGCGCTGCAGCGGCAGTGGTCCTTGCGGCCGCGCCCGGCCACGTCACCGCCGCGCCGAAAGGCGAGATCGTCGATTTCGGACTGACGGCCGGGCGCCGCATCATGGCGGCGCCGAGAATTGGCGATGCCGGTCTCGAACCGGCTCGCGAAATGAAGAACATCCGGTATTTCGAGCGCACCGACCGCATCGAAGCGCGGCTCTGCCGAAATTTCGGCCTCACGATCAGATTGACGGACGCCATCCCAAAGGTGCTGCCGCGCTCGGTCTCCGTCAGGGTGCTGCACCCGCGCTTCACCCGCACCGACGGCAAGACCAGTACCGAGGACCGCTTCCAAAGCGCCGTCATCGGCGACGTCACCCATATCGGCTTCACCTTCGATCACGAATGGGAAATGGAGCCGGGCGGCTGGACCTTCATCGTCTCAGCCGGAGGGCAGGAGATCGCGCGGAAGGATTTCACCATCACCGCCCCGCCGCCTGGCGCGCCCAATTCCGATTGCGGCGTCGGGTAGCCGCACCGCCGCGTCCAGAGCGGATCAGCCCGCCATCAGCCTGTCGAAGACCGGGTCGGGATCGTCGACCTCGACCAGCTTCTTAGCCGTGATGACCCAGATCCGCGTCGCCACCGCCCGCACGAAGGCGCGGTCATGGCTGACCAGCAGGCAGGCCGTCTCCTGCTTGATCAGCTCGCTCTCCAGCATGTCCTGCCCCTCGATATCGAGATGGTTGGTCGGTTCGTCCAGCAGGTAGAAATTAGGCTCGGTCAGCCGCAGCAGCAGCATCGCGAGCCGCGCACGCTGCCCGCCGGAGAGGCGCGCAATCGGCGCGGTCTGGGCATCGCTGGCGATCCCGGCGCCGGCGAGCACGGTGCGCGCCGTCTGGTCGCCGAGATCGCTGGAGTGCTTCACCGCATCCCAGGGCGTGCGCCAGGCGTCGAGCTGCGACAGGCCCTGGTCGGAATAGCCGGCCTTCAGGGTCGCAGCGCCCCGGATCTCCGGATCGGAGCCGTCCAGCGCCGCCCGCAACCGCGTGACGAAACGCGTCTTGCCGCTGCCATTGGCGCCGAGCAGCGCGATCCGGTCGCCCTTCTCGATCCAGAGCGGCCCGGTGCGGAACAGCAGGCGCCCGTCCGGCGCGGCGACCGCGGTTTCCTTGATCGAGACCAGCGCCTTGGCATGGGTGCCGCTGCTGGCAAGCCGGATCGTGCCGGCCGAGCGCTCCTTGTGGCCGGGCTTGGCCTGTTCCTCCAGCTTGTCGGCCCGCTCGGAGAGTTGCTTGGTCTTGACCACCAGCAGGTCCGAACCGGAATTGATGCCGATATTCTTCAGCTTCGCCGCCTGCTGGCGAAGCGCCCGAACCTTGCGCATCTCGTTCTCGAACTGCCGGTCCCGCGCCGCGTCGCGCTCCTCCAGCGCCTGAAGCGCCCGCGAATAGGGCAAGGCGAAATCGGCGCTTTCCGCCGGGCGCAGGAACAGGGTGCGCGTGCTGACATCGTCGAGAAAGGCACGATCATGGCTCGCCGCGATCACGGCGCAGTCGCGCGGCAGCGCCGCGAGTAAGCGCTCCAGCAGGCCGATCCGCTCGAGGTCAAGATGGTTGGTCGGTTCGTCCAGCAGGAGCAGATCGGGCTCGATAACCGCCGCGCGCGCCAGCAGCATCGTGCGCTGCCAGCCGCCGGAGAGGCTGCCTACAGCGCGATTGCGCAGGCTCTCCTCGAGCATGAGATCGTCGAGCAAGACGTCGACGCGCCAGCTCTCGGTCTCCGCCGCTTCGGCATCAAGCGCGTCCAGCACGGCATCGTAGAGGCTCAGCGGCAGCAGGCGCTCGGGCGGGTCCTGCGGTGCGAAGGCGGTGACGAGGCCGCGCGAGCGGGTCAGCGTGCCGCCGCTCGCCTCCTCGCTACCGGCCAGGATGCGCAGGAGCGAAGATTTGCCGCGCCCGTTGGCGGCGACGAGGCCGAGGCGGTCGCCCTTGGCGATGGCAAGGTCGAGGCCGGCGAAAAGCGGCGCGCTGCGCGCGAGCGAGAGGTCTTTCAAGGTGATCAGGGACATCGGAATCTCATGAAGTCAGGCATGCGCGCAGGAGCGCGCCAGATAAGGCTGACGATGAGACGGCGATGCGTTCCCGGTCAGCCCCGCGAGGTGAAGCGCGGGGCGCAGACAGGTCCGCGGGTGCGGCAATGGAAGCGACGGCGCGGCGCCTGCTTCCCCTTCTGGTTCGATTCCATGATGGCGATCATAGCGACGATAGCGCGGATGAACAGAGCCGGTGCTCCGTCATTCATATTAAGGACTGATCGAACGCGGGGCCTGCCGTAGCTTGGCGCATCGCAAGCCGGAAGGACTACGATGACGTCTCAGGCAACCCTTCGCGCACTCGTCTGCGTCATCCTCTCCGGAAGCGGTACCTCTGGGATCAATTTCCGGATCAACGGCACCCATATCCATCATGGGCATTTCGCACGCCTGAAAACCGCTATCCGCGCCGGCAGGGTCAACTTCGTCGTCGATGGCGAAGGCCTCGCCCGCTCCCATGCCGAGGCTTCGTATCAGCCGCGGACGAATACGATAACCATGCGACCGAGCGCGGTTCGGGCCAGCAAGGACATCCCCATCGGAGACCAGGCGGCTCTTGTCCACGAGGCCTTCCATGCGATCTGCGATATGGATCGCATCGACAACCTGTCGCCGACACAGGAGGAGTCCTGCGGCGCACTCTGCAGCGGACTTTACGTTCTGCTTCAGTACTCGAAGAGCTGGGCCAAGCATGCCGACGGGCCGCTGACCTCGCTATGCAAACTCGTCCGAAAGACGCCCGGCATGGAAATATGGGGAAATCCCCATTTCGACGAGATCTACGAACGGGTCTACGGCATCTACCGTGCGAACCACACCATGTGGGGCAGGGTATCGAACTACCGGGACGGCCTGTAGGTTCGACACGGCGGCGGTTCCACGACCTCCGCTTCCCGCCTTATCACACCGGCAGGATCGTCGCGCCCATCAGTTCCTTGTCGATCGCATGGGCTGCCTGGCGGCCCTCGCGGATCGCCCAGACCACCAGAGACTGGCCGCGGCGCATGTCGCCGGCGACGAAGACCTTGCCGATATTGGTCTTGTAGTCGCGGTCATTGGCGACGACGTTGGCGCGCTTGTCGACGCCTACGCCCGACTGCGCGATCATGCCCTCGATCACCGAGCCGGCGAAGCCGATGGCGAGGAAGCAGAGATCGGCCTGGAGCACGAATTCGGTGCCGGGGATCGGCTTGCGCTTCTCGTCGACGCGGGCGCATTTCACGCCGGTGAGCCGGCCGTTGCGGCCTTCCAGTCCGAGCGTCGCCGCCTGGGACTCGCGCTCGGCGCCCTCGGCCTGCGAGGACGAGGTGCGGAACTTGGTCGGCCAATACGGCCAGACGGTGAGCTTGTCCTCCAGCTCCGGCGCCATCGGCCGGATGTCAAGCTGCGTCACCGAGAGCGCACCCTGCCGGAAGGCGGTGCCGACGCAGTCCGAGGCGGTATCGCCGCCGCCGACCACGACGACATGCTTGCCGGCCGCGCTGATCGGTGCCTCGTTCGAGACATCCTCGCCGCCGACGCGCTTGTTCTGCTGGGTCAGGTACGGCATCGCGTAATGGACGCCGGCGAGATTGGTGTCCGGCAGGCCGGGATCGCGCGGCGCTTCCGCCCCACCTGTCATCAGCACCGCGTCATGCTCGGCCATCAGCGTGGCGAAGGGCAGGTTCACGCCGATATTGGCGTTGTAGTGGAAGGTCACGCCTTCCGCCTCCATCTGCTTCACCCGGCGGTCGATATGCTTCTTCTCCATCTTGAAGTCGGGGATGCCGTAGCGCAGCAGGCCGCCGGCCTTGGCCTCGCGCTCATAGAGATGGACATCGTGCCCGACGCGGGCGAGCTGCTGCGCCGCAGCCATGCCCGCCGGCCCCGAGCCGACGATGGCGATGCGCTTGCCGGTGCGCTTGGCCGGGATTTCCGGCGCGATCCAGCCCTCTTCCCAGCCCTTGTCGGCGATCGCCTGCTCGATCGTCTTGATCGTCACCGGCATGTTTTCGAGGTTGAGCGTGCAGGCTTCCTCGCAAGGCGCCGGGCAGATGCGGCCGGTGAACTCCGGGAAGTTGTTGGTGGAGTGGAGGTTGCGCAAAGCATCCTCCCAGCCGCCGGAATAGACCAGCTCGTTCCAGTCAGGGATCTGGTTATGAACCGGGCAGCCGGTCGGCCCGTGGCAGAACGGTATGCCGCAATCCATGCAGCGCGCCGCCTGCTTCTTGACGTCGCGCTCCTCCAGCGGAAGCGTGAACTCGCGGAAGTGACGAATGCGGTCGCCGGCGAGCTGATACTTCTGCTCCTGCCGGTCGAATTCGAGAAAGCCCGTGACCTTGCCCATGCCGTTTCTCTCGCCGTGTGCGCGGGTACGTCCCCGTGCGCGTGCCTTAACCTGATCGAGATGCCGGAGCCGTGACAGCTCCGGCGGGGTGGCGTTCGCTTATTCCGCAGCCTGCAATGTGCGGGCCTGTTCCATCTCACGCAGCGCGCGGCGGTACTCGACCGGCATCACCTTGACGAACTTGGTGCGGTAATCCGCCCAGTTGTCGAGGATGGTGCGGGCGCGCTCCGAGCCGGTGTAGTCGACATGGTTCGTCAGCATCTGCATCAGGCGCTCTTCATCGTGGCCCGACATGTTCGTCATGTCGATCCGGCCCTTGTGCTCAAGATCGCCGCCGTGATGGTGCAGCCGCTCCATCAGATCCTCTTCCTCCTCGACCGGTTCGAGATCGACCATCGAAAGGTTGCAGCGCGACTTGAAGGTGCCGTCCTCGTCCAGGACATAGGCGATGCCGCCCGACATGCCGGCCGCGAAATTGCGCCCGGTCTGGCCGATGACCGCGACGACGCCGCCGGTCATGTACTCGCAGCCATGGTCGCCGGTTCCTTCGACAACCGCGATGGCGCCGGAATTGCGCACCGCGAAGCGCTCGCCCGCGACGCCGCGGAAGTAAGCTTCGCCCGCGATCGCGCCGTAGAGCACGGTGTTGCCGACGATGATCGAGCGCTCGGCCACGGCCTTGGTCGTCGGATCGGGCTTCACGATGACCTTGCCGCCGGAGAGCCCCTTGGCGACGTAGTCGTTGGCCTGGCCGGTGAGCTCGACCGTGACGCCGGCCGCGAGGAAGGCCGCGAAGCTCTGGCCGGAGGTGCCATTGAGCTTCACCGTGATCGTGTCTTCCGGCAAGCCAGCATGGCCATGCTTCTTGGCGACGGCGCCGGAC
>JAEWKP010000313.1 GCA_023393655.1 Pseudomonadota bacterium | reverse complement strand
CCGCCCTGCAGGATCGCGAAGCTCCAGAGCGATTCATGGCCGGCCAGCGCCACCAGCGCATGGATGCCGGTCAGCGCGATATAGCCGAGCAGCGCGCCATGCGAGACGCGGCGCATCCCGAGCTTGCCGACGATGCGCGAGTTCAAGAGTGAAGACGCTGCCATGAACATCGCGATCAGCGCGAAGATGGTGGTGAACAGCTCCGGCGCCTTGAAGACGTCGACGAAGACCTGCTGCGCCGAGTTGATGAAACCGAACAGCCCGCCGAGCACGAAGGCCATGGCGAGCATGTAGCCGACGCCGATGCGGCTGGTTAGCGTCGTCCGAAAGGAGGCGAGCACGCTCGCCGGCTCGATCGGCTTGCGGTCCTCCGGATGCTGGGTCTCCGGCAGCTTCAGCAGGACCCAGAGCATCACGAAAGCGCCGAAGCTGGTCAGCACGCCGAAGATCCAGCGCCAGGGCGCGACCCAGAGGATCGCCTGGCCGATCGAGGGCGCAAGGATCGGCACGGCCAGGAAGACGATCATGGCGAGCGACATGACGCGCGCCATCTCGCGGCCGGAATAGCAGTCGCGCACGATCGAGACGACGAGCACGCGCGTCGCGGCAGCCCCGATGCCCTGCACCACGCGCGCTGCCATCATCGCCTCGAACGAACCGGCGAAGGCAGCGGCGATACTGGCGACGACGTAGATCGAGAGGCCCGTGAGCAGGACCGGACGCCGGCCGAAACGATCCGAGATTGTGCCGTAGAAGATCTGCGAGACGCCGAAGCCGAGCAGATAGGCGGTGATGATCCATTGCCGCTGGTTGGCCTCGGCGATGCCGAGCGCCTCGGCCATCTGCGGCAAGGCCGGCAGCATCGAATCGATGGCGAGCGCATTCGTCGCCATCAGCGCGGCGGTCAGGCCGACGAAGGGGTAGAAGCCCATGCCGTGGCGCGGCCGGGCAAGGGCAGACATGTCGTTCATGGCGATCGCGAGGCTTGCTGCTAGACCCGGCGGCTGCGGTCATGCGGCAGCGGCGGGCGGGATTCTGCTCGCAGCATTAGCTCCGCCGGTCCTGCGGGACAACCGGTCCAATCGGCCATGCGCCATGCGCCCGGCGCGTTCACCCCTGCTTCTGCATCTCGGCCATCAGCGCATCGTCGATCTCGACGGCGCGCTTTGCCGCCGGCCGCACGGAGATGCGGGCGCCATAGGCCTCGAAGGCCGGCCGCTTCTCGATCGTGCCGAACTGCAGCCCCCACAGGACCTGAGAGCCGACATAGACGTCGGCGGCGCTGAAACGGTCGCCGGTCAGGTACTCGCTGCGGGTCACCGCGTATTCGAGCGTATCCATCGCGTCGGCATAGGTGCCGTAGCCGATGGCCCGCGCCCGATCGGGCGGCACTTCCAGCCCGAAGGCCTTGCTGGCGACCGCGGCCTCGCCCGGGCCGGCGGCGAAGAACATCCAGCGGTAATAGGGGCCGCGCAATGGGCTGCCCGCCGCGGGCGCGAGCCCGGCCTGCGGGAAGGCATCGGCCATATAGGCGCAGATTGCGGCGCATTCGGTCACGACCGTGTCGCCATGCACCAGCGCCGGCACCTTGCCCATCGGGTTGATCGCCTTGTAAGCGGCGCCTTTCATGGGCTCGCCGAAGCCGACGATCTCGGCGCGGTAGGGCTGGCCGATCTCTTCCATCATCCAGCGGGCTATGCGCCCGCGCGACATCGGGTGCGTGTAGAGTACGAGTTCGTCTGCCATCGCCTTTTGCCTCCGTGATGCGCCGGGGATGCCCTTATCCTGCGGCATCGGCGCGATGCTGTCAGGAGCCGGTTGCCTGACGCGCAGGGTCCAAGCTGCTATCGTCGTCGCGAAACAGGACGAGGTTATGGACGAATCACGCATGGTGCGCAGCGTCTCCGTCAGCGACGGGCGGATGGCGATCGAGGGTCTGTCGACCCGCTATGTCCAGGATGCGGCGCGGCGCTTCCGCCTGTCGGCTTCGGGCCTGCGTTTCGTCGGCGGCTTCGAGAGCCGCGACGGCCGCCTGCAGGACAACCGGCGCTTCCTCGCCGAGGCGGCGGTTGTCGATGGCGGCTTGCGCCGTGCCGGGCGCGAAGGCGAGGTCGGTACGATCGCCCTGACCTTGCGCCCTCTGTCGCAGGCCGGCGAGCAGCCGCGCCTCCTCCTGATGCTCGGCTGTCGCGACGAGAATGGCACCTCGCAGCTCTTCGCGGAGGCTTTCCTGGCGCCTGCCGTGTTCGGGGCGCTCGAGGCGGACATGCTCTCCGGGCTGGCGCAGGATATCTCGCTCAGCGCCACCACGAGTCTCTGGATCCGCGAGGAGGATCGTAGCCGTCCAACCGGCGGATCGCTCGACTGGTATCTCGGCCTCGACGCCGACGGGCGCTCGGCGCAGCCTGCACACGGCTTCATCGAGACCATCGAATGGCGGCCTTGCGAGCTTCCGGTCGCCATCGAGAGCGCGCCGGCCCCCGATCTCGCGCCGGCTCCCGTCGATGAGACCGAGGATGACTGGCCGGAAACCGCTGCCGAGCAGCTTGGCAAAATCAACTGGAGCTTCCGGCTGCTCCTGCTGATGCTGGCCTTCCTGCTGATCATCGTGGCGATGAAGTAGCGGGCAGCCCTAGGGCTCGTGGCGACGGATGCGGCGGATCATCTCGTTAAGCGCCAGCAGGACCAGCGCCAGGATGAAGGGCAGGATGTAGTAGACCACCCGGAAGATCAGCAGCGCGCCCAGCACATGCTCGTAGGGGAAGCGGTTGAGAGCGACGAGCATCGTCGCCTCGAACACGCCGAGCCCGCCCGGCGCATGGCTGGCGATGCCGATCAGGCAGGCGAAGATATAGGCGGCCAGAAAGGTCGGATATTCCAGGCCGTAGCCGCCGGGCAGCAGCACGAAGAGCACCGCGGCGGCCGCGCAGACCTCGCAGGCGCCGAGCGCCATCTGGCCGAGCGTGGTGCCGAGGCCGGGCAGGTGCAGGTTCCAGCCGCGCACCCGGATCGTCCGCTCGTCCGTGGCGATCCAGGCGAGATAGCCGAGGATGCCCAGGCCCACGAGCCCGCCGACGATCTGGACGACCAGCGGCGAGGTCCGGGCCAGCATCGCGACCTGATCGGCTGCATAGAACAGGCTGGCGCAAAGGATGGCGCCGAGTCCGAGCCAGAAGGTGATGCCGGCGATCACGGTCAGGCTCGCCACCTCGGAAGCCCGCACCCCCTTCGGCGAATAGATCCAGTAACGCACCGTGCCGCCGGTCACGATCGGGAAGCCGAGCGTGAACGAGACGGAATAGCTGGTGAAGGAGGCGAGCGCGGTCGTGCGATAAGGGATCGAGAGGCCGAGCCGGCGCAGTGCCAGCTTGTCGTAGCCGGTCAGCAGCAGATAGCTCAGCGCGGTGAAGGCGACGGCGAGGCCGAGCTGGCGCAGGCTGGCATTGGCGAAGGCGCCGGCAAGCTGGCCCGGCTCCATCCCGCTGATGATATGCCAGAGCACGACCAGCGAGGCGCCGAAGATGACGAAGCTCGCCAGCGGGCCGAGCCACCACCAACGGCTGCGCTTGCGCAGGGGCATTCCTGGCTCATGCGGGCCGAACGACATGCGCTCTCGGGGTTGCGCGACGCTGCGGGGTCGCGGCGGCGCAGTGGCGGGCAGGGCTCGGATGAACCCCGCCCGACAGATAGCGCCTCAGTGGCAATGCACAAGCCGCTGCGGCGAATAGGCCCCATGAAGCAGCCTCGATAACGGCGCGATGAAGGCCTCAGGCCGTCTTGCGGAAGACGCGCAGCGTCTTGAAGCCCGCGACCTCCTCGACCGGCATCGCCTTCATCCAGTCGGGGATCAGGCGCTCCGCCACGTCATAGGCATAGGAGCCCCTGTAGAACAGGATATGGCCGCCCTTGTCGGTCTGCTCGGTGAAGAGGTCCATCACCTCGCGGTCGGTCAGGGCGCCATAGGCGTCGTTGGCCTCGCCGCGGAATTCGCCGCTATGGAACAGGGTGACGATATCGAAGCGCGGCAGCAGACGGGCATTGCTGGTGTAGATGTCGCCGAAATAGGCGCTGTAGGTCTTGGTGACGTTCGGGTTGTCGGTCGCGAGCTTGATGAAGGACTCGTATTCCTGCGGCGAGGCGGTGATGCCAAGCACCGTGTTGTCGAGATGCGGCTCGGCGCAGCGCAGGCCGACATAGTGATGCCCACCGGTGCCGAAATGATAGATGCGACGCTGGCTCAGCTTCTCCTGCTCGAGCCACTCGACGAAATGCACGTCGCAGGGGCATTGCTCGATCTCGAGGCCCCAGAACGCATCCCAGATATTCATCTTCACAGTGTTTCTCCTCTCCGAAACTTGTTGTCTGATGGGGGCCGGTCAGCGGGCTTCGCTGATCGCAGCCACGCGTGGCTCTGCAAAACCGTCGCGCTCGACGATTTCGGCAATGCCCCTGATCCGGCGCAGCACGATCCGGTGGCTGGCGCTTTCCGCGAGACCCGGGCTCTGCCCGAAGGCGATGATGATCGCGTGCGGCAGGGCGGCGCGCAGCTCGGTCAGCACGTCCAGCGCGGCATCGGTCTCCAGCGCGCTCGTCGCCTCGTCGAGCAGGACGATTGCGGGATCGGCCAGCTCGGCCCGGGCGAGCGCGAGCCGCTGGCGTTCGGCCCGGGTCAGGCTCCTGTTCCAGTCATCCTCGCCATCGAGCCGCGCGGTCAGGGTCGACAGGCCGTAGCGGCGCAAGGTCGCGGCGATTTCCGGCGCTGGGCGCGGCCGTTCGCCCTGCAGCAGATGCCGCAGGCCGATCCCCGGCAATTGCAGGTGCTGCGGCACGGTGGCGACGCGCGCGCCGCGCGGCAGCACGATCGTGCCCTCGCCCTGCTGCCAGAGCCCGGCGATGGCCTGCATCAGCGCGTTCTTGGCGAAGCCGGCATCCCCGGTGACATGAAGCACGGCTCCGGCCGGCAGCGCGAAGTCGATATCGGCCGCGAGCGCGTGGCCGGCGCCGTCATGCAGCATCACCGCCTCCAGCCGCAGGCTGTCATGCGGGCCATCCTCGATGGCGAGGCCCTGTGACGGCGGCTCCTGCTCGACCTCTTCCAGCGCGTCGGCCAATTCGTTGACGCGCCTTGCTGCAGCGAGCCATTCGGCGATGCGCATGAAATTGTCGAACAACCAGTTGCAGGCGTTCTGCACGGCGACGAAGGCCGCGGCGACCTGCACGACTCCGCCCAGCGTCATCTCGCCGGCGAGATATTTCGGGGCCGCCAGCAGCAACGGCACGACCGGCACCAGCGCGCTGCTGCCATTGGTGATCCAGGTCAGGCGCGCCCGCTGCGTGATGACCGAAAGCCAGCGCAGCACCAGCACGCCATGACTCTGCGCCACGGCCTGGCGCTCGCCGGTCTCGGTGCGGGCGAGCGCAATCGCCTCGCCATGGTCGCGAATGCGCATCAGCGCGAAGCGCAGGCCCGCCTCGCTCTCCGTGCGCTGGGCGATGAGGCCTGCGAGCCGCCGTCCCACAGCGGTGACCAGCAGGGTGACGATCACGGCATAGAGGATCGCGGCCAGCACGAGATAGGCGGGGATGGTGATCGTGCTGCCGTCCCAGTTCAGGCTCAGGCTGCCGCCGATCTCCCAGAGTATCTCGATGAACATCACGATGGTGATGACGGAGGAGAGCAGGCCCATCGCGAAATCGACGATCGGCTCCGTTGCCCAGCGGACATCGTCGGCGATCCGGTATTCCGGGTTGGCTGGCTCCTTTCCGGAGAGGCTGAGCCGGAAGAAGCGGCGGTCGCCAACCCAGCCATCCACCAGCTTGGCGGTGAGCCAGCGCCGCCAGTGGACCTGGAAGGTCTCGCGCGATTTCAGGATGAGGACGCCGAGCCCGGCGACCACCAGCACGATCACCGGGAACACCGCCATGGCGACGAGCGCGCTATGCCCGTCCTTGCGCTCCAGCGCGTCGAAGAACCAGCCATTCCAGCGGTTGACGGTGACATTGGCGAAGACGGTGAGGATGACGCCCGCCGCCAGCAGCAGCGTCCAGAGCCAGGCGCAACGCGCTGTCTCGCCGCGCCAGAAATCACGGGTCAAGCGCGCGAATCGCAGCGCGACCTGGCGATCTCCAGGCACGGCCGATCTTGCGCCTGGCGTCTCGTCGGGCGTCAGCACGGTTGCGAATGGTCCCCCAGGGCCGGTTTTCCGGTCTCCTCTGGGTCAAACCTGATGGGACGAAAATGAACTCGACATGAACGGCAGATGCCGCCGTCCTTGTGCGGATGGCGGCGTCACAAGTCCGTTGTCTTCAAGCGGCGGGTTCGTCACCCGCCGATGTTGAAGGCGGCAAGCGCGGCCATGTTGACGATGTCGGAATCCTTGGCGCCGAGCGGCACGATCTGGATCGGCTTGTCGAGGCCGACGATCAGCGGTCCGATCACGGTCGCGCCGCCGAGCTCCTGCAGCAGCTTGGTCGAGATCGAGGCCGAGTGGAAGGCCGGCATCACCAGCACGTTCGCCGGCCCGGAGAGGCGGCAGAACGGATACTGGCTCATCACCTCGCGATTGAGCGCGACGTCCGCAGCCATCTCGCCGTCATACTCGAAATCGACGCGCTGGCCGTCGAGCAGCGCCACGGCCTCGCGCACCTTCTCGGAACGCTCGCCGGCCGGATGCCCGAAGGTCGAGAAGGCGAGCATCGCGACCTTGGGCTCGTAGCCGAGCCTGCGGGCGACGCCGGCCGCCTCGATCGCGATTTCCGAGAGCTGCCGCGCGGTCGGCATCTCCGTGATCGCGGTATCCGCCACGAGGACGGTGCGGTCCCGCGAGATCACGATCGAGATGCCGATCACCCGATGGCCCGGCTTCTCGTCGATGACGCGGCGGACCTCTTCCAGCGCGATCGAGTAGTTGCGGGTGACGCCGGTCACCATCGCGTCGGCATCGCCGAGCGCCACCATCGCCGCGGCGAAATGGTTGCGGTCCTGGTTGATCAGGCGCTGGCAGTCGCGGAACAGGTAGCCCTGCCGCTGCAGCCGCTCGTAGAGATATTGCGCATAGGCGGCATTGCGATGCGAGAGCCGGGCATTCTGGATCGAGATGCCCTTGGCTTCGAGGTCGACGCCGAGGAAGGTCGCGGCTTCGGTGATGCGGTCCTCGCGGCCGACCAGGATGGCATGGCCGAGCCCCTGCGCCACGAAGGATGCGGCGGCGCGGATGACTTGCTCCTCCTCGCCCTCGGCGAAGACGACGCGCTTGGGATAGCGCCGCACGCGCTCGAAGATGCGGTTGAGCGTGCCGGCGATGGGGTCGCGCCTTGCCGAGAGCTGCGCCTTGTAGGCGGCGGTGTCGACGATTGGCTTGCCCGCGACGCCCGAATCCATCGCGGCCTTCGCGACGGCCATCGGCACGACATGGATCAGGCGCGGATCGAACGGCACCGGGATGATGTAGTCCTTGCCGTAGCGCGGCCGCGAACCCTGATAGGCGGCGGCGACCTCGTCGGGCACGTCCTCGCGCGCCAGCAACGCCAGGGATTCGGCCGCCGCGATCTTCATCTCCATGTTGATCGTGGTGGCGCGCACGTCGAGCGCGCCGCGGAAGATGAAGGGGGAGCCTAGCACGTTGTTGACCTGGTTCGGATAGTCCGAGCGGCCGGTCGCCATGATCGCGTCGTCGCGGATGGCATGGACCTCCTCCGGCGTGATCTCCGGATCGGGATTGGCCATGGCGAAGATGATCGGGTTCGGCGCCATCGAGGCGACCATCTCCGGGGTCACCGCGCCCTTCTGCGACAGGCCGAAGAAGGCGTCGGCCCCGTCCAGCGCCTGGGCCAGCGTGCGCCGGTCGGTGACCGCGGCATGGGCCGATTTCCACTGGTTCATGCCCTCGGTGCGGCCCTGGTAGATCACGCCCTTGGTGTCGCAGAGGATGACATTGTCGGGCTTGAAGCCCATCGCCTTGAGCAATTCGATGCAGGCGATCGCGGCGGCGCCCGCGCCATTGATGACGAGCCTCGTCGTCTTGATGTCGCGCTCGGTGATGTCGAGCGCGTTGATCAGGCCGGCGGCGGCGATGATCGCGGTGCCGTGCTGGTCGTCATGGAAGACGGGAATGTCCATCAGTTCGCGCAGGCGCTGCTCGATGATGAAGCATTCCGGCGCCTTGATATCCTCGAGATTGATGCCGCCGAAGGACGGGCCGAGATAGCGCACGGCGTCGATGAACTTGTCCGGGTCCTCGGTGTCGACCTCGAGATCGATCGAGTCGACATCGGCAAAGCGCTTGAACAGGACCGACTTGCCCTCCATCACCGGCTTCGAGGCAAGCGCGCCGAGATTGCCGAGGCCAAGGATGGCGGTGCCGTTGGTGATCACCGCGACGAGGTTCGAGCGCGTCGTGTAGTCATAGGCGCGCGACGGGTCCTCCGCGATCGCCAGCACGGGCACGGCGACGCCGGGCGAATAGGCGAGCGAGAGGTCGCGCTGGGTCGCCATCGGCTTGGTCGGCACCACCTCCAGCTTGCCGGGCCGCCCCTGCGAGTGGAACAGCAGGGCCTCCTGGTCGGTGAAGGTCGGGCGGGCGCGCTTGGTCGTCGGACGGTCGTTCATCGAAGCGTCTTTTCTTGTGCGTTTCCTCGAGGGGAAGCGAGCATAAGTCGGCGGCGCCTGAGATCACAAGCGGCGAGTGCTTCACAGAACTCTTGTCGATGAGGAGAGGTATCGCGGGGATCAGGCCCGCGATGCGGTCCGCACGCTGCGCACGAAATCGGCGACATAGCGGTCGAGCGCCTCGGCCTGCTCGTCGACCTTGCGGGCGGCCTCCGCGACATGGATCGCAGCATCGCCGGTGACGCGCGCCTCGGCACCGACGGCGCCGACATTCGTGGTGACGGCGTCGGCGCTCAAGGCAACGGCCTGCGCATCGGTGGCGATGGTCGAGGCGAGAGCGGCCTGGCGGCTGACGACGGTGGCAATCGCGCCCGAGGTCTGTTCGATCGTCGTCATCGTGCCCTCGATATGGGCCACGGCCTCGAAGGCGGTCGCCGCGGCGCCGCGGATATCGGCGAGCGTCTCCGCGATGTCGCGGGTCGCCTTCTGCGTCTGCTCGGCGAGCGTCTTGACCTCGCCGGCCACCACCGCGAAGCCACGTCCGGCCGCCCCGGCGCGGGCGGCCTCGATCGTGGCATTGAGGGCGAGCAGGTTGGTGCGGGCCGCGATCTCCTCGATGAAGTCGAGCACGGCGCGGACCTTGTCGGCGGCCTCCGTCAGCCCGGCGACGTCGCTGCGCGTGCTGCGGACATAGGATGCGGCGGCGCGCACGGTGTCGTCGGCATGGCTGGTCTGCTGGGTGAGCTCGCGGATCGAGGCCTCGATCTCCTCGGCCGCGACCGCGACGCTGCCGATCCGGCGCGAGGCGCTGCCGGCCTCCTGCGTCACGCTTTCGGCGCGCTGGGTCGTCTTGTTGGCGTTCTCGACCATCTGGCCGGCAGCCTCATGCATGCCGTGCAGCGAGGCGCCGACATCGCTGAGCGCCTTGCCGACGGTCCGCTCCAGATCGCCGGCCAGCGCGTCGAGGGTCGTCTTGCGCAGCGTCTCGATCTCGCCGCGGCGGGTCTCCAGCGTCTTCTCGGAGGTGATGTCGAGCAGGATGCCGTCCCAGACCAGCGTTCCGTCGCGCAGGCGTCGCTTGGTCGATTCACTGCGCAGCCAGACGATGCCGCCGTCCGCGCCGTGATAGCGTCCCTCGAAACGCCAGAGCGTCTCGGTGTCCTGCTGATCACGCCGTTGCTGCTCGAAGCGGGCCCGATCCTCGGGCAGGAGCTTGCTGAGCCAGGTCTCGGGATCCCGCTCGACCTCTTCCTTGGTGATCCCCAGCAGCTTGTCGATGGCGAAGGAGGCGAACTGATAGGTCAGCTTGCCGTCCGGCCGCACGACCCGCTGGTAGAGCGTGCCCGGGGCGCGGTCGATCAGCGTGCGCAGGCGATAGGCCGTCTCCCGCCTTTCGCTGTCGTTGATGACGATGATGCCGGTCAGCAAGATGCCGATCGTCCCGACCAGGATCATCACCGGAACGGCTTCGCGCAGGAAGCGCTCGCCGGCCGTTCCGGGGATGAAGCCCACCGAGGCGACCAGGATGATGGCATCGATGGCACTCAGCGCGGCGAGATCATTGATCCCGAGCGGGCGCCGGCGGCGTGCCAGCCACAGCGCATAGGCGATGCCGATCGCGGCGCGAGCGAGGATGCCGGTGATGCCCGTCACCATGCCGACGCCGCCGCTGAGATAGCGCATCACGACGAGCGGCGCAGCCGTCAGGACGGAGGCGATCGGTCCGCCGACCGGGCCGGCGAGGATCGCGAAGCTGTTGCGGGAATCGACGACGAGGCCGGGCTGGAGCTCGAAGGGGTTGCCCATGCTGACGAGGGCGCCGGCCGCGAACAGGATGCCGACGATGATCTGGCGCAGCCAGGCCCGGTTGCCGAGCCGCGGTGTGGCGACGGTCAGCAGCAATCCCGCCAGCAGCAGGAAGAACAGGCTCTCGGCGAGGTTGATCAGCAGCAATGTGGAGGTCCTGGCCCGATTCGGCGCCTGAACATTGCTTTCAATTGTTGAAAGCCGTCCTAACGGATGGCCTTGCCCGGGCATTTTGCTAGCGTGCCGCGCAATGCGCCAGAATTCCTCTTCCGAACCAGCCCGTCCCGCGCCCCCGGCTGCGGCCGCTGACCGCGTCACGCCGATGATGGCGCAGTATGTCGAGATCAAGGCCGCCAATCCTGACTGCCTGCTGTTCTACCGGATGGGTGATTTCTACGAATTGTTCTTCCGGGATGCCGAGATCGCCTCGCGCACGCTCGGCATCGTGTTGACCAAGCGCGGCAAGCATCAGGGCGACGACATCCCGATGTGCGGGGTGCCGGTCGAACGCGCCGACGACTATCTCCAGCGCCTGATCGCCGCCGGCCATCGCGTTGCCGTCTGCGAGCAGACCGAGGACCCGGCCGAGGCCAAGAAGCGCGGCAACAAGTCGGTGGTGAAGCGCGACGTGGTGCGCCTGGTCACGCCAGGCACCATCACCGAGGAGCGCCTGCTCGAACCCGGCCGCGCCAGCCTTCTCGTCGCGGTGGCGCGCCGTAAGGTTGGCGAGGCGGCCTCGCTCTACGGGCTCGCAGCGATCGACATCTCGACCGGCCGTTTCACGGTGATGGAGACGTCGCAGGAGCGGCTCGCCATCGAGTTCTCGCGGCTGGAACCGCGCGAGATCGTCTGTCCCGACGCGATCCACGACGATCCCGAGCTCAAGGAGTTCTGGCGCGAGATCGCGGTACCGGTGACGCCGCTCGCGCGCGACGGGCTCGATGCGGCCTCGGCCGAGCGGCGCCTGAAGGAGTTCTTCGGCGTCGCGACGCTCGATGCCTTCGGCGCCTTCACGCGCGCCGAGATCGCCGCGGCCGGTGCCGCGCTGGCCTATGTCGAGCGCACCCAGCTCGGTGCCCGTCCGCCGCTCTCGGCTCCGGTGCGCGATGCCGGCTCGGCGACGATGCTGATCGATGCCGCGACCCGCGCCAATCTCGAACTGACGCGCACCCTCAGTGGCGAACGCCAGGGCAGCCTGCTCGCCACGATCGACCGCACAGTGACGCCGGGCGGCGCGCGCCTCTTGGCCGAACGCCTCGCCGGCCCGCTGACCGACCCGGCCGCCATCGCGGCACGCCACGATGCGGTCGAGCTGCTCGTCACCGATGCCGGCCTGCGCGAGGACCTGCGTTCCGCCCTGGAGAAGGTACCGGATGTCGCTCGCGCATTGGCCCGGCTCTCGCTCGACCGTGGCGGCCCGCGCGATCTCGCGGCGCTCGGCGCCGGGCTCGATGCCGCCCGCGCGATCGCGGCCTTGCTGGTCCGGCGCGGTGAACTCCCTGTCGAGCTGGCGCATGCCATGCGGGCGCTCGGCGAGAGCGATCCCGACCTGCCTGTACGCCTCAACGCGACGCTGGCCGATGAATTGCCGCTCAATCGCCGCGACGGCCGCTTCGTGCGCGAGGGCTTTGACGCCGCGCTCGATGAATTGCGCCTGCTGCAGATCGATTCGCGCAAGGTCATCGCGCAGCTGCAGGCGCGCTACGCCGCCGAGACCAATTGCCGGACCCTGCGCATCAAGCACAACGCCATGCTCGGCTATTTCGTCGAGGTGCCGCAGGCGACCGGCGAGGAATTCCTGCGCGATCCCTGGCGCGCCACCTTCGTGCACCGCCAGACCATGTCCGACGCGATGCGCTTCTCCTCGGTCGAGCTTGGCGAGCTCGAAGCCAAGATCGCCTCCGCCGCCGACCGGGCGCTGAAGCTCGAACTCGCGATCTTCGCCGCGCTCGGCGAGGCGGTGCTGGCCCAGGCCGAGCCGATCAAGGCCGCGGCGCTGGCGCTGGCCGAGCTCGACGTCGCTGCGGCGCTGGCCGATCTCGCGACCCGCGAGGGCTGGAGCCGTCCGCAGGTCGATGACGGCGTCGCCTTCACCATCGAACGCGGCCGCCATCCCGTGGTCGAGGCGGCGCTCAAACGCGACGGCAAGCCCTTCGTCGCCAACGACACCGAATTGTCGCCACCGGCCACTGAGGCCAAGGGCGGACGTATCTGCCTGATCACCGGTCCGAACATGGCGGGTAAATCGACCTTCCTGCGCCAGAACGCCTTGATCGCGGTGCTGGCCCAGATGGGCTCCTTTGTGCCGGCGACCTCCGCCCATATCGGCATCGTCGACCGGCTGTTCTCGCGCGTCGGGGCCGCCGACGATCTCGCCCGTGGCCGTTCGACCTTCATGGTCGAGATGGTCGAGACCGCCGCGATCCTGAACCAGGCCGGCCCGCGCGCTCTGGTCATCCTCGACGAGATCGGGCGCGGCACCGCGACCTTCGACGGCCTTTCGATCGCCTGGGCGGCGATCGAGCATCTCCATGAGATCAATCGCTGCCGCAGTCTGTTCGCGACGCATTATCACGAGCTGACGGCGCTGGGAGACCGGCTCGACCGCGTCGCCAACGCCACTGTCCGCGTCACCGAATGGAAGGGCGAGGTCGTCTTCCTGCACGAGGTCGTGCCGGGCGCTGCCGACCGCTCCTACGGCATTCAGGTCGCCAAGCTCGCCGGACTGCCGCCGGCCGTGGTGGAGCGCGCGCGGGCCATCCTCGGCGAATTGGAGAAGACCGAGCGCGAGAAGCCGGTGGCTTCGCTGGTCGACGACCTCCCGCTCTTCGCCGTGCCGCAGCGCCGGCCGGCCCCGGTTGCTGTCGAAGGCGAGCCGGACGGCCTGCGCGAGGCGCTCGCAGGGATCGACCCGGACGAGATGACCCCGCGCGAGGCGCTGGAAGCGCTCTATCGCCTCAAGAGTTTGGGCTGAGTTAGCCCAGCCGCTTGATGCTGGTGATCTCGCCGAAGCTCTTGGCGCGGATGCGGTCGCGTGCCTCGCGCAGCGGCTCGCGATAGACGCTCATCACATGTCCGCTGGCGTGAAGGAGCGTGTCAGGGGATGTCAGGATGCCGACATGGCCCTTCCAGAACACGAGATCGCCGCGCTGGAGCCCTGACAGGTCCTCGCGGAGTTCGAGAGCTCGGCCGAGCGTTGCCTCCATCATGTCGGAATCGCGTGGCGCGGCGATCCCGGCTGCCGCGAGGCAAAGCTGCGTCAGGCCCGAGCAGTCGAGCCCGAGGCTGGTCTTGCCGCCCCAGAGATAGGGCACGCCGAGGAACCGCTCGGCGACAGCGACGAAATCCGGCTCATGCCGGTCGATTGGCGCGAGATGGGCAGCGAAGACATGGCCGCCATCGGCCAGCACGGCGAAATCGCCCTTGCTTTCGACCACAGCCACGCTCGCGCCAAGCGAGAGCGCGGTCAGCGGCGGCAGTTTGATCGAGGGGCCGGGATAGACGAAGGTCCGCAGGCCCGCGACACGATGCGTCGGTACCTGCTGGTCGGGGCGCAAGGCATCGTCGGGGATGTAGCCGACATAGCCGTCATCAGCGAGCTGCGCCCAGGCCCAGCCCTCCTCGCGCTCATAGACCTGCACCAGTTCGCCCGCGAGCGCCTCGGTATCGAGCGCGGCATCCGGGCGGGGTTCGCGCCGCACGGGGGCGGACGCCGCCACGATGCGCATCGGTTGCGGATCGGCGAAGCGGGTGGCCTCGACCAGTCCGGTCAGCGCGCGGGCGGCGAGATCGGGACGGAAGGCGTGGATGCGGCGGTCGAGAATCGCTGTCATGGCGGCAATCTAGCGTGACGGGAGACGGTCCGGGAGAGGCTTCAGCTTCCGCCGATCTCCTTGGCGTGTTCCGTGACGAGATCGGCCAGCCGCTCGACGGCGAGCGCCCCGGCGACGGTGCGCTGGATCACGACATTGCGGCGGTCGGCCTCGTCGCGCTTGCGCGTCAGCAGGCCGAGCTTGCCGAGCGTATCGAGGGCGCGGGTGATCACCGGCTTGGTCACGCCGAGCTGCTGGGCGAGACCCCGCACCGTATGCGGTGGCAATTCGAGATAGACGGTGAGCAGGATAGCGGTCTGGCGGGCCGAGAGATCGGCATCATGATCCCGCACCAGATCGAGATGGACCTGCCGCCACAGCTTGAGCGCCTGCGAAGGCCTGATCTCGAGGGGCATGAAGGGGTCCAGATCGTTACGGACCCGTATCATTATCCCGGCGGGGCTGCCACGCAATCGTCTTTGCCGATCAGCCTTAACCGCGGCCGAGCCATCGGCCTAAGAAAGGGGAAGCCGGTTTGCGGAGCAGCCGCTGTGGGGTCAGAAAAGCTGCTTCACCAGCGCGTGAATCAACCGCGCGCCCTGGCATTCGCCGCCCTCCGGCCGCCCCGGCTTGGGTGACGGATTCCAAGCGTAGATGTCGAAATGCGCGTAGGACTGTGTCTTCTCGACGAAGCGGTTGAGGAACAGCGCCGCGGTGACCGAGCCGGCCATGCCACCGGTGGAGATATGGTTGACGTCGGCGATCTTGGAATCGAGCAGGCCGTCATAGGGCGGCCAGAGCGGCAGCCGCCAGACCGGATCGTTCACGGCCATGCCGAGCCGCGCGATCGCGGCGGCGAGGCCCTCGTCATGCGTGTAGAACGGCGGCAGGTCCGGCCCGAGCGCGGTCCGCGCGGCGCCGGTCAGCGTCGCGAAATCGACGAGCAGCTCGGGTGCCTCCTCGTCGGCCAGCGCCAGCGCATCGGCCAGGATCAGCCGGCCTTCGGCATCGGTGTTGCCGATCTCAACCGAGAGGCCCTTGCGGCTCGCCAGCACGTCGCCGGGCCGGAAGGCGTTTCCGGACACCGAATTCTCGACCGCGGGCACCAGCAGCCGCAGTCGCACCGGCAGCTTCGCCAGCATGATCATCCGCGCCGCCGCGATCGCCGCCGCCGCGCCGCCCATGTCCTTTTTCATCAGGAGCATCGAGGCGTCGGGCTTGAGGTTGAGACCGCCCGTGTCGAAGGCGACCCCCTTGCCGACCAGCGTGACCTTGGGATGGGCAGGGTCGCCCCAGACCAGGTCGACGAGCCGCGGCGCCCGCGTCGAGGCACGGCCGACCGCGTGGATCATCGGGAAATTACGGGCGACGAGTTCGTCGCCGACGATACTGGCGACCGCCGCGCCGCATTCGGCCGCGAGTCCGCGGATCGCCGCTTCGATTTCGCCCGGCCCGAGCTCGTTGGCCGGCGTGTTGACGAGGTCGCGCGCCAGCATCGTGGATTCGGCGATCAGGCTGATCTCCTCGCCGTCGACGCCGTCGGGCACGACCAGCCGGGCTCGGGCCGGGTTCGGCTTGCGATAGCGGTCGAAGCGATAGCCCTGCAGCAGCCAGCTCAGCGTCGCCAGCGCCGGATCGTCGATAGCGCCGGACAGCGCATAGTTGCCGGCCGGCAGCAATGCCGCGAGGCGACCCGGCGCGAACGGATCGGGCCGGCGCCCGGTGGTGTCGACGCCGAGCAGGACGGCCGCGATGGCCCCTTGCGGATCCGGCAGCAGGCAGTGCTGGCCGGCACGGCCTGCGAAACCCTGGGCGAGGGCAAAGCTGCGGTTGGCCGGCGACAACTGGTCCTGCAGGGCGGGCCATGTGCCGGTCGAGACGACATGAACGGGAATGCCTGCGGCGGCGGAGGACAGGAGGCTGTGCACGAGCGGTGTTCGATTTCGAGCGGGAGCGTCGGGGCGGCGATTAAGAATGCATTAGGGTTAACGCTTTATCACCGGATCGACCAGACAAACCCATCCAGACGACCCGTGTTCGGGAGGCGATCCGGCCCATGTCTTCTTCAGCCCGGCCCCATTCCTCAGTCCGCCTTGCA
Source organism: Pseudomonadota bacterium (assembly GCA_023393655.1). Taxonomy (GTDB): domain Bacteria; phylum Pseudomonadota; class Alphaproteobacteria; order Rhizobiales; family Beijerinckiaceae; genus Allobosea. The sequence goes on along the minus strand of JAEWKP010000313.1, from coordinate 1,005 downwards.
GCCTCGGTGCAACCCCTGTCCGCGCCCGAGGCCCATCGCGGCTCGCGGGCCGGCCTCGGCCTCGCGGTCTGCCTTGCGGCGCTCGTCCTGGCGGGTTGCCAGGGGCGCGGCGGCCCGGGCGACATCACCGGTTCGATCGGCCGCAGCCAGGCAAGCCAGCCGCGCACGGCGTCGGACTGGCAGGCCGACCGCGAAACCTGGGCGAAGCGCTACGACGCCAATCCGAAAGACCGGGACGCCGCCTTCTACTACGCGCGCGCGCTGCGCAGCCTCGACCAGAACGCGCAGGCTTTGGCCGTGCTTCAGGGCGCCGTCCTCGTCCACCAGAACGATCGCGAGCTTCTTGGCGCCTATGGCCGTTCGCTCGCCGATAACGGGCGCCTGCGGGAGGCGGACGACGTTCTCTCGCGGGCGCATTCGCCCGAGCGTCCGGACTGGCGCATCCTGTCGGCGCAAGGCACGGTCGCCGACCAGCTGGGCGATCACACCCGCGCCCAGCAGATCTACCAGTCCGCGCTGAAGCTCGCCCCGAACGAGCCGACGATCATGTCGAATTACGGGCTGTCGCTCGCCCTCTCGCGGAACCTGCCGGAGGCCGAGCGCATCCTCGCCGAGGCCGCGGCCTCCGAGCGCGCCGATGCCCGCGTCCGTCAGAACCTCGTCCTGGTCCTCGGCCTGCAGGGCCGCTTCGGGGAGGCGGAGACATGGGCGCGACGCGACCAGAGCCCGGCCGAAGCCGCCCAGACGATCGCCTATCTCAAGCGCAGCGTCAGCCAGCGCAACAGCTGGGAGATGCTGAAGGGTGGCAAGAATGGCCAGGCCCAGTCAGGCCAGGCCCCGTCGCCCGCCAGGCAGCCGTCGTCAGTGCGCGGAGCGGGTTCGCCGCCGGCCGCAGCCCCGTCCGCCTGAACCACCATTCTTTAGGGATCGGCCGCGCTCGACAAAATCCGCGCCGCAACGAAGAAGGCCGGCGCCACGGGGCGGCGGCCGGGGTAGGGAAAGGGG
>JAEWKP010000309.1 GCA_023393655.1 Pseudomonadota bacterium | reverse complement strand
GTGCTGCAGCATCGATATCGAGATCGTAACGGATATTCCGGGCCTGCTGCCTGAAGTGTGTGGCTCGGCGCAGACCTTCATCCGGTCAATCGGACTTGCTCCCGGCGGAAAGACCTTTTCCGGCGGTACCGAGGCAGGCCTGTTCCAGCAGGCGGGCTGGTCGACCGTCGTCTGCGGGCCGGGCGAACAGACACGCGCTCACAAGGCTAACGAGTATATCGAGCTCCGCGAACTGGCCGGTTTCGCCGGCATCCTGCGCCGGATCGCCGATCGATTGGCGGAGGCGTGAACATGCTGATGTTCCGAGATGTGCTCGCCTATTCCGACCTGCTTCTGAGCGGCCTGCTTACGAGCATCGTCCTATGTGGTCTGGCCGGCATTGCGGGCTTTGCGCTGGCGATCTTCTGCGCGGAGCTGAAACGGACCGTTCCCGGGCCCGCGTCCTGGGCTGTGTCCGCCTATGTCGAGACGATCCGCAATACGCCTTTCATCGTGCAGCTCTTCTTCATCTATTTCGGGATGGCGAGCCTGGGATGGCGGATGTCTCCTCAGGCGGCTGCACTCGTCGCGTTGTCGCTGAACGCCGGCGCCTATTTCACCGAGATCATCCGCGGCGGCCTGATGGATGGCAGCCGCGGGATTCGCGAGGCTGCGCTCGCACAGGGCATGACGCCGCTACAGGTCTATCTGCGCATCGTCCTGCCACCTGCACTGGCGAAGGTCGACAAGCCTCTCGTGGGACAATTCGTGCTGATTTTCCTCGGCTCTGCCGTCATCTCGCAGATTTCCGTCGAAGACCTCACGAGCGCTGCGCAGTTCGTGCAGACGCGGACGTTCAGGGCCTTCGAGACCTACATCTTGGTCACGGTCATGTATGTGTCCGTTGGGCTGTCCTTCTCGCTGTTATACGGCCGGGTTCGGCTGGCGTTGTTTCCCTGGCTGCGGGAGCTGCGCCGATGAGCCAGTTCACGACATGGGGCATCGTTTCCACCATCGTGGGGAAACTGCCCTGGACGCTCGCTCTCTCGCTCATCGCCTTCACGGGCGGCGCCATGGTCGCGGCGTTGCTGACGCTGCTCACGACACTGGGAAGCAGGGTCGCCGATGCCTGCGTTTCGATGACGATCTCGACGATCCAGAGCATGCCTCTGCTGATGCTGATGTTCCTCTGCTTCTTCGGGTTGCCGCTGCTTCAGGTGAACGTGTCGCCACTGCTGGCGGCCTCCGTCGCGCTGATCGCCTTCACGGCGGCATTCCTCACCGAGACCTGGCGCGCGGCGCTGAAGGCGGTGCCGAGAGGGCAATGGGAGGCGGCGATGTCATCCGGGATGAAGCATGGCGACACGCTGCGCGTCATCGTACTGCCGCAAGCCGTGAGGATCGCCACGCCGGGGACGGTCGGATTCCTGGTTCAGGTCGTCAAGGCCACGGCCCTGGCCTCCATCGTCGGCTTCATGGAGATCACCCGGGCCGGAACGGTGCTTAACAACATCACCTACAGGCCGTTCCTCATCTTCGCGATCATCGGCGCGCTCTACATGGCGATCAACCTGCCGATCTCGTTCGTGGCCCGCCGCCTGGAGCGGCGCTTCACCTTCAACAACTGACACTTCGTCTCCGGGAATACACAGATGGCACAGGATGTACCCGCGATCGAGTTTCGCAACGTCAGCAAATGGTTCGGCGATTTCCGGGTTCTTTCCGACATCGATCTGAAGATTGGCAAGGGCGAGAAGGTGGTGGTGTGCGGCCCATCCGGCTCCGGCAAATCGACGCTGGTCAGATGCGTCAATCAATTGGAGCGCCATCAGGAGGGCGACATCCTGCTGGGCGGAACGACGGTTGCGGGCAATGCGGCGCATATCCGCGGCATCAGGCGCCGTGTCGGCATGGTCTTCCAGCAGTTCAATCTCTACCCGCACATGACGGCGCTCGAAAACTGCTGCGTCGCTCAAAGGCTGGTCGCCGGGCGCAGCCGAACGGAAGCTGTAGACGTGGCGAAAGCCTATCTGGAGCGCGTCAGGATCGCCGACAAGGCCGGCAGCTATCCGCATCAACTCTCCGGAGGGCAGCAGCAGCGCGTCGCGATTGCGCGCGCATTATGCATGCAGAGCGAAGCCATTCTCTTCGACGAGCCGACCTCTGCGCTGGATCCCGAAATGATCCGCGAGGTTCTCGACGTCATGGTCACGCTCGCTGAAGACGGGCTGACCATGGTCTGCGTGACTCATGAAATGGGCTTCGCCCGGCAAGTCGCCGACAAGGTCGTGTTCATGGATCACGGCCGCATCGTCGAAGAGGCGGCCCCTTCGGATTTCTTCCGGCAGCAGAAGACGGACCGGGCACGCGAGTTCCTTGCCCAGATTCTCCACTGAACAACTGCCCGATCTATTAAGCCGAAACGAAACATAACAACGGGAAGGGCAACATCATGTTGAAAAGACTGTCATTGTTCTTGGCGATCGTCGCCTCGTTCATCTCAGGCGCCACGATCGCCAAAGCCGCAACGCTCGATGAGATTCTCCGCAAGGGTAAAGTCAGGATCGCGGTTGTTCAGGATCTCGCGCCATGGGGCTTCCTGAACACGAATCTCGAGCCTGAGGGGTTCGACATCGACGTCGCCAGGCTGCTTGCAAAGGATATGGGCGTCCAGCTGGACCTGGTTCCGACGATCGCCGCCAATCGCATTCCGTTCCTGCAGACCGACAAGGTCGATATCGTCATCGCGGCACTCGGAGCCAATCCGGATCGCGCGAAGTCGATCTGGTTCTCCAGTGCCTATGCGCTGCTCTATTCGGGCGTCTTCGCGGCGAAGAGCCAGCCTATCTCCGCCTACGCCGATCTCGCCGGCAAGACGATCGGCGTCACGCGCGGCAATACCGAAGATCTGCTGATCAGTTCGCTTGCGCCGGCGGGGGCCAAGATCATGCGTTTCGAGGACAACGCCACGACCATCTCGGCCTGGCTGACGGGGCAGACGCAGGTTCTGGTAAATACGAACACGCCCGCGGCCGAAATCGCCAAGAACAATCCCGACAAGAATATCGAGAGCAAGATCACGATCGTGAAGTCGCCGCTCTACATGGGCGTTTCCAAAGGCAGCGACGATCTGCTGCGTTGGATCAACGTGTTCATTCTCAGCAAGAAGCTGAACGGCGACCTGAACAGGATATCGGAGAAGTGGTTCCGCGAACCGATCCCGAACGATCTCCCCACGCTTTGAAACCGTGAGCGGAGCCGTCTGCATGGCGGCTCCACTCCTCGTTCAGGAATTGCATGATGCAGTCCGGTTCCAATACCGTTCTGGCCGTGCCGGTCAGGAGCCAGATCGACGGGTTCGCTAGCGGGGCACTCTCGCCGATACGGTTAGCGGAAGCGTCACATGACAAGGCGCTCGCACACGCGGAGCTGAACTTCATCAGGTTGCGGAATCGGGATGCGATCACGGCCGAGGCGGCGGCATCCGAGAAGCGGTGGCAGTCCGGCCAGCCGCTGGGAAAGCTCGACGGCGTTGTCGTCACCGTCAAGGATAACTGCCTTGTTTCAGGCATGACCACGACCTGGGGATCGAAGGTCAAGCAGGTCGACGCCAACGAAGATTCGCCCCCCGTTGCTCGTCTGCGGGACGCCGGAGCGATCATTCTCGGTCTGACCACGCTTCCGGAATGGGGCTGGAAGGGTGTGACCGATAGCCCCTCGACCGGGATCACCCGCAACCCATGGATGCCTTCCCGAACGAGCGGCGGCAGTAGCGGCGGGGCTGCCGTAGCGGCGGCCCTTGGTGTCGCGGCCCTCAATCTCGGCTCGGATGGCGCCGGTTCGATCCGCATTCCGGCCTCGTTCTGCGGCGTCTTTGGCTTCAAGCCGACTTTCGGCGTTGTTCCGGCCTATCCGTTGAGCGCCTTGCCGGAAATGGTCACCTACGGTCCAATTACGCAAACCGTCGAGGACGCCGAGATCATGCTCGATATCCTCAGAGCGCCGGATTGGCGTGACTGGATCGCCACGACGCCGGTGCTTCAGCGACGGAAGGAAGGGCCCCCCCGGATCGCATACAGCCGAACGCTGGGCTTTGCCGCCGTCGACCAGGACGTGCTCGACGCCACGAACCGCGCGGTGCAGTCTCTCAGGGAGGCGGGGTGGGAGATCGAGGAGATCGACCATGTTTTCGACGACCCCTGGGACATCGTCCGTCCGCTGTATTTCGGCGGCCTGGGTTACATGGTCGGCGCGATCGAGCAGGCTTCCCGAGCGGACATGGATCCGAACCTCGTATCGTCCCTGCAGATGCGCCCGTCCTCGGACGAGATTTATGCGGCCGCTATCGCCAGACAGGCTCTCGGCCGGAAGATGAACCACTTCCATCAGCGTTTCGACCTGCTGTTGACGCCGCAGATGCCGCTGACCGCATTCGAGGCCGGGCGCGATTTTCCCGAAGGCCGGGGCATGTCCAACTGGTTCCAGTGGAATCCTTTCACCTATCCCTTCAATCTGACGCAGCAGCCCGCCGCGTCTATTCCGTGCGGCATATCGGCATCCGGCCTTCCGGTGGGGTTGCAGGTGGTCGGCCGACGGTTTTCCGATCTCGACATCCTTTCATTCTGCCGCCAGTTTGAAGAAGCATTTCCCTTCCCGCGCCTGCACCTGCTGTCGTGACGGCTCTCTGAAGCCTCCATGCTGCTCCGTGGAGATAAACCCCGGGGCGGCCGCATGAACCTGGAAGCGAGGCGATGAGCGAACAACTCGACGATCTGGACCGTCGGATCCTGCGTGCGATGCAGGAAAACAATCGACTGTCCTTTGCGGAACTGGCGGAGAAGGTCGCATCTTCCGCGGCCTCATGCATGCGCCGGGTCAACCGCCTGCGCTCGGCCGGTGTCATTCTGGCGGATATCTCGCTGATCAATCCGAAAGCGGTCGGAAAGACCCTGACCGTCATCGTGAATGTCGAACTCGATCGGGAGCGGCTTGACCTCGTCGAGGAGTTCAAGCGGGCGATGCGCGCAGCCCCGGAAGTCAACCAGTGCTACATGGTGACCGGCGCGGCGGATTTCGTCCTGATGGTCACGGTGGAAGATGTCGAGGCGTTCGACGCGTTCGTGAAGCAGCGGCTCTACACCAACGTCAACGTCAGGAAATTTCAGAGCATGATCACGCTGGACCGCGTGAAGTTCGAGCCTCGCATCAAGATCTGACATCGGCTGTGCCGGCACACTTCGCGGGCCTCCGCAAAGCGCCGCTCGCCCGGAATGGCTGCGTTTCATCTGGCCGGCATGTTTGATCGCATTGTTTCACGCTTGCCGCGAATGCGGATGAAAACAGAGCAGATCGCATGAAATTATGAAGCTCATGGTTCGGGGCGTTTCGCTCGGAACGCCCGCGATATGCCAGGCAGCAGGACAGGATCATGCAACATAATGCGGTGGCGGCCGGTGCCCGCTCATGGCCCCGGATCGAGAAGACCGTCCCGGACACGCGGACCTATCCCCACGGCGTCGCCTATGTCGATGGCGCGTTTACCACCATCTCCGAGGCCAAGATTTCCGTCCTCGACTGGGGGTTCCTGCATTCGGATGCAACCTATGACACGGCTCATGTCTGGAATGGCAGGTTCTTCCGTCTCGACCTGCATCTCGACCGCTTCTTCGGCGGCCTCGAGAAGCTGCGGATGTCGATCCCTTATTCGCGGGAGCAGGTGGCGGAGATCATGCACACCTGCGTCGGCCTGTCCGGCCTTCAGGCGGCCTATGTGGAGGTAATCTGCACGCGCGGGTCGTCCCCGACTTTCAGCCGGGACCCGCGCGATTCGGTCAATCGCTTCATGGCCTTCGCGGTGCCGTTCGGCTCTGTCGCCAACAAGGAGCAGCTTCGGCGGGGCCTGCACGTGGCGGTGAGCGATATCGTCCGCATTCCCCCGAGATCCGTCGATCCGTCCATCAAGAACTACCATTGGCTCGACCTCGTCCGCGGGCTCTACGATGCCTATGAGCAGGGCGCCGAGACGGCTCTCGTTCGTGACACAGACGGCAATATCGCCGAGGGACCGGGGTTCAACGTCTTCGTCGTCAAGGGCGGCCGGCTGGCGACGCCAGCCTTCGGTGTCCTGCCCGGGATCACGCGCCAGAGCGTCTTCGATATCTGCGGCCTGCTCGGCTACGCATATGCGGCTGAGCCTGTGCCGCTCTCCGGCCTGCTCGGGGCCGACGAGGTGTTCATTACCTCCACGGCCGGCGGGGTCATGCCGGTCACGCGGGTCGATGGGCAACCTGTCGGAAACGGCAATGTCGGCGTCGTCACGCAGGAGATCATGAAGGTCTACTGGGAGCGCCATGAGCACCCCGACTGGTCCGCGGCCGTCGCGTATCCGGAGGCTTGAATCATGGGCCTTGAGCCATTCTTCGGCAGGCTGCGATCGGCCATCGATGACGCAAGGCGCGATGGGCTTTACAAGGACGAGGTCATCCTCGGCTCACCTCAGCAGGCCCAGGTCGACATCCTCTCGGACAAGATCGAGCCTTCGCTGATCAACATGTGCTCGAACAACTATCTGGGGTTGGCCAACAGTCCGAAACTGGTGGCCGCCGCACGGGAGAGCTTGCTGGTCGATGGCTTCGGCATGGCTTCCGTCCGCTTCATCTGCGGGTCCCATACTGTTCACAAGCAGCTTGAGCGACGGATCTCGCAATTCCTTGGGACCGAGGACACCGTCCTGTTCAGCTCATGTTTCGACGCGAATGCCGGTGTGTTCGAGGCACTGCTCGACGAAGAGGACGTCGTCATCAGCGACGCGCTCAATCACGCCAGCATCATCGATGGCATTCGGCTGTGCAAAGCCCGGAGGCTCCGCTACCGAAATAATGATATGGCGGATCTGGAGCGGGCTCTCAAGGAAGCCGCCGGCGCTCGGACGGTCCTGATCGCGACTGACGGCGTGTTTTCCATGGATGGCATCGTCGCCGATCTCGCGAATATCTGCGTATTGGCCCAACGATACGGCGCGCTGGTTCTTGTCGATGACTCTCATGCTGTCGGCTTCATCGGACCGGGTGGCAGAGGTACGCCCGCATTGTTCGGCGTACAGGAACAGGTGCAGATCGTGACGGGCACGCTTGGCAAGGCCCTCGGTGGCGCGTCGGGCGGTTATGTCAGCGGGTGCAGTGACATCATCGCGTGGTTGAGACAGAGGGCCCGGCCCTATCTGTTCTCGAATGCCCTCATGCCGGCGATCTGCTCCGCTTCCCTCGCAGCCATCGATTTGGCGGAAGCTGGGGACCAGCTCAGGGATCACCTGAGTCGGCAGACCGCACGCCTGCGGAGCGGGCTGTCGCAGCTGGGATTGAAGTTGGGAGGAACAAGCCATCCCATCGTGCCCGTTCTCTGTGGCGAGCCGCTCCTGGCCGTCGAACTCACCAGTCATCTCCGGAGCAACGGAGTTCTGGCAGTGCCCTTCTCGTTCCCCGTCGTGCCGAGAGGCCAGGCGCGCGTCAGAATGCAGGTCAGCGCCTCTCACAGCCTGCAGGATATCGAGGATGTTCTTGCCGTCATCGGGCAGTTTCCCAATCTCGATAAACTGAGGAATGCCGCATAACGACACATTTCCCACTATGGCCGACATCTCGTTTCCCAGTTTAGGCTTGGCGCGGCCAGCGAGGGCGAGAGTGGTGGCAACTGAAGATCTGGTTTGACAGCCGAAGCAGGAATGCAAAGTATTCTTTGCAGCGGGAGAGATCGTTCGAGTTCTCGGACTCGATACGGCGCCGACGGAGCAACCGCCCCGGAAACTCTCAGGCAAAAGTACCGCTGTGATGGTGAGACTCTGAAAAGCAGGACGGCAGTTCTGCGCCGATGGTGAAAGTCGCAAGGCTCGAATGACCGGGCCCGACGAAGCTCTCAGGCCAATGACAGAGGGGGTGCATTGACCCGCATGGTGCGGGCAGGAGCACCTATGAGTCCATCGGACATCTCGCGTGTCGCCGTCATCGGCGCAGGCATCACCGGCATCACGACCGCCTACAACCTCGCAAGGCGGGGCTGCCGCGTCACCGTCTTCGATCGTCAGCCCTATGCGGCGATGGAAACCTCCTTCGCCAATGGCGGCCAGCTCTCGGCCTCGAATGCCGAGGTCTGGAACAGTTGGGCGACTGTCCTGAAGGGCATCAAATGGATGTTCACGCCGGGCGCGCCGCTCCTCGTCAATCCCAAGCCTTCCTGGCACAAGCTGTCCTGGATGGGCGAGTTCGTGGCGTCGATCCCCCGATACGAAGAGAACACGCTGACGACGGCCCGGTTGGCGATCGAGGCTCGCGCCCATCTGATGCGCATGGCCCGCGAGGAGAACATCGCGTTCGATTGCGAGGAGCGCGGCATTCTCCATTTCTACCACAGCAAGGCGGAGTTCGAGGCGGCAGCCCGGGTCTCGGCGCTGCTTGCGAAGGGCGGGCTGGAGCGCCGCGCCGTCACCCCCGGCGAGATCCGCACGATCGAACCTTCGCTGAAGGGGGATTTCTATGGGGGCTTCTATACGCCCTCCGACTTTACGGGCGACATCCATAAATTCACGACTGGCCTTGCCAGCGCCTGCGAGCGCCTCGGCGTGGTCATGCGACTTGCGAGCGATGTTCGATCGATCGAGCACAACTCAAGGGACGGGATCCGTGTGAGCTGGGCGTCGAGCGAAGGCGTAAACTGCACGGATGTGGAAAGCGAAGCCTTCGATCGCATCGTCGTCTGCGGCGGCGTCATGTCCCGTCGGCTGGGTGCAAGTCTCGGCGATCGCGTCAATGTCTATCCGGTGAAGGGATATTCGATCACGGTTCAACTGCCGGAAGAGGCAGACCAGGCAGCCGCTCCGTGGACAAGTCTCCTCGACGATCGCGCCAAGATCGTCACCAGCCGCCTGGGGCCCAGCCGTTTCCGCGTTGCCGGCACGGCCGAGTTCAATGGCTACAACAAGGATATCCGCGCGAGCCGGATCGAGCCGCTGGTTCGGTGGTGCCGGAAGCATTTCCCGGGAATGAGCACGCGGCAAGCCGTGCCCTGGGCCGGCCTGCGTCCGATGATGCCCGACATGCTGCCAAGGGTTATGCGCGGTCGCGATCCCCGGGTTTTCTACAATACGGGCCACGGTCATCTCGGCTGGACCTTGTCTGCCGCCACGGCCGATGCAGTCGCGGCACTGGTGACAGCATGGCCGAACGAAAGGTAGGTCAGCCTTCGGACCACATCAGCGCCCTGTCAGGTTATTGGCTGGAATTGCCTTGGCGGGGCGCACTTCGTTCGTCGACAACCAGCGAATGTCTGGTTCCAGGTCGCTCACCAACGTCTGCTGTTGGCGCATCACGACCGCACATCTGCCGATTCCGATATTACGCCAACCAATCATGAGGGTCAGTCGCTCAGACAAGCAGGTAATGCTGACGCGAAGGCCGCGAAACAGACTGCCAAGGCCGAAACTGCGTTGAGGCCGATCGCAATTCCCGCGAGCTCGCCTTGGGTTCCATCCATCCAGCGGCATCGAAGCAAGATAGCGCCATGCCAGGCGAGCGCCAGCAGGACAACGAAGGTCGTGCCCGCGACGAGCACGTCATGCCAGCCCGGCAGACCAGCCCGGCAGAGCAGCGATTCCGAGGCATAGATCGCGAGGAAATGAGTCGCCCAGAGGGTCGGGCCGATGAGGACGGTGCCGGCTGGAAAGAGGGACGCTCTCATGTCGCCACCAGCCGCGGAAAGCCATGTGTCAGCGCGAGGCCGAAGGCGGCCTGTCCGAGCGAATAGGACCAGAGCAGCGCAAGGTTGTCGAAGACGATGCGGCGTATGCGGTCGACCCGCCCCGTCGCCAGCCGCGCTGCGGCGAATCCGGCAGTGAGCAGCACGGCCCCCGCGATCTGCGCCTGCAACGCGGCGTTCGCATAGACCATGGCGGCGTAACCGCTTGTTTGCGGCCTGAGGCCCGCCCGCCAATGCTGCAGAATGTCGACGCCGAGCGCGCCTACGAGAGCGATCGCTCCCAGCAACAGCAGAACGGCGATGACGCCGCGCCGCCCGCTTCCGGCATCCAGCAACCGTCTGGAGGCCTCAAGGAGCAGGCCACTGACAATCAGCAAGACCATCGGCATCAATAGCGCCGAGAGTGCCGAAAGCTGCTCTCGCCCTGGCCAGACCTGCGGCGCGACGGTCCAGAGATAGAGATAGCTGAACAGGTAAGAGAGATAGAGCGCGGCGGCGACCAGCATCAGCACGATCATCGCCCACCAACTGTGCGACACCGGCCCCGAGGCATAGCTCGGCAGCCTGACGCTGCCGCCGATATCGATCTCGCCGGCCGGCGCCTGGTCGCATTCCCACATCCAGCGCATGATCGCGACGATGGCGCCGATGCCGCAGAGCCCGGCGAGCACCACGGCCTTGACCGTCAGCAGCAGGAAGAAGCCGGCGGTGAAGACCGCTGCCGCGAAATGGGCATAGCCCGGGCCTGTCAGCCGCATCACATATTGCGGCTCGGCCTCGACCGGGGAGGTTACGATCGTCTCGCGCCCGCCGGTCGCGGTCCGCGGCAGGTAATGGGCGCCCGCCTCGACCTCCCGGACGAGGTCTGGCCGATCCCAGAGCGGTTCGCGGCTGTCGATCCTAGGAATGCTGCGCGTGCCGAAGCCATGGTTGGGCAGCCATTCCAGCGAACCGGCATCCCAGACATTGCCGGCAGGTTCGGCGGTCGTCAGGCGGATGTTGCTGATGACGTCGACGAGAAAGACCAGGATGCCTGCAGCCAGCATGAAGGCGCCGAGCGTCGAGACCAAGTTGAGCGTCTCCCAGCCCATGCCGGCCGGATAGGTGTAGACGCGCCGCGGCATGCCGATCAGCCCGGTCACATGCATCGGCAGGAAAGCGACGTTGAAGCCGAGGAAGATCAGGCCGAAGGACCAGCGTCCCAATCGTTCCGAGAGCGGGCGCCTGCTGAAGGCTGGCGCCCAGTAGTAGATCGCGGCGAAGAGCGGAAAGACCATGCCGCCGAACAGCACGTAATGCAGGTGGGCGACGACGAAGTAACTGTCATGCGCCTGTCGGTCAAACGGCACCATCGCCACCATCACGCCTGTCAGCCCGCCCAGCGTGAAGATGATCAGGAAGCCGATCACGAAGAGCGACGGAACGGTGATCCTGAGCCGGCCTGCCGCGATGGTCGCGATCCAGGCGAAGACCTGGATGCCGCTCGGGATCGCCACCGCCATGCTCGCCGCCGAGAAGAAGCCGAGCGAGCGCGCCGGGATCCCCGTCGTGAACCTGTGGTGGACCCAGAGCCCGAAGGAGAAGAAGCCGCCCGCGATCAGCGCCCCCCCGATCAGGCGGTAGCCGCCCAGCGGGACCCGCGCCATGGTCGGCACGATCATCGAGACCATGCCGGCGGCCGGCAGGAAGATGATGTAGACCTCCGGGTGGCCGAAGAACCAGAACAGGTGCTGCCAGAGCAGCGGATCGCCGCCCTTCTCCGCGATGAAGAAGGGCCAGCCGAAAGCCCGCTCCAGCTCCAGCAGGATCGTCGCCAGGATCACGGCGGGAAAGGCGAAGACGATCATCCCCGCGAAGATCAGGAGCGTCCAGGCGAAGATCGGCATCTTCGTCAGGGTCATGCCCGGAGCGCGCGTGCGCAGCACGCCGACGAGGATTTCGATCGCACCGGCGATCGCGGAGATTTCGATGAAGCCGATGCCGAGCAGCCACCAGTCGGCGCCGATGCCAGGCGAGAAGCGTTCGCCGGTCAGCGGCGGATACATGAACCAGCCGCCATCCGGCGCCGTGCCGAAGAACAGCGTGCAGAAGAACACCAGGCCGCCGACGAAATAGGCCCAGAAGGCGAAGGCGCCGAGGCGCGGGAACGGCAGGTCGCGGGCGCCAAGCATCTGCGGCAGCAGCAGGATCCCCACCGCCTCCACCGCTGGCACGGCGAACAGGAACATCATCACCGTACCATGCATGGTGAAGATCTGATTGTAGGTCTGGGGCGAGAGGAAATCGTTGCCGGGCACCGCGAGCTGCAGCCGGATCAACAGGCCCAGGATGCCGGCGAGCAGGAAGAACAGGAACGCCGTCGCGATGTAGAAATAGCCGATGACGGTGTTGTTGACCTCGGTGATGACGCGCCAGCCGCGCGGCGAGCGCCAGACCGCCTCGAGGCGCTCGCGCTCGCCCTCAGGCCGCGGCAGCGCGGACGGCAGGTCCGCCGCTTCGTACGGAGCGTGAGAGTCGGAAGCGGTCATTTCAGGCTCGCAAGATAGTTGGCGAGCGCTTGTCGCTCCTCGCCCGAGAAGATGGCGAAGGGCGGCATCAGGCTGCCCGGCTTGACCGCAGCGGGCTCCGCGATGAAGCGGGCGAGGTTTTCGGTCGTGTTCGGCACTGTCGCGGCGGCGAGGAAGCGCCGTCCGCCGATGCGGGAGAGATCAGGGCCGATAGTGCCTGCGGCCGGCGTGCCGCGCACGGCATGGCAGGCGCCGCAGCCCGAGGCGAGGAAAAGGGCCGCGCCGCGCTTTACGGTCTCGCCCGCGGGTATGGGAGAGGTATCGGCAGCGGCGAGCCAAGCGTCGAACTCGGGCCGAGGCATCGCCACGATCTCCAGCGCCATCTGCGCATGGGCGGTTCCGCAATATTCAGCGCATTGACCGCGATAGATCCCCGCCCGCTCGGCCTTGAGCCGCAACCGGTTGGTCCGTCCCGGGATCATGTCGAGCTTGCCGCCAAGGCTCGGCATCCAGAAGGAATGGATGACGTCGGCGCTGCGCAGCACGAACTCGACCTCGACGCCGACGGGAATGCGGATCTCGTTGGCCTCGGCGATCGGCTTGCCGGCCGGGCCGTCATAGGCGACGCGCCACCAGAACTGCTCTCCCGTGACCTCGACGCGCGTCTGCGCCTGTTGCGGGCTCGCGATCGTCTCACGCATCAGCCAGAGGCCGTAGCCAAGCAAAACAGCGAGCGTCACTGCCGGAAAGGCGATCCCCCAGAACCGGATCGCTGCCTCGGCCCGCAACCACCGCCGTATCCGCTCCGGGCCGGCGATCGCGAGCGCCAGCGCCGCAAGCACGACAGCAAAGATCACCGCTGCGCCGGCGAACAGGATCCAGCTGAGCAGGGCGACGCGCGCAGCCTCCTCGCCGGCCGGCGCCAGCGCCGACTGACGCTGACAGCCTGCCAGCAAGGGCAGAACGGTGCCGAGCACGAGAGCGCGCAAAACCTTCATCGCCGCGTCTGCCCCGCCGGCGTCACGCTGGCGAAATAGGCGGCAAGGTCGCGGGCCTGCTCGGCTGTGAGGCGGCGGCCGATCGGCGCCATGATGCGCCCGGTCGGGCTGCGGTCGTTCAGGCCAGCCCGCCAGGCCGCGAGCTGCCCCTCGATATAACGAGAGGATTGCCCTGCCAGGCGCGGAAATGTCGGCCCCGCTTGCTCGCCATGGCAGCTCAGGCAGGCGGGCACGCCACGGGAGCGATCTCCCTCGCGCGCCAGCTTCTCCCCGCGCGCGAGGGTTTCCGGGTCCGCTCGTTCGGGCTCGATCTCCGGCCGCGGCAGTCCGGCGTAATGGGCTGCGAGCTTCCTGATCGCGCCATCGGTCAGGTCGGCCGCGGCGGTCTGCATCACGCCGCTGTCGCGCAACCCGGCGGCATAGTCGCGTAGCGCGTTCTCGATCATCGCCGCCGGCTGGCCGTGCAGCAGCGGCACGAGGCGGCTCGCCGGGCCCTCGCCGTTGCCGTGGCAGCGCGCGCAGGCGCCGATCGCATCCTGATCGTCGCCGCTCTCGGCGATCTCGGCGCCGCTGGCCCGTTCCGGCTCGACCTCGCCCAAGGCCAGCTCGCGATACGCAGCACGGTCGAGCTGCGGCAGCCGGCGCAGGAAGGCGACCAATGCCCAGATCTCGTCGTCGCGCTCCAGCGACGGGAAAGCCGGCATGCCGGCGTATTTCAGGCCGTGCTTGACGATCCAGAACAGCTCACCGTCCTTCCAGACTCCCACCTTGTCTTTGAGGTCGGGCGGCGGCGGCAGCATCTTCGCGGCGACGGGGCTCACCGGCGTGCCCGGTGCGCCATGGCAATAGGCGCAGCCGGCATGGTAGTGCCCGGCACCGAGCCTGACGCGGTCCTCGTCCTGCCCCGCCGGCAGCGTCTCGTCCGGCGCGTGCGCCTTGACGGAGTTCTCCATCCCGAAGCGCAGGATCCAGTCCGTGATCGCGAGATGGCCCCGGCTGGCGGCGATGTTGTAGACGCCCGACCACGCGAAGAGCAGACCGGCCACGGCGACTGCCACGACAGTCCCGGCAGCGGTCAGCGCGAGCTTGCCGGGTGTGGCGAGCACCCATCCCGCGATCCGTCTAGCTCGCGCGAGCGGAGACATCTGATCGGCTCGGGGCTCCGTCGAGCCGGTTCAGCATGCGCGCCGCCAGCGCAACGCCGACGACGAGGTAGCTCAGGGGGCAGGCCGTCACCATCAGCAATCCGGCGAGCTGCTGGTCGTTCAGGCTCGACGGACCAGTGACGCACAGCGCCAGGGCGAGACCGGGCAGCCCGTAGAGATCGCGTGGCGCGAAGATCAGCAGGGCGCCGAGCAGGCAGGCGAGCTTTCCGGTCAAGACCAGCGCGCCCAGCGCCTTCCACCCGCCCGTGCGGGCCGCACCGATGACCGCGTGCCAGAACCACACGGCGCTGCCGGCGAGCATGGCCATCAAGCCGATCTGAGCCAGTGCCGAGGCCGCAGCAAGCTGCTGGAGCGCTGGCATGTGCCAGGCCCAGAGGACAGTCAGTTGCAAGGTCGCGCGAACCAGAAGCGAGCCACGCCGCCAGACGTGAGCCGGCGGCAGGCCCAGCGCCAGGACCGGCGCGGCAACATTCATGACGGCGAGATGCTGCAGCATCTGCAACGACAGGGGGCCGAGGTCGAGAAAGGGCACGCTCGCGAGGCCGGTCAGCCCGAGCACGACGACACCGGCCAGCACGGGCCCGGTGACGTTCTGCGTCGCGTCCGATCTCTGCAGATGCCGCAAGCGAGGCTCCCCCTGCACCGACAACCGGGAGTTCGCGCCGCAGTTCCCGCACTCACTTGGAAACTCGACCGCCTGCGAACCTCTGCAGGTTCTCGACGTTGACCTCCGAACGATCACAGCCCGAATGCGGAGGCCAGCATGGCGCGGTGCCACAAATTCATTCTCATCGGCGTCGCCGCCTTGGCGCTGCCCTTGGCCTCATGCAGCGACAAACCGTTGCCCGAGGAGGCCGGGTACGGCCCAAATCCGACCTTGCCGGCTCCGAAATCCTCCTGGCTGCCAACCATCAAGGTCGCCAAGGCCGTCGGCTGGAAGGAAGGCGAAAAGCCGACGCCGCTCGCCGGCGGACAAGTCACCGCTTTCGCCACCGGGCTTCAACACCCGCGCTGGCTCTACGAGCTGCCCAATGGCGATGCCCTCGACGCCGAACCCGACGCGCCTCCCAAGCCCGAGGAGAAGAAAGGCGGCATACGCGCCTGGGTGCAGGGGCTCTTCATGCAGCGCGCCGGTTCCAAGACCCCGAGTGCCAATCGCATCAGCTTGTTGCGGGACGCTGATGGCGACGGCGTCGCGGAGACGAAGAGCGTCTATCTGGAAAACCTGACCTCGCCCTTCGGCATGGCGCTGGTGGGCGACCAGCTCTATATCGCCAATGCCGACGCGGTGGTGCGCGTGCCGTATGTTGCGGGCGAGACGAAAAGCACGGCCAAACCCATCAAGGTCGCGGACTTGCCTGCCGGCCGCAACCATCACTGGACCAAGAGCCTCGTCGCCAGCGCGGACGGCTCGCGCCTCTATGTCGGCGTCGGTTCCAATTCCAACGTCGCCGAGAACGGCATGGCGGAAGAGCAGAACCGCGCGGCGGTGCTGGAGATCGATCCGAAGACCGGCGCCACCCAGCTCTTCGCGAGCGGGCTGCGCAATCCCGTCGGCATCGACTGGAACCCGGTCACGAAGGAACTCTGGGTTTCCGTCAACGAGCGTGACGAGATCGGTGACGATCTCGTGCCGGACTACATGACTTCGGTGAAGCGCGACGGCTTCTACGGCTGGCCTTACAGCTACTACGGCCAGACCGTCGACGAGCGGGTGGAACCACCGCGGCCCGAGCTCGTCGCGAAGGCCATCAACCCGGATTATGCGCTGGGCTCCCACACCGCATCGCTGGGGCTGGCATTCGCCAAGGAGGGGCAGATCGGCCCGGCCTATGCCGGCGGCGCCTTCATTGGCCAGCACGGCTCCTGGAATAGAGCCAACCCGGTTGGCTATCGCGTGATCTTCGTGCCCTTCGCTGAGGGCAAGCCAAGCGGCATACCGCGACCGATCCTGACGGGCTTCCTGAACGACAAGGGCGAGGCGCGAGGTCGGCCGGTTGGTGTCCTAGTCGATCGTCGGAACGGCCTCCTTGTCGCCGACGATGTCGGCAATACGGTCTGGCGCGTTGTCCTTCCATAACGCTGAGCACGTCATCTCGAACCAACTCGCGGCCCATCATGCGGCGCAAATGACTCTGCTGATAAAAATCACGCGCGTTCTGCTGAACATGCAGACCCCTGTAACGTGCCGGCATGCGGCACCCCCTCACAACCGAGGTCCGCTTTCGAACTGGGAGCCAAGGACTGTTTTTGGCTCGTGCCGACACCCTTTGGGGACAATTGCCGACACACTTCCCTTCTGGGCCGACAAACTTCGCGTATCGGACAGGCCGCGACAGCTTGAGCAGACCGGCTTGACGAGCGTGGTGGCTTGCGCTTAAACTTAACTCAATGGTTAAGTTTCAGGACGCGCAGCTCGACCGGACCTTCTCCGCCCTCGCGGACCCGACGCGAAGGGCCTTGCTGGCGCGGCTGGAGCGGGAGGACGGGCTGTCGGTCAGCGAGCTGGCGAAGCCCTTTCCGGTCTCGCTCCCGGCCATCATGAAGCATCTCGACGTCCTCACGGATGCCGGTTTGCTGACGCGGACCAAGGCGGGGCGCACCGTGTCCTGCCACCTGAATGCGGAGCCGATGGAGGAGGCGATGGGCTGGCTGGCACGCTATCAGCGGTTCTGGACCGAGCGGCTCGATGCGCTGGAGGCGTTGCTCGAGGCGCGGCGCAAGGGCGAAGGTTGAGGGAAGGATCGGGCACATGCATCAGCCGGTGACACCTAGCCTGACGATGAAGCGGCGCCTCAATGCCTCGCCGGCCGATGTCTACGAGGCCTGGACCAATCCGGACCTGCTCGTGCGCTGGTTCGGCCCGGAGAATGTCGTGGCGCAGGAGGCGGAGATCGATCCGCGCGTCGATGGCGCCTATCGCGTCGTGATGATCGAGAATACCGGCGAGCGCCACGAGGTGCTCGGCCGCTATCTGGAGGTCGTCGAGAACGAGCGCCTCGTCTTCAGCTGGTCCTGGATCACCACGCCGGAGCGCGTTTCGCGCGTCACCGTCACCCTGAAGCCGGACGGAGACGGCACGATCCTGACGCTTTTGCACGAGAAGCTCGCCGACGATGCCGCTGTTCGTGGCCACACCCATGGCTGGACGGGCACCATGGTCAAGCTTGAGGCCTATTTCACCTGAGCGACCCGCGCGCCGCGGCATGATCCGCGCCGCGCCGGAG
>JAEWKP010000285.1 GCA_023393655.1 Pseudomonadota bacterium | reverse complement strand
CGCCATGGCGCCGGCAAGGTCGTGCTGCGTGCGGCTCCGGCCGGTACCGGCATCATCGCCGGCGGCCCGATGCGCGCCGTCTTCGAGGCGGTCGGCATGCAGGACGTCGTGTCGAAGTCGCTCGGTTCCTCCAACCCGTACAACCTCGTGCGCGCCACCTTCGACGCGCTGAAGAACGAAGACAGCCCACGTTCGGTCGCGGCGCGTCGCTCGCTCAAGGTTTCGGCCCTGCAGACCCGTCGCCGCGATGCCGGCACGGATGCGGCCGCGGAAGCGTGAGGGGGACATCATGGCAAAGGCTGAGAAGACCTTCACCATCGAGCAGATCGGTTCGCCGATCCGCCGCGAGGCCACCCAGCGCCAGACCCTGATCGGTCTCGGCCTGAACAAGATCCGCCGCCGCTCGACCCTCCAGGACACCCCCGCGGTGCGTGGCATGGTCGAGAAGGTCAAGCACCTCGTCCGCGTCGTCGACGCGAAGTGAGGAGGGCGTCACATGAAACTCAATGATATCCGTGACAACGAAGGCGCTCTGAAGCAGCGCATGCGCGTCGGCCGTGGCATTGGCTCCGGCAAGGGCAAGACCGGTGGCCGCGGCGTGAAGGGTCAGACCTCGCGCGCCGGCGTCGCCATCAAGGGCTTCGAAGGCGGCCAGATGCCGCTGTATCGCCGCCTGCCGAAGCGCGGTTTCCACAACCTGTTCGCCAAGGATCTGAACGAGGTGAACCTCGGCCGCATCCAGCAGGCGGTGGAAGCCGGCAAGCTCGACGCCAAGGGTGCCGTGACCATCGAGGCGCTCGTCGCCGCCGGTGTCATCACCCGCCAGGCCAAGGACGGCGTCAAGATTCTCGGCGTCGGCGAGCTCAAGACCAAGCTCGCTTTCGAGGTCTACGGCGCGTCCAAGTCGGCCGTGGCCGCGATCGAGAAGGCTGGCGGTTCGGTCAAGATTCTGGCTGCCGCTTCACAGGCGTGACCCGAACGCCTACATGACGTTTGCGAACGGCGGCCGGGCCCAGCGCCTTGGCCGCCGTTTGACTGTTTGACGCAAGGCACGAATCCGCAGACAGCACCACGCGTGCGTTGGCAGATGTGCTTCAACGATCAGTTTGATACCCAGGGACCGGACGCATGGCATCGGCGGCTGAACAGCTTGCGGCGAACCTCAATTTCGGGGCCTTCGCCAAGGCGGATGAACTCAAGAAGCGAATCTGGTTCACGCTGGGCGCGCTGGTCATCTACCGGCTCGGTACCTACATCCCGCTGCCGGGCATGAACCCGGACGCGGTGGCGGACCTGTTCCGCCAGACCCAGTCCGGCATGCTCGGCATGTTCAACATGTTCTCGGGCGGCGCGGTCGGGCGTCTCGCGATCTTCGCGCTGGCGATCATGCCGTATATCTCGGCTTCGATCATCGTGCAGCTCCTGTCGAGCGTGGTGCCGAGCTTCGAGGCGCTGAAGAAGGAAGGCGAGCAGGGCCGCAAGACCCTGAACCAGTACACCCGCTACCTGACCCTGGTGCTGGCCGTGTTCCAGGCCTATGCGATCGGTGTGGGTCTCCAGGGTTCGGGGAACCTCGTGCTTGAACCCGGTCCGTTCTTCCTGCTCTCGACCACGATCACGCTGGTCGGCGGCACGATGTTCCTGCTCTGGCTGGGTGAGCAGATCACCAGCCGCGGCATCGGCAACGGCACCTCGATGATCATCTTCGCGGGCATCATCGCCGAATTCCCCTCGCAGCTTGCCCAGACCTTCGAACTCGGTCGCCAGGGCGCGATCTCCACCGGGTTGCTGCTTGGCGTGCTCGTCATGGCGATCTGCGTCATCGCCTTCTGCGTGTTCATGGAGCGCGCCCAGCGCCGCCTGCTGATCAACTATCCGAAGCGCCAGGTCGGCAACCGCATGTATGAGGGCCAGACCTCGTTCCTGCCGCTGAAGCTGAACACATCGGGCGTCATCCCGCCGATCTTCGCCTCGTCGCTGCTGCTGCTGCCGACGACCGTCGCCAGCTTCTCGCAGGCCTCGGGCGGCACCGGCTTCCTGTCGCTGATGGCGACCTATCTGGCGCATGGCCGGCCGCTGTTCATGATCCTCTATGCGGCGCTGATCATCTTCTTCTGCTTCTTCTACACCGCGATCGTGTTCAACCCGGTCGAGACGGCGGACAATCTCAAGAAGCATGGCGGTTTCATGCCGGGCATCCGCCCGGGCGAGCGGACCGCCGAGCATATCGATCGCATCCTCACCCGCATCACCGTTCTCGGCGCAGGATATTTGACGATCGTCTGCCTTATCCCCGAGTTCATGATCACCTATGCTCAGATCCCGATCATCCTGCTGGGCGGCACCTCGCTGCTCATCGTGGTGACCACGACGATGGACACCGTGGCGCAAGTTCACGGGCACCTGCTGGCCCATCAGTACGAAGGGCTGGTCAAGAAGGCCAAGTTGCGAGGAGCGCGGAGATAAGATGCGGTTGATTTTCCTGGGGCCGCCGGGGGCGGGTAAGGGCACTCAGGCGGCGCGCATCGTCGCGAAGCACGGCATTCCGCAACTCTCGACCGGCGACATGCTGCGCGCAGCCGTCGCTGCCGGCACGCCGGTCGGCCAGAAGGCCAAGGCCGTGATGGATGCGGGTGGGCTGGTCTCGGACGAGATCGTCATCGGCATCGTGGCCGACCGCATCGAGGAAGCGGATGCCAGGAAGGGCTTCATCCTCGACGGCTTCCCGCGGACGCTGGCGCAGGCCGAGGCGCTGGACAAGATGCTCGACGGCAAGGGGCTGAAGCTCGACGCCGTGCTCGAGCTCCGGGTCGACCAGACCAAGCTCGTCGACCGCATCGTTCGCCGCGCCGAGGAGGCGAGGGCGGCTGGAGAGCCGGTGCGCAAGGATGACGACCCGGAGGTCTTCAAGACCCGGCTGGAGGCCTATAATCGCGATACCGCGGTGGTTGCGCCCTATTACGACAAGCGCGGCCAACTGACGGCGATCGACGGCATGCAGCCGATCGACGACGTCTCGCGGGCAATCAGCGACGCGCTTTCGGTGGCGGCGCAGGGCTAAGCGCTCTTCGACGAAACCAAGTTCGAACCCGGGCAGACCTGGTGGTCTGTCCGGGTCTTTCGTTCTCGCTGTGCGTTTCTGCGCGGATACCTTTGTCGTTTCTCGTCTCGCCTGTGCGTTGACAGGCTTACTCCCTGTGGATGTGCTGAGACCCAATCCGCGCGAAGCGGTGGCAAGCATCCGTCGACCGGAAGGCGAAGCTGCTTTCTCGGTCCGGATTCAGGACAGGGAGCAGGCGCATGACGAGGTTTGGAGCGTTGCTGGTCGCGAGCACGCTGGCGCTGATGCCGGCGGCGGCACGGGCGCAGGATGCGGTGAAAATCGGCATTCTCAACGACCAGTCGGGCAACTATGCTGAATTCGGCGGGTTGGGCTCGGTCGAGGCGGCGAAGCTGGCGATCGAGGATTTCGGCGGCTCGGTGCTGGGCAAGCCGATCGAGATCGTCGCTGCAGACCACCAGAACAAGCCGGATATCGCAGCCGGCCTGGCGCGGCGCTGGTACGATGTCGACGGGGTCACGGCGATTGCCGATCTGACCAATTCGGCGGTGGCGCTCGCCGTTGCCGGCATCGCCAAGGAGAAGCAGAAGGTCGCGCTGTATAATGGCCCGGCTACGACGCGCCTGTTCAACGAGGATTGCTCGCCGACCGGATTCATGTGGACCTTCGATACGGCGACCTCGGCCAAGGGCACGGCGCTTTCGGTCCTGCGCGAGGGTGGCGACAGCTGGTACATTATCGCTGCCGACTATGCCTTCGGCCATCAACTCACCGCCGATATCGAGACGATCGTCAAAGCCAATGGCGGCAAGACGCTGGGCACGGTGCGCGCGCCGCTCGGGACGCCGGACTTCTCCTCCTTCCTGCTGCAGGCGCAGGCCTCCAAGGCCAAGATCGTCGCCTTCGCCAATGCCGGCACGGATACGATCAACTCGATCAAGCAGGCCGGCGAGTTCGGCCTGGTCGATGGCGGCCAGAAGCTCGCGGCGATGGTCGTGGTGCTGAGCGACGTCCACGGGCTCGGCCTCGACAAGGCCAAGGGGCTGATCACCACCACCGCCTACTACCATGACGCCGACAAGCCGAGCCGCGCCTTCGCCGACCGTTATATGGCGAAGACCAAGAAGATGCCGGGCATGATCCAGGCCAGCGTCTATTCCTCGGTGCTGCACTATCTCAGGGCGGTGAAGGCAGCGGGCACGGCTGCCGGCCCGGCGGTCGCGACGAAGATGAGGGAAATGCCGGTCGACGATTTCTATGCGTCGGGCGCGAAGATCCGCGAGGACGGCCGGCTGATGAACGACATGCTGCTGGTCGAGGTGAAGAAGCCCGCCGATTCGAAGGCGCCGTGGGATTACTTCAAGGTCGTCCGCAAGATCCCGGCGGCCGAGATCATCGCGCCGCTCTCGGAGAGCAAGTGCAGCCTGGTGAAGAAGTAGGGGTTACGCGGGAGCGCGTCGTTCCGGGCATTCAGCCGCTTGTCCGGAATGACGGAGCCCCTATATAGCGGTTTCGTCTACCGCCTTGACCTCGCAGCGCTTCGGCCGGTTCGCCGGCCTTGGCATGTTTCTTGGTTGCGACGGGTTGACTCGTTGCGGCCAACCGGTTAACGAGCCGCCATCCGGTTTCATGGGAGCGATGCCGTTGCCTTCGCGAGAAGGGACGACGTCGCATTATCGCGTGGAGCCGTTCAACGTCCTGCATGAGCCGGCCTCCACCGGACGCGGGATTTTTCCCACCGCCGGGGTGCCATCGGGTGCTTCGGCCGACATGGAGATGAGACCATGGCTCGTATCGCGGGCGTCAACATTCCCACCGGCAAGCGCGTCGTCATCGGCCTGCAGTATATCCACGGCATTGGCGCGGCCAAGGCCCAGGAGATCTGCGAGAAGGTCGGCATCGCTGCCGAGCGTCGCGTCAACCAGCTGACCGACGCCGAAGTCCTGCAGATCCGCGAGACGATCGACCGCGACTACCTCGTCGAGGGCGATCTGCGCCGCGAAGTCTCGATGAACATCAAGCGCCTGATGGACCTCGGCTGCTATCGCGGCCTGCGTCATCGTCGCTCGCTGCCGGTTCGCGGCCAGCGCACGCACACCAACGCCCGTACCCGCAAGGGCAAGGCGAAGCCGATCGCCGGCAAGAAGAAGTGATCTCAGTGGGCCGCTAGCCGGCCCGTTGTCTACCGCCGGCCGGTCCGTTCGGGCCGCCGGCATCCCCAGCGCCTGGCATGACGGGCGCGCCTGAAGGATGAAAGAAGAGATATGGCCAAGGAAGCCCAGCGCGTCCGTCGTCGCGAACGCAAGAACATCGTCTCCGGCGTCGCGCATGTGAACGCCTCGTTCAACAACACCATGATCACCATCACCGACGCGCAGGGCAACACGATCTCGTGGTCGTCGGCCGGCACGATGGGCTTCAAGGGCTCGCGCAAGTCGACCCCCTACGCCGCTCAGGTCGCCGCCGAGGACGCCGCTCGCAAGGCTGCCGAGCACGGCATGCGCACTCTCGAGGTCGTGGTGACCGGTCCGGGTTCGGGCCGCGAGTCGGCTCTTCGCGCTCTCCAGGCCGCGGGCTTCACCGTGACCTCGATCCGCGACGTCACGCCGATCCCGCACAATGGCTGCCGTCCGCGCAAGCGCCGTCGCGTCTGACGCCTGACGTGGTTAGCCCAAGGCGCCCGCATGGGCGGGGGCCGGGCCGGGGCGGCGGTGGCCGCCAGATGAATTCAGCACCAGGAGTGCGGTCGTGATCAGCAAGAACAGGCAGGGTCTTTCCCAGCCGAACAAGCGCGAAGTGAAGGTCGGAGACGACCCGAAGCGTCAGGCGACTGTGGTTGCGCGTCCGCTCGAGCGCGGCTTCGGCATGACGCTCGGCAATGCGCTTCGTCGCGTGCTGCTGTCGTCGCTCCAGGGCGCGGCCGTGACCGCCGTCCAGATCGACGGCGTTCTCCACGAGTTCTCCTCGATTCCGGGCGTCCGTGAGGACGTCACCGATATCGTCCTCAACATTAAGGCCATCGCGGTCAAGATGCAGGGCGAGGGCCCGAAGCGCATGACGCTCCGCAAGTCCGGCCCGGGCACCGTCACCGCCGGCGACATCAATACCATCGGCGACGTTGCGATCCTGAACCCCGACCTCGTGCTCTGCACGCTGGACGACGGGGCCGAGATCCGCATGGAGTTCACGGTCAACACCGGCAAGGGCTATGTCCCGGCCGAGCAGAACCGTCCCGAGGACGCGCCGATCGGCCTGATCCCGGTCGACAGCCTGTACTCGCCGGTCAAGAAGGTCTCCTACCGCGTCGAGAACACCCGCGAGGGCCAGAACCTCGACAAGGACTCGCTCACGCTGGCGATCGAGACCAACGGCTCGGTCTCGCCCGAGGACGCGCTGGCGCTCGCCGCCCGCATCCTGCAGGACCAGCTCGCGGTGTTCATCACCTTCGAGGAGCCGCGCAAGGAAGAGGCCGTCTCGACCGCGCCGCAGCTGCCCGTCAATCCGGCGCTGCTCAAGAAGGTCGACGAGCTCGAGCTTTCGGTCCGCTCGGCCAACTGCCTCAAGAACGACAACATCGTCTATATCGGCGACCTCATCCAGAAGTCCGAAGGCGAGATGCTGCGCACCCCGAACTTCGGCCGCAAGTCGCTGAACGAGATCAAGGAAGTGCTCGCCACCATGGGCCTCCATCT
The DNA here is from genome assembly GCA_023393655.1 of Pseudomonadota bacterium. Lineage (GTDB taxonomy): Bacteria > Pseudomonadota > Alphaproteobacteria > Rhizobiales > Beijerinckiaceae > Allobosea. The sequence goes on along the minus strand of JAEWKP010000285.1, from coordinate 107 downwards.
CGGCATGGACGTCACCGGCTGGCCGCCGGAGAACATCGAAGAGCTGGCCAAGCGCTTCGAAGAGCATTACTGAGCCCCGTGCGGGGCTCTCGCGCCCCGCGCTTTCC
>JAEWKP010000034.1 GCA_023393655.1 Pseudomonadota bacterium | reverse complement strand
ACCGGCGAGGAGAAGATCACGCCGCACATGGCGCGCTATTCCGTCTGCACGGTGGAAGCGATGCCGCGGGAGACGCGGGCCTCCTTCGTGGCAATCGACGAGGTCCAGCTTGCCGGCGATCTCGAGCGCGGCCACATCTTTACGGATCGGGTGCTGCATCTGAGAGGCCGCGACGAAACGCTGCTGCTCGGCGCGGCCACCATGAAGCCGATCCTCGAACAGTTGCTTCCCGGCATCCACGTCATCGAGCGCCCGCGCCTCTCGCAGCTCTTCTATGCCGGTTCCAAGAAGATCACCCGCCTGCCGCAGCGCACCGCCATCGTCGCCTTCTCGGCCGACGAGGTCTATGCCATCGCCGAGCTCATCCGCCGCCAGCGTGGTGGGGCAGCGGTCGTGCTCGGCGCGCTCTCGCCGCGCACCCGCAATGCGCAGGTCGCGCTCTACCAGGAAGGCGACGTCGAATATCTCGTCGCCACCGACGCCATCGGCATGGGGCTCAACCTCGATGTCGACCATGTCGCCTTCGCGCAGGATCGGAAATTCGACGGCTATCAGTTCCGCAATCTCAACCCCGCCGAACTCGCCCAGATCGCCGGCCGCGCCGGCCGCCACCTCCGCGACGGCACCTTCGGCGTGACGGGCCGTGTCGCTCCCTTCGACGATGAACTGGTCAAGCGCATCGAGACCCACCAGTTCGACCCGGTCAAGGTGCTGCAATGGCGCACGACCCGCTTCGACTATTCCTCGCTGCAGTCGCTCCGCCAGTCGCTCGACGCCGCGCCGCCGATAGGCGGGTTGACGCGTGCGCTGCCGGCGGTCGACCAGCAGGCGCTGGAACACCTTTCGCGCTACCCCGATATTCGCGAACTCGCGACGGCGCCCGAGCGCGTGGAAAAGCTCTGGGAAGCCTGCGCGCTTCCCGACTACCGCCGCATCACGCCCGCCCAGCACGCCGATCTCATCTCGACGCTCTATGCGGACCTCGTAAAGCGTGGCACGGTTAATTAAGACTTCATGGCGGACCAGGTGCGCCGAGCCGATCGAACCGATGGCGAAATCGACACGCTTTCGGCACGAATCGCGCAGATAAGAACATGGACCTACGTGTCGAATCGGCCCGGATGGCTTGCCGATCCGACACACTGGCAGGAAAAGACGCGGGAAATCGAAGACCGATTGTCCGATGCGCTACATGAACGGTTGACGAAACGCTTTGTTGATCGCAGGACATCTGTGCTCATGAAGCGCCTGAGAGAGAATGCGATGCTGGAAGCTGAAATCAGTGTGAATGGCGATGTCTTCGTAGAGGGACATCATGTCGGGCAGTTGGCCGGTTTCCGGTTTACGCTGGCCTCCGGAACGGAAGGACCCGATGCGAAGGCCGTGCAGGCGGCCGCGCAGAAGGCGCTCGCGCTGGAGTTCGAAGCCCGCGCCGCACGCCTGCATGCGGCCGGCAACGGCGACCTCGCGCTGAGCTCCGACGGCACGGTTCGCTGGCTGGGCGACCCCGTCGCGCGCCTTTCCGCCTCCGATCACATCATGCGCCCCCGCGTCATCCTGCTCTCCGACGAGCAGCTGACGGGCAATGCGCGCGACCATGTCGCCGCCCGCATCGAGCGCTTCGTCAACCATCACATCGCCACCGTGCTGAAGCCGCTCGACGATCTTTCCCGCGCGGAAGACCTGCAGGGCCTTGCCAAGGGCCTCGCCTTCCAGCTCGTCGAAAATCTCGGCGTGCTCTTCCGCCGCGATGTCGCCGATGAGGTGAAGTCGCTCGATCAGGATGCCCGCGCCTCCATGCGCAAGCACGGCATCCGCTTCGGCGCCTATCACATCTTCATGCCGGCGCTGCTGAAGCCGGCCCCGGCCGAGCTCATCACCCTGCTCTGGGCGCTGAAGAACGACGGGCTCGACAAGCCGGGCTACGGCGACCTCATCCCGGTGCTCGCCGCCGGCCGCACCTCCGTCGTCACCGACCCGGCCTATGAGCGTGCCTTCTACAAGCTTGCCGGCTTCCGCTTCCTCGGCAAGCGCGCCGTGCGCATCGACATCCTGGAGCGCCTTGCCGACCTCATCCGCCCGCTGCTGCAATGGAAGCCCGGCACGCCCCGCCCGGACGGCGCCTATGACGGCCGCCGCTTCATGGCGACGACCGCCATGCTCTCCATCCTCGGCGCGACGCCGGACGACATGGAGGAGATCCTGAAGGGCCTCGGCTACCGCGCCGACAGCGTGAATCCGGAAGAGGTTGCCGCCTTCCTCGCTGCCCAGGCGCCGGCCGAAGCGTCGACCGAAGCGCCGGCCGAAGCCGCCGATGAGGCCGCTGACGAGCAAGACGCCGATCCTTCCGAAAACGAAGGCGAGGCCCCGGCCGCTGCCGCCGAAGAGACTCCGGCCGCGCAAACCACCGAGGTATCGTCCGAAGCGGTCGAAGCGGTCGCGGAAACCGAGATGCCGGGCGAAGCCGAGCCGGCGGAGATCAAGCCCGTGCTGCTCTGGCGCCCGGGTTCGCGCCACGACAACCAGCGCCAGGGCCAGCGTCCCGGCGGCGAGCGCCGCGGTGGCGACCGTCAGCGCGGCCAGCCGGCCGGCGAACGGGCCGAGCGGAGCGAGCGCGGAGAGCGCCGTGACGGCGGCCGCAACCGCCCGAACCAGGCCAAGGGCCGCGACGGAAAGCCGCAGGGCGGCAACCGCCCCGATCGCAACGAGCATCGCGGTGAGCGCAACGAACGCGGCGGCAAGCCGCAACAGGCGAAATACGAGGCCAGGCCGCCCCGCAAGGAAAAGCCGATCGACCCGGATTCGCCCTTTGCAAAGCTCGCAGCGCTCAAGGAGCAGATGAAGAAGTAGGATATGGCGCGCGAGGAGGAACAGCCGGCAGGCCAGGCGCGGCAGCGCATCGACAAATGGCTGTTCTTCGCGCGGCTGCGCAAGTCCCGCTCGCTCGCGGCCAAATCCGTCGAGGCGGGTGATGTCAGCGTCAACGGCGCCAGTATCCGCCAGCCCTCCCATATGGTGCGCGCCGGCGACGTGATCGTGCTCTCGCTCGACCGGCATGACCTGGTGGTGAAGGTGCTCCTGCCCGGCGATCGCCGCGGCCCCTACGAGGAAGCACGCCTTCTCTACAGCGACATGACGCCGCCACCGCCGCCGCGCGGGGAGCGCAATCTCTTCGCCCAGGCGACGCGCGAGCGCGGCGCGGGCCGGCCCACCAAGCGGGAACGCCGCGAAACGGATCGCCTGCACGGCTTTCCCGGCGAAGAGACCGATTAGGCCGAGCCTGGAATACTATGCTCCGCCGGGGCCTTTCGGCGCATGTATTGCGCTTGCAAACTGCCGGCAAAGCCTTTACCTCACCCACCGGACGGCCCTCGATGCGCGCGGCCCTTCCTGTCCGGCAAGCCGATCGCGTGACGGTCTCCTGGATTGATGGGCGGCCCCGCTGTCGCCGCTTTATGACGATTCTGGAGTGAATCATGACGTATGTCGTGACCGACAACTGCATCCGCTGCAAGTACACGGACTGTGTCGAAGTCTGCCCCGTCGACTGTTTCTACGAGGGCGAGAATTTCCTGGTCATCCATCCCGA
>JAEWKP010000260.1 GCA_023393655.1 Pseudomonadota bacterium | reverse complement strand
GTCGATCTCCAGGTCGCAACCAGATTTGGTGGCCCGGGGCCGGTCTCGACGGAATTGCTGGCAGGTGTCCTCGCCGGCGGCAGCTACCGCAAGCATATGGAGGAACTGCACAGGCGCCTCGCCCAGGCGCGCCGCGAGGTCGCCGCCCGCCTGGAGCCGCTCGGGATACGCCCTTGGCTGATGCCGCGCGGCGGCTTCTATCTCTGGTGCCGGTTGCCGGAGGGGATCGATTCCGCCGAGTTGGCCCGCCTTGCCGTAATGCAGGGCGTGGTGCTGGCGCCGGGCAATGTCTTCAGCGTCGCCCAGGCGGCCGGTCATTTCATGCGCTTCAACGTTGCCCAGTCGCGCGATCCGCGTGTTTTCGAGGTGCTCGGCCAGGCGATGGCGACTATGCGGCGGCAGGGCGGAGCGGCAACCACCCGCGATTGATCCAGCGCAGTTATGGGCAAGTGCCGCACTCGTCAGCCCGGCGGCCCCCTGATATAGACCGCGGCAATAACCGGCCCCGCCGGACAGGATTGAAAGCTTTGAGATCATGCATCTGAGGATCGGCACGCGCCGCAGCCCGCTGGCGATGGCCCAGACCAATCACGTCATGGGCCTGATCCGGGAGAAGTTCCCGCAGGCGGAGTTCACGCTCTGCCAGATCGCAACGATCGCCGATCGCGACCGCGTCTCCGAGTTCCATCAGTTCGGCATGGTCGGCGTCTTCGCCGTCGAGCATGAGCAGCAACTGGTGACGCGCGAGGTCGATTTCGTTGTCCACTCGCTGAAGGACCTGCCGACCACTCTGCATGAAGGCCTCGTCCTCGCCTCGGTGCCGCCGCGCGAGGATCCGCGCGACGCGCTCTGCGGCGCGACCATGGCCACGTTGCGCCAGGGCGCGCGCGTCGGTACCGGCTCGCTTCGCCGCCGCGCCCAGATCCTGAATCTGCGCCCGGACGTCACCGTCGTCCCGATCCGCGGCAATGTCGGGCCCCGCCTCGCCAAGATCGGCGGCGAGGACGCGCTCGACGCGGTCATCCTCGCCCAGGCCGGCCTGCGCCGTCTCGGCATGGACGAGGCCTCGTCGGAGGCGCTCGCCCCGTCCCTGTTCCCCTATGCGGTCGGGCAGGGAGCGCTCGGTCTCGAGGCCCGCGCCGAGGATACGGCGGTGATCGAGGTGTTGAAGGCGATCGAATGCCCCAAGGCCCGCGCCGAGGCCGAGGCCGAGCGCGAGATGATGCATGCATTGGGAGCGGGCTGCAGCCTGCCGGTCGGCGCCTGCGCGACATGGCAGGACGGCCGCCTGACGCTGCATGCGCAGGTGACTTCGATCGAAGGCACGGAGCGCGTCGTGGCCGATCAGAGCGCGGCGCCGGAACAGGCGCGCGAGCTCGGCCTCGCGGTTGCGCAGCTCCTGAAGGAGCGCGGTGGCGTCGCGATCCTCGAGAAGAGCTACCGCGGGCACTATCCGAGCTTCAAGTCGCTGTAATCGAGCGGCGCAATAAGAAGCCCGGCCTCCCTGGGGAGAGCCGGGCCTCGTATGGCCACCGTCGCATGCAGGCGAGTGGCCGCTTCCGAAATTGTTTCAGAGCCGAACCGCGACGTCGCGATGGCGCGAGGCGAACAGCGCAGCCTCACGGCGGAACAGCATCCAGGCGGGCTGCGGCATCTCGTGACCCGGCTTCCGCATCGACATCGTGTAAGGGCCGGCATTGCCGGCTGGCTTGTCGGGATCGAGCCGTGCCGCCCGGCACATCGCCCGCGCGATCCGCATGATCCGCTCTTCGTCCATGTCCGCCTCCGCCGCGACGATCCAGCGGCGACGGAACGTCGAATCGGGCTTCCAGGTTCCGCTGATCATTCCTTCTTTTTTCGTCAGGCCGCCAGCAGGCCGAGCGCGCGTTCGATGCGCGAGCAGCCGGCCTTGGCGCGCGCCTTCGCATAGGTCTTCTGGAGGCGGCCGCTGGCATAGGCATCGATGACGATCGCATGGACATAGCTCTTGCGGACGACGGCCGGCGTGTTGACCAGCTTCTCCGAGATCGCGCGCATGATGTCCGCGAGCTGGCGCTTGCGGCCGGCCTCGCTCGCCATCGCCTCGCCGGCCAGGAGAAGCTCCGCCGCGGCGGCATTGGCGGCGAGCATGCGCAGATCCTTGCTGCTGACGGGCAGTTCGCAGGCGCGCTTGAGATAGGTGTTGATCTCGGCCGCGTGGATCGGTGCGACGGAGCCGTCTTCGCCGCGATACTGCAGCAACCGCCGGCCGGGCAGGGTGGTGATCCGGGCGATTGCGCGGGCCAGCGGCGCATCCTCGATCGCGCAGGAGATGTCCTTGCCGCTCTTGCCGCGGAAATGCAGCGCGACCCGCGTCCCCGTCAGCGTGACGTGCCGCTTGAGCAGCGTCGATGTGCCATGGCTGCCATTCTCCTTGGCGTAGATCTCGTTACCGACGCGCAGGTGGCAGCGGTCGATGATGGCCGCAGCGCAGGCGAGTGCCTTGTCGCGCGACAGGGTCCGCGCCTTGACATCGGCCGCGATGCGGGCGCGCAGCTTCGGCAGTGCCGCGATCAGGCGGGCGAGCCGCTTGAGCTTGCGGCGCTCGCGCTCCTTCTCCCAGTCCGGATGATAGCGATGCTGGATGCGGCCGGCTTCGTCATGCCCGATCGCCTGGAGATGGGCGCGCGGATCGGTGGCGATCCGGACATCCGCATAGGCCGGCGGGATCGCCAGCGAGCGGATGCGGGCCAGCGTCGCCTCGTCGTCGATCTTGCCGCCTTCCGCGTCGCGATAGCCGAAGGAGCGGCCATGACGGACCCGGCGGATCGTGAGTTCGTCAGACGAAACCCGCCGCAGTCGTGTCACGGCGGAAAGGCGTTTAGCCTGCGGGGAAACCGGCATGGGCGGGCGCTCGCGGGGGTCCGCTGCGAAAACGGCGCCACTGACCAGTTGGTTCCGCTCAGTCGAGCATATTCACCACATTTCG
>JAEWKP010000240.1 GCA_023393655.1 Pseudomonadota bacterium | reverse complement strand
ACCGCGGTCGCGGCAACATTGAGGTTCTCCGCGGCCGCGCGCATCGACCTCGTCCGAACCAGCTCATCGAAATACATGAGCGCGCGCAGGTTCATGGCCGACAATCAGCCCCGGTCACGACGGAAGCCCTCGCTGGCGACGAGCAGCCGGCGGGTATAATCGGCCGAGAACTGCCGGTTTTCCAGCGCCTCGACCGGCACCGTCTCGACCACCTCGCCGCCCTTCATCACCGCCACCCGCTCGCACATGTGGCTGATGACGCCGAGATCGTGGCTCACCATCACGAAGGTCAGCTTGCGGTCGTGGCGGGCCTGTTCGAGCAGGTTGAGGATTTCCGCCTGGATGGAGGCGTCGAGCGCCGAGGTCGGCTCGTCCAGAAGCAGGATCTTCGGCTCGACGATGAGCGCCCGCGCGATCGCGATACGCTGCCGCTGGCCGCCGGAGAGCTGGTGCGAATAGCGGAAGCGGAAGCCGGAACCGAGGCCAACCTCGTCCAGCGCCCGCGCAATGCGCGCATCGACATTGTCGAAACCGTGGATCGTCAGCGGCTCGAGCAGCAGCCTGTCCACCGTCTGGCGCGGATGGAGCGAACCGTAGGGGTCCTGGAACACCATCTGGACCGTGCGGTTGAAGGCATGGTCGCGCTTGCGGCCCTAATAGCTGCGGCCGTCCACGGTCAGGCTGCCGTCCTGGAAGCTCGTGAGGCCGGTCACCGCTCGCAGCAGCGTCGACTTGCCCGAACCGGATTCTCCGACGATGCCGAAGGACTGCCCATATTCGACGTCGAGGCTGACCCGGTTCAGCGCGGCAAACCCTTCGTAGAGCACCAGCATGTCGCGGATGGAGAGGGCCGTCGTCATAGCGCCCACTCCGGTTTGCGCTCCAGCACGGGAAGCGGATGGCGATGGCTGCCGATCAGCGGCAGGCAGTTCAGGAGGCCCTGCGTATAGGGATGCTTCGCCTCATGGAGATTGGCGGATGAAAGCTCTTCGACCACCCGGCCCGCATACATCACCAGCACGCGGTCGCAGAAGGTGGAGACAAGCCTGAGATCGTGGCTGATGAAGATCAGCCCCATACCGCGCTCCGCCACCAGCCTGTCCAGAATGTCGAGCACTTCGAGCTGCACGGTAACGTCCAGCGCCGAGGTGGGTTCGTCGGCGATCAGCAGCTCGGGTCCGCAGATCAGCATCATGGCGATCATCGCCCGCTGTCCCATGCCGCCGGACACCTCGTGCGGGTATAGCCTGAAGACACGTTCCGGATCGCTGATCTGCACGGACTCCAGCATAGCCAGTGTGCGCGCCCTGGCTTCCCCACTGCCGACGTTTTCATGGGTCTTCAGCGTCTCGACGATCTGGCGGCCGATCGTCATGACCGGATTGAGCGAATATTTTGGATCCTGCAGGATCATCGCCATGCGCTTGCCGCGCAGGCGTCGCCGCTCGGTGAGGCCGAGCGACAGAAGATCCGTATCGCCGAAGGCCAGGCGACGCGCCGTGATCTTCGCCTGCCGTGGCGTCAGCCCCATGATGGCGCGGCCCGTCTGCGACTTGCCCGAGCCGGATTCGCCCACGATACCGAGGCGCTCGCGGCCGAGTGTGAAGGAAACGCCGCGCACCGCCTCCACTTCGCCGGTGCGTGTCGGGAAGCTGACCCTCAGATCATCCACCGTCAGGAGCGGCGTTTCCGAGGTCGTCATTGGCCGGCCTCCTTCGGATCGAGCGCGTCGCGCAGCCCGTCGCCGAGCAGGTTGAAGCCGAGGCTGACGATCAGGATCGCAAAGCCCGGCATGGCCGCAACCCACCATTGGTCGAGAATGAAGCGGCGTCCCGAAGCGATCATCGCTCCCCATTCCGGCAGCGGTGGCTGTGCACCGAGACCGAGGAAGCCGAGCCCGGCGGCGGTGAGGATGATACCGGCCATGTCCAGCGTCACCCGTACGATCAGCGACGACAGGCAGAGCGGCATGACATGACGAAACACGATGCGGAAGGGCGAAGCGCCCATCAGCCGCACGGCCGAAATGAACTCCGAATGGCGGAAGGTCATTGTCTCCGCGCGGGCAATGCGGGCATAGGGTGGCCACGAGGTGATCGCGATCGCCAGGATTGCGTTCTCGATGCCGGGCCCGAGGGCCGCCACCAGCGCCAATGCCAGAACCAGCTTCGGAAAGGCAAGGAAGATGTCGGTGATCCGCATCAGCACGGCATCGACCCAGCCGCCGGCATAGCCGGAGACCGTGCCGACGATCAGCCCGACCGGCGCGGCGATGATCGCCACCAGCACGACGACGAAAAGCGTCAATCGCGAACCGTGGATCAGGCGCGAGAGGATGTCCCGTCCCTGGTCATCGGTTCCCAGGACATAGCCGTCCGCTCCCGGTGGCAGCAGGCGCGCGTTGCGCAGGTCCCCCTGCAGCGGATTGTGGGGGGCAAGGACATCCGCGAAGGCGGCGACGAACAGCAGGGCTATGATGATCCCCAGCCCGACAAGCGCCAGCCGGTTTTCAGAAAAGCGACGCCAGATCACGTAGGCGCGCCCCAGCCGGGCCTGCCTGCGGGATGCGGGCCGGTCGGACAGCAGCCACTCCCGGCTGTAGGGCTTCGAAGTCTCGGCGATGCTCATCGGCTGCGCGTCCTTGGGTCGAGCGTCCGGTAGAGAAGGTCGGACAGGAGGTTGATGCCGACGAAGACCGAGCCGATGACGACGGTTCCGCCGAGCACGGCGTTCATGTCCGCATTCTGCAGCGAATTCGTGATATAGAGCCCCAGGCCCGGCCAGGAGAAGATCGTCTCCGTCAGTACCGAGCCTTCCAGCAGGCCGGCATAGGACAGCGCAATTACCGTGACCAGCGGCACCGCCGCATTGCGCAGCGCATGGAACCAGATGATGCGTGTTTCCGACAGGCCCTTGGCACGCGCCGCGACGATGTATTCCTGGGACAGCTCGTTCAGCATGAAGGAGCGAGTCATGCGGCTGATATAGGCAAGCGAGAAATAGCCGAGCAGCGCGCCCGGCAGGATGATGTGCCGGAAGAGATCCCAAAGCACATCCCACTGTCGCTGCATGGCCGCATCGAGCAGGAAGAATCCGGTGACCGGCGTGAAGCTGTATTCATGGACGATATCCACGCGGCCGGGATAGGCGACCCAGCCGAGCTTCGCATAGAAGAGAAGCAGTGCCAGAAGGCCGAGCCAGAAGATCGGTACCGAATAGCCGACAAGGCCGATGACGCGCACGATCTGGTCGATGATCGAGCCACGCTTCACCGCAGCGAGCACCCCGAGCGGCACCCCGAAGACGGCGCCGATCAAGGTGCCTATGCTGGCAAGCTCCATCGTCGCCGGGAAGTCCCGCTTGATGTCGGTAATCACGGGATTGGTGGTCAGCACCGAAGTCCCGAAATCGCCGGACAAGGCTTGTTTCAGGTAGATCCAGAATTGCTGGTAGAGCGGCAGGTGAAGGCCGAGCTCCAGCCGCACCCGCTCCACGACATGTGCCGGAGCACGATCGCCGACGATGGCCAGCGCCGGATCGATCGGCACGACGCGGCCGATGAAGAAGGTGACGGC
>JAEWKP010000215.1 GCA_023393655.1 Pseudomonadota bacterium | reverse complement strand
GTTCGGGCTCGCCTGCGGTCGCATCGATGGACGGCCGCAGCAGCGGTTCCTCCGCGGCCGGGGCGGGCTGGGGCACAGGCGAGAGCACCTGGGCAGGCCGGGCCGGAGCTGCCGGGGCAGGGGCGGCAACGGCGGCGGTCACAGCGGCCGTCGCGACGGAGCGCCGGTTGGCGGCATGGTCGATCGGCAGCGAGACATCGCCGCGCCGGCCGGCGCGCGTCACGATCTCGGTGAGATCGTTCAGCGCCTTGATCTGCTCGGCCACGACCCGGCGCATGGCCGAGGTCGATTCCTGGGCTTCCGCCGGCAGTTCGAGCACGCCGCGCTTCAGCTCGGCGCGGGTCGCCTCCAGCTCGCGCTGGATGTCGCCGGTGATGCCGCGCATGTCCTGCGCCGCCTTCTGGAAGCGCTCGGTTACCTTGGCGATCTCGCCGCCGATTTCGGTCGAGACCTGGGCATAGGCCGCACGCAGGGCCTCGGCCGTGCGCTCGCGCTCCTGGCCGGTGGCGGAACGGATGGCCTCGAACTGCTGGGCGATCGCGTTCGTCGTCGATTCCGCCGAGTCGGACAGGACCGTGCCGATCTGACGGGCCCGCGATTCCGCCGTGTTGAGGGAGTCGTCGATCAGCGAGGCAAAGGAGCGGGTGATCGCCTCGACATCGTCGGTGCGGGTGGCGATAAGCCCGTGCAACTGCTCCAGCGCCTCGCGACGCTCGGACAGCGCCTTGCCGACGCGACCCTCGATCTGCTCCAGCCGGCCGGCGACGGCGCTGAGCGCCGCGCTGCTGGCCTGGGTCGCCTCGTTGAGCGAGGTGCCGCGATCGTCGAGCTGGCCGATCAGCGCGGTCGTCTCCCGCAGCGTGCCTTCCGAGAAGCTCTTCAGCTCGGCGATCTGTGTCGTGACCTGCTGCGAGGCCGAGCCGGCCTCGGCCATCACGGTGCCGATGACGGTCTGCAATTCGCCGACGCGGGTCGACAGGCTGTTCTCGACGGCGGCGAGGTTCTTGTTCGCGCCGTTGACGATCTGCTGCATCAGCTTGTTCGCCTCGCCGAGGCGTCCGAGCATGCCGCCGAGCTCCTCGCGGAGCTGCTCGTTGGTGCCGACCAGCGCGTCGACCGACTGCTTCGAGCCGGATTCCAGCGTTTCGCGCAGGGCATTGGACGAGGCCTCGACCGCGTTGGCGATGGCCGTGCCGCGATCGCGCAGACCGGCGACGAGGGCGTTGCCGCGGCTTTCAAGCGCGCGCACCACCGTCTCGCCGACCGTGGCGAATTCGTTGGCCAGCGCTTCGCCGCGCTCGTTCAGCGCCGCGACGGCGCCGTTGCCCTTGGCGTCGAACACGGCGCGCAGGGCCTCGACGCGCTCGTCGAACGACTGGGTGAAGGTGGCGCCCTGCTGCCCGAGGGCCTCGACGAGATGGTTGCCCTTGGCGTCGAAGATGGCGCGCAGGGCCTCGGCGCGCTCGTCGAGCGATTGGTTGATCGTCTCGCCCTGACGGCCAAGTGCGGCGACGAGGCCGCTGCCGCTGGCGTCGAAGGCCGCATGCAGGGCGTTCGTCCGTTCCTCCAGCGAGGAGGCGACGGCCGCGCCCTGGCGCTCCAGCGCCGTGACGAGCCCGGCGCCCTGGCCCTCGAAGATTGCGCGCAATTGCTCGGCACGCTGGTCGAGCGCACCGGAGATGGCGTCGCCACGGCGGCCGAGCGCGGCTACGATGCCGAGTCCGCGATCGTCGAACAGGTTGCGCAACTGCTCGGCGCGCTCGGTGAGCGCAGCCGCGATGGCCTCGCTCTGGCCGGCGAGCGCCGAGACCATGCCGCCGCCCTGGTCGTCGAACAGGGCGCGCAATTCCTGCGCCCGCTCGGCGAGCACGGAGGCGATGGCCTCGGAGCGGCCCTGCAGCGTGGTGGCGATCTCGTCGCCGCGCGTGTCGAGCGTATGCGAGACGGTGTCGAGCCGGTTGACGACGCGCTCCTCGAAGCGCGCGACGCTCTGGTCGAGCGTGTCGGCGATCTGGAGGGCACGGCCGCCCAGCGTCGCGTTGATCGTGTCGGCCTTGTCGCTGAGCGTGCGGGTGAGCGATTCGCTCTTGGAGGTGACGACCTCGCCGATCTCGTCCGCCTTGGCCGCAAGCGCCTTGGTGACCTCGCGGCCGCCTTCGGCCAGCACGCGGGCAATGTCGACCGTGCGTTCGACCAGCGCCTCGTTGAGGGCGGTGGCGCGCGAGCCGAGGCTGCCGTCGATGCGCGCGATCAGGTTGTCGAGCGTGCCGGCGATCTCGGCGCTCTTGGCGCCGGAGCGGTCCTCGAACAGCTTGATCTGGCTTTCCATCGCCTCCGCGGCCTCGCGGGTGCGGCTGGCGAGCAGCTCGGCAGCTTCCAGCGCACGCGTCCCGGCCTTGTCGGCCAGCGCGACGCCGTCCTCGGAGATCAGCTTTTCGACCTGCGCGATTCCGGCATGGAGCGCGGTGGTGAGCTGCTGCGCATCGCCGGAAATCTTGGCGGTGAGCGTGCCGCCCTGGACGACGATCAGGTCCTCGAAGGCGCCGAGACGCGCGGCCAGCGCATTCTCGACGTCGCGGCCCTGCGTGTCGAACAGCGCCGCGAACGCCGAGAGGCGCCCGCCGAGCGCGGTTTCGATCTCATGCCCGCGCTCGTCGAAGAGCTTGGTCAGCGCGTCGTGGCGCAGCGCCAGCGCCTCGTTGAGCGCCTGGGCCCGGCCCTCGACCGAACGCAGCATCGATTCGGCATTGGCCGAGAGCGCCTCGTTCACGCGCCCGCCCTGCTGGGTCAGCGCCAGCACGATCTCGCGGCCGGTGCCGGCGAGCAGGGTGCGGGCGTCCTCGGCATGGACGGTGAAGGTGTCGCGCAGCCCTTGCGTCGCCTCGGTGACGCGGTCGGCGACATGGCGGCCGTCGACATTGATCGTCTCGGTGAGCGTGCGGGTCGCCTCGGTCATGCGGCGCGCCAGATCCTCGCTCTGCTCGCCGAGCAGGGTGTGGACCTCGCGGCCGGTGCTGACGAGGTCGCGCACCATGGTCTCGCGCTGCTCGCCGAGCAGGGAGCCGACCTTCTCGGCCGTGTCGCTGACGCTGGCGAGGAAGCCGGTCTGCTGCTGTTCGAGGGCATTTTGAGCCGCCTCGATGCTGCCGGTGATGCGGGAGGCCAGATGGGCGCCGCGCTCGTCCAGCTGCTGGTCGATGCTGGCGCCGGTCTCGGCGAGACGAGAGATCAGGGCGTTGCTGCGCTCCGACAGGATGCCATGCACCGAGCGGCCGACATCGGCGACGCGGCTGGCGAGCGCCTGGCTCTCGTTGCCGAGCAGGTCCTTGATCTCGAGCCCGGCCTGCGAAACCTTGACGGTCATCGCGCCGGCCTGCTCGTCCAGCAGGGCGCTGACGCGCATGCCGGTCTCGGACAGGCCGGTGATCAGGCGCTCGCTCTCGTTGCCGACGATGACGCCGACTTCCTGGCCGGCCTGGGTCAGGCGGCTGACGAGCAGCTCACTCTCATCGCGCAGGCGCGTTTCGACCGTGTTGACGGCGCCCGAGACGCTGGAAACCAGAGCTTCGCTGCGCTCCGACAGCAGCTTGGCGACATCGGCGCCGGCATTGGAGACGCGCGCGACCGTGGTGTCGCTGTGCTCGCCCATCAGGCTGGCGAGGTTGCGACCGGCTTCGGCGACGCGCTCGACGACGCCGTCGCTCTGCTGGCCGACGAGATCGGCGAGTTCGCTGCCGGCGCTGGAGACGCGACCGACCAGCTTCTCGGCCTGTTGGTCGAGCAGGGTGTGGACCGTCTGGCCGGTTTCGTTGAGGCGGTCGACGAGCTTGCCGCCCTGATCGGTGAAGAGCCCGTTGACCTGGCCCGCGACGTCGGTGATGCGGCCGGTGAGCGCGTCACCATGCTGCGCTACAGACTCGCTGAGGGACTGGCTGGCGTCGTTGACGCGCAGGATGATCGCCTCGCTGCGCTCGCGCAGCACGTCGTCGACGGTGCGGGCGGTCTCGTTCAGGCGGCTGATCAGCGTGTCGCCATGCGTGCCGATCAGGCCGTGGACGTTCTCGCCGACCTCGGTGAGGCGGGTGGCGATGGCTTCGTTCTGGCGGTTGAGCAGATTGTTGACCCCGCGCCCGACCTCGGCGAGGCGCGTCGTGACGCTCTCGCCCTCGTCGGAGAGGGCGCTGCGCAGCGCTTCGCCGGATTCCGCCAGGCGTGCCTGCAGGGCCTCGCTCTGGCTCTCGATCAGCGCGACCATGCTGCGGCTGCTGACCTCGAAGCGCTCGGCCGCTTCCGTGCCACGCGCCGAGATATCGCGGGCGAGCGTCTCGCCGGTGTTCTTGAGCAGTTCGTTGACGGTCTCGACGCGGCCAGTCAGCGTTTCGGCGACCTGATTGCCGGTCTCGCTGATGGCGCGGGTGACGTCCTGGGCGCCGGTGGTCAGGCCTTCGGTGAGGACGGCGCCGGTGCGCTCCAGCGAACCGGCGATCTCCTTGGCTCGGCCGTCGAGCATGGTCGAGAGATTGTCGCTGGCTCCTGCCAGTCGTTCCGAAACCTCGCCGGAGGTGACCTGGAGGCGCTCGACCAGGTCGTGGCTGCGTCCGCTGATCTCCTCGATCATCTTTTCGCCGGCGCGGCCGAGCGCCAGGGTGATCTGGTCGCCCTTGGCGCCGAGCGAACCGGTGACGCGGTCGCCGGCCTGCGAGACGGCCTCCGCGATGGCGCGGCTGGCGCTGTCGAGGTCCTTGGCGAGGCCGTCATGGGCGCCGCTGATGGCGATCTTGACGCGCTCGGCATTGCCGACCACGGCCTCGCGCTGGGTCACTAGCTCGTCGATCAGCGAGCGCAGCCGGATCTCGTTATCGGCATAGGCGCGCTCCAGCGTCGAGATCTCGCCGCGCACGATGGTTTCGAGTTCTCCGGCACGCGCAACCGCGCGCTCGATGCCGTCGCCCATGGCGGCGACCTCGCGGCGGATGGTCTGGCTCAGCGACAGCACGGAATCGGCGCCGGCGACCTCGGGCTCGGCCAGGCGCAGCGCGACCTCGGTCATGGCGCGCGAGATCAGGCGCATCTCCTGGGTGCGGCGATAGAGCGCCGCCAGGACGAAGAAGAACACGACCGGCGCGCCGATCGAGAGCGCGAGCAGCGTCCATTCGCCGATGCCGAAACTGGCGACAGGCTCGGGCAGGCCGTTGCTGAACGAGCCGTAGCGTCCGAGCAGGACGAAGGCGGCGCCCCCCAGCCAGGCCAGCGACGACAGCGCGGCGAACCAGTAGGGCTTGCGTGACGGGCGGACGGCAAAGGCCTGGACCAGCGAGCTGGAATCACGGCGGTCGTCATTGGCGACGCGGCTGGTATCGGGCGCGATCGCGGCGCGCGGCTGCGCCGGCTGCTGGGGCTGGGGAGGCGTGGTAAGGGCCGGCGGAGGCGACGCCGGAGCAGGCTCGACGCGCGGCAATTCGAGCTTCAGGTCGCTTTCGCTGGTCGAAGGCAGTCGCGGCTCGGTCTCGACCGGCGTCTCGGTGCCGTCCTTGGACTGGTCAAGGCGAAGAGCCTCTTCGATCGCCGACATCGCAGCTTCAGTGGGATCCTGGAGCTTCTTGGGTCGATTCATCGTTGCCGCCTCGTCACGCTACTGACGATGGGCGCGTACGATGACCACCGTCGCCCGATGCCGCCTCTGGCCGGGTGAACGGAGACACTGCGCCCATCATTTACCAATTGGAAGGGTAGTGGACCCCCGGACCCTTGGAAACCCATTTGACCACGCGATTCACAAACGTCGTTAACGCCTCGTTCACCATCCGGGCGCTTCCTGAAGGGCATGAGACCGGCCCGTGCGGCCATTTGATGACCGATGTCGAAGAGTTCCTGACATGACCGAGAAGGCCATCGATTTCGCCTATCTCTCCCGCCAGACCGCGGGCGACCGTGATCTGGAGCGCGAATTGCTGGTGCTCTTCGCCCAGCAATGCGTCATCCATCTGCGCGCCATCCACGGCAGCACCGATCGGCAGATGCGGATGGACGCCGCCCACAGCTTGAAGGGTGCGGCGCGGGCCGTCGGCGCCTGGCAGGTCGCCGAGGCTGCCGATCGCATCGAGGAGGGTCTTGCCGGGCCGGAGCAGCAGGCGAGCGAAAGCGCGCTCGATGCGCTCTCCCTCGCGGCGGCCGAGGCGAGGGCGGTGATCGCGCGCTCCGATTGCGCTGCCTGAGCACGGCTGCGGCGCGAAACCCCGTTCCGTGCCGCTTTGAAATGCTCTAAGCGGTGCCGGAGATCGCGCCGCCGGAGTTTCCCATGCCGAACATCACCTTCATCGACGCTCATGGAGAGAGCCGCAATGTCGAGGCCGAAACCGGCTCGACCGTGATGGAGACGGCGATCCGCAACGCGATTCCCGGCATCGAGGCCGAATGCGGTGGCGCCTGCGCCTGCGCCACCTGCCATGTCTATGTCGACGATGCCTGGACCGCGACCGTGGGCCCTGCCGAGCCGATGGAGGAGGACATGCTGGACTTCGCCTTCGACGTTCGCCCGAATTCGCGCCTGTCCTGCCAGATTCGCATCCGCGACGATCTCGACGGCCTGATCGTCCGCACGCCCGAACGCCAGGGCTAGGCCTGCGCGCGGCATCGCACCGCATTCGGCATTTTGCGCTGGATCATGGCGCCGATGCTGGCAAACTCCATGATGATTGCACACCCCGCCAGGACCGGCGCGCGTTCCTCCGGGCGCGGCAACAGCGATCCGGGCATTTGTGATATCATCCGGATTCCCGAAAAGTGACGCCCATTTTTCGGCCCGATGCCTAGGAGGATGCGATGTACAGATCGATCATGGTCCCCGTGGATCTCGCCGAGGCCGAGCTTGCCCAGCCGGCGCTCGCAGCGGCCGTCTCCTTCGCGAAGGCCTCGGGCGGGAGGTTGCGGCTGGTCTATGTCCGCTCGCTCATCCCGGTCACCTACATGGAATTCGTACCGGCTGATTTCGATTCGGAGCAGCAGGAGGATGCTGAGGCGAAGCTTGCCGAGATCGCAGCGAAGGTCGATCTCCCCGCCGAGCAGGTCTCGGCCAAGGTCCTGATCGGCTCCGTCCATGGCGAGGTGCTGGCCGAAGCCGATGCCAGCGGCGCGGATCTCATCGTCATCGGCTCGCATGAGCCTGGCATGCTCGCCTATGTCATCGGCTCGAACGCTTCGGCCATCGTGCGCCGGGCGAAATGCTCGGTGCTGGTCGTCCGCTGAGCCATAGATCATCGCGCGTCCGATAGGACGCGGTAACGATGATCTATCTCTTCGTTATCG
>JAEWKP010000214.1 GCA_023393655.1 Pseudomonadota bacterium | reverse complement strand
GCCTTGACGCGCTCCCCTTCCTTGAAGCCGAGCGCGATGACGCGGCCGGCGATCTCAGGCGCGATCACCACGGATTCGTCGGCGGCGAGCGTGCCGAGCGCCTCGACCTCCTCGCTGACGGTCATGACCTCGATCGCGGCAACCTCGACCGGCACGGCGCGCGGCCCCGAGACCGCGCTCGCCTGGGCCTGCTGCGTGCCGGCGCGCTGGTTGCGGTAGGCATAGTAGCCGCCGCCCGCGATGGCGGCGACGAGAACAAGAAGAACGAACCGCTTCATCAGGCTGGAGGCTCCGTTGCCGCCCATTGGTTTTAAATGGAACGAAAGGCGTTGCTAAGATGCCGGCGCGCCACAGCGGCACAAAAACAGCGGTTTTTGCGCCGATGTCGCATCGCTCCGGCCTCCCAGGCGTCGATGCAAGATGCTTGCCGATAAGAGGCCCACCGTCACGGGCATCTCCGCCGCACACAGACATCCGCTTCTATCCTGCCGGTAAGCCGGGAATCGTCCAAGCGCATTCTGGAGACCTCACGAAACGTTGACCGGCTCACGGGGGCACAAATCGCTCACTTCCGGGCCGTCACGCCGCTGTCATCCGCAGCCGTTAGGGCTCGCCGCGATCGAGACGCCCGCCACTCCGACCCTGGCCGGACGGGGACGCGCTCATGCCCGTATCGTGCCCGAGAACCTTTCCATGCT
Source organism: Pseudomonadota bacterium (assembly GCA_023393655.1). GTDB lineage: Bacteria > Pseudomonadota > Alphaproteobacteria > Rhizobiales > Beijerinckiaceae > Allobosea. Next base: position 13,782 of record JAEWKP010000214.1, on the reverse strand, counting down.
CCGCATCGAAGGCCTGACCAAGCGCTTTGGCGACAGGAACGCGGTCGACACCGTGACCTTGACCGTCCCGAAGGGAGAGATGGTCGGCGTGATCGGCCCCTCCGGCGCCGGCAAGTCGACATTGCTGCGTATGCTGAACCGCCTGACCGAGCCGACCTCCGGCAAGATCGTCTGCGAAGAGCAGGACGTCACCGGCCTGAAGGGCGCCTCGCTGCGGCGCTGGCGCCGCGACACGGCCATGATCTTCCAGCAGTTCAACCTCGTCGGCCGCCTCGACGTGCTGACCAATGTCCTGCTCGGCCGCCTGAACCACCGCTCCGCGGCGCTGACGCTGGTCAAGAGCTTCTCCGAGGACGACAAGATCCGCGCCATCGCGGCACTCGAGCGGCTCGATATGGGCCATTTGCTGGCCCAGCGCGCCGAGACGCTCTCCGGCGGCCAGCAGCAGCGCGTCGCCATCGCCCGCGCCCTCGTCCAGGAACCGCGGATCATTCTCGCCGACGAGCCGATCGCCTCGCTCGACCCGCGCAACACCCAGGTCGTCATGGACGCGCTGTTCCGCATCAACCGGGAGGACGGCATCACCGTGATGTGCAACCTGCACGACCTCGATATCGCCGCGAAATACTGTGACCGCCTGATCGGCATGTCCGCCGGCAAGGTCGTGTTCGACGACGTGCCGCAGGCGCTGACCCGCGAGATCGCCGCCGAACTCTACGGCATCGAGGCCAAGGATGCCGGCGCCGAGGCGCTGGATGCGCTCGACGCCATCGCCGCCTCCGAGGCGAAGCGCGCCCGCCAGAAGATCGCCTGATTTCCAGAGATCGCCGGACCGGCCTGACGGCCGCGCCGCGAGAAGACCATCCCGACTACGACTGCAACCAGGAGCACATCGATGCTGACCCGTCGTCATACCCTCAGGCTCGCCGCCGCCGGCCTCGCCCTCGCCGCCGCCCCGGCTTTCGCCCAGGACTGGAAGTCCAAGTACCCCGAGCTCGTCTTCGCGATCATCCCCACCGAGAACGCTTCCGGCGTCACCGAGCGCTACACCCCCTTCGTGCAGTATCTGGCGAAGGAACTCGGCACCAAGGTCACGCTGCGCATCGCCAACGACTACGCCGCGATCATCGAGGGCCAGCGCGCCGGCAACATCCACATCGCCTCCTACGGCCCAGCCTCCTTCGCCCGCGCCCGCATGACCGGCGCCAGGACCGACGCCTTCGCGATCGAAACCAATCTCGACGGCACCAAGGGCTATCACTCGGTCTTCTACGTGAAGAAGGACTCGCCCTATCAGAAGGTCGAGGACCTGAAGGGCAAGAATCTCGGCCTCGTCGACCCGAACTCGACCTCCGGCAACAACGTGCCGCGCTTCGTGCTCAACGGCATGAAGATCGAGCCGGAAAGCTTCTTCTCGAAGGTCGTCTATACCGGCAGCCACGAGAACGCGATCATCGCGCTCCAGCAGGGCACGGTGGACATGGCCGCCAACTGGTGGAACGACGAGCAGGAATCGAACCTGCAGCGCATGGCCCGCAAGGGCATGGCCAAGGCCGAGGATTTCCGGATCATCTACAAATCCGACCAGATCGTGAATTCGCCGATGGCCTATCTCACCGACCTGCCCGAAGAGCTGAAGGCCAAGATCCGCGACGCGGTGCTGAACCTCGCCACCAAGGACAAGGCCGCCTTCGACAAGATCTATGAAGGCAAGCAGGGCCCGCTCGTCGCCGTCGACAACAAGGCCTACGACCCGATCATCGAGCTGAACAAGTTCGTCGACGACCTCCGCAAGAAGAAGTCGTCGTAAGCAGCACGCCTGCTCTCGCCGTCATGGTCGGGCTTGTCCTGACCATCCACGTCTTCCCTGCCTTCCGCAGCGCTCAAGACGTGGATGCTCGCCACAGGGGCGAGCATGACGGCAGCGGCGCTGCCTAGCGCCCTCTCCGGAAACGGACGCAAGATTTCATGACCCTCGCGATCGACCGCAACGACCCGGCCATCCGGGCCCATGCCGAGGCCTATCGGCAGGCTTCATCCGCCAAGCGCCGGCAGGCCCTGATCGGCATCGCCGTCTTCATCGCCTGCGTGCTGCTCTCGGCGCGCGGCGCCGAGGTCGATCTCGCCAGGTTCTTCGAGAATATCCACCGCTTCCCGAAATATATCTACGAGACGCTGCCTACGCTGCGCCTTTCCAGCCTCGGGGCCGATCTCGCCGAATGGTACTGGGGCCTGAAGGGCTGGCTGAAGCTGCTCTGGCAGACCGTGCTCATCGCCTATGTCGGCACAATCCTTGGCGTTGCCGGCGCGTTCCTGTTCTGCTTCGCCGCCGCCGCCAATCTCGGCCGCGCCTCCTGGCTGCGCTTCGCGGTGCGCCGCTATCTCGAATTCTGCCGCACTGTTCCCGAGATCGTCTTCGCGCTGATCTTCGTCATCGCCTTCGGCCTCGGCCCGCTGCCCGGCGTGCTCGCCATCGCCATCCACACCATGGGCGCGCTCGGCAAGCTCTTCTCCGAGGTCGTCGAGAACATCGACTTGAAACCGGTCGATGGCATCACCGCCGCGGGCGGCGGCTGGTGGCAGGTCATCCGTTTCGCCGTGGTGCCGCAGGTACTCTCCAATTTCGCGAGCTATGCGCTGCTGCGCTTCGAGATCAATGTCCGCGGCGCCTCGATCATGGGTTTCGTCGGCGCCGGCGGCATCGGCCAGGACCTGATCGAGGCGATCCGCAAATTCTACTTCACCGATGTCAGCGCCATTCTGTTGCTGATCATCGTCGCGGTGATGCTGATCGACTACGGCACCGAGCGGCTGCGCCACGCCCTCCTCAGCCTGGAGCATGGCCGATGAGCCTCGCCCTCTCGACGGCCGAGCGCGCCGACATCCTGCGCCGCCACGACGCCGCAATCCGCGGCTCGCTCAAGACGAAGCTCGCAACGATCGGCACCATCGCCGCGCTCGCCGGCTTCTTCGTCTACGGCCTCACGACGCTCGAAACCTCGCTCTGGAAGATCATCGCCGGTCTCGGCAATCTCGGCACCTTCGTCGTGCTGATGCTGCCGCCCGATCCCGGATCCTGGGCGCGCGCCGTCATCTTCGTGAAGGCCCTGTTCGAGACCATCGCCATCGCCTTCCTCGGCACCGTGCTCGCCGCCATGCTGGCGCTGCCGCTTGGCTTCATCGCCGCGCGCAACGTCGTCGCCAACCGGATCGTGCATTTCCTGGCCCGCCGTTCGCTCGACACGGTGCGCGGCGTCGATGCACTGATCTGGGCGCTGATCTGGGTCAATGTCGTGGGTCTCGGACCCTTTGCCGGCATGCTCGCGATCATGACCAGCGATCTCGGCGCCTTCGGCAAGCTCTATTCCGAAGCGATCGAGGCGGCCGACCGCCGGGCGGTCGACGGCGTCGCCTCGGTCGGAGGCGGCAAGGCCCACGAAATCCGCTTCGGCCTCTTGCCGCAGGTGCTGCCGGTGATCGCGAGCCAGGTGCTCTACTACATCGAATCGAACACCCGCTCCTCGACCATCATCGGCATCGTCGGCGCCGGCGGCATCGGCCTCTACCTCGCCGAGACCATCCGCACGCTGGAATGGCAGCAGGTCTCCTTCCTGATCCTGCTCGTTCTCGCCGCGGTCTCGGCCATCGACTTCCTGTCGGGCAAGCTGCGCTTCGCGATCATCGGCAAGCGGGCGAGCTGAAGACAGCGACAGACCCGGAAAGATCGAGTCTTCTACCCACCGTCATGCTCGCCCTTGTGGCGAGCATCCACGTCTTGAACACCGTCCTCGACAAAGGAAGACGTGGATGGTCGGGACAGGCCCGACCATGACGAAGCGCGGCACCTCGCTTCAATCCCCGAACGGCTCGATCACCATCTCCATGCGCTCGGCGGCGAAGACGCTGGAGACCAGATGCACCGGCGTCAGATCCGGCAGGGCATCCACCGCCGTCGAAATCATCACGGCCGCCTCCGGCGCAATCTCCAGCAGTTCCGCTTCGCGCTCATCGACAAGCCGCGCCGTCAGGCGCGTCGACAGGCGCACGTAGTCCGTGATGCCATAGACCTTGAAGGCGGCCGTGATCGAACCCGCCGCCTCGCGATAGGCGTTGTCGAAATCCGGGAAGCGCTCGACCGAGAGCCAATGCGTACCGGTGCCCATCGGCACGCCGTCGGCAAGGCTGACGCCGCGCACGCACCAGAGCGGCGTCCCGGCCTTCAGCTTGAGCGCCGCGCAGGCCGAAGCCTCGCCCACTATCACCTCGGCCGAGAGCATGCGGCTCGTGCCAGTAATGCCGAGCTTGCCCATATTGGTGCGCATGCTGACGCGCCGGCCGATCGGATAGGGCAGGCGTGGCGCCGTTACCTGCGTGCCGCGTCCGCGTGAGACCGTCACCAGCCCCTGATCGGCCAGATGGCGAAATGCCTGCCGCACCGTATGGCGATGCACGCCATAGCGTTCCGCCAGCGCGACCGAAGCCGGCAGCGTGTCGCCGAGCTTGTACTCGCCGCGTCCGATCGCATCCGCCAGTTCGTTGGCGATGCGCCGCCAGGCTGTTCCGCCGTCACGCTCCGCGAGCGTGGTGTCCGTCATCGAATTGTCGCTCAAAAAGTATAGACCTTTGCCATCAATTCTCCTAGCATAGTCTAGACATTCGGAACTGACCAGCGAGCCCGCGCCGATGACCCCAAAAACCCCGAGGCAAAGCTGGATGGCGACGCTGGCGCGCGCCTCCCGCAGCGAGATCGAAACCCTGCTCGGCGATCCGCCGGATCATGACCTGCTCAAGGCGCCTGAGACCGGCACCGTGATGGTCGAGGGCCGCGCCGGCGGCGCCGGCCGCCGCTTCAATCTCGGCGAAGCCACCGTGACGCGCTGCGTCGTGCGCCTCTCCAATGGGCGGATGGGCTTCTCCTATGCACTCGGCCGCGACGGCCGGAAGGCACGGCTCGCCGCCCTGCTCGACGCGCGCCTGCAGGACGAGACCGACGGCAGTGGACTGCATCAGGGGGTCGCGGCTCTCGCCACACAGCAGGCCGCCGCTCGCGACCTCGCCTCGCGCAAGGCAGCGGCGACCAAAGTCGATTTCTTCACGCTGGTCAGGGGCTCGTGATGGCGGCTGAAACCATGATCGCCCCCGGCTTCTCCGATCCGGTCTTCCAGTCGCAGGCCGCCTTCCGTGCCCTGCTCGCCGCGCTCTCCGAACCCGGTACGCTGCAAAGTGTCGCCGCCGAAATCGCGCCGCCGGAAGGTCTCGCTATTGCGACGGCCACCGCCCTGCTGACGCTCGCCGATTACGAGACCCCGGTCTGGCTGCCGGAAGCCCTGCGCAACGGACCGGCCGGCGCCTGGCTGCGGTTCCACTGCGGCGCCGCGCTCGTCGAAGATCCCGCTGAAGCCGCCTTCGCGGTCATCGATGGTCTGGCGGATGAACCGAAGCTCTCGGCTTTCAATCTCGGCACCGATCAGTTCCCGGATCGTTCGACCACCGTGATCGTGCAGGTCGCGAGTTTGGAAGGCGGCCCTACCCTCACCCTCTACGGCCCCGGCATTTCCGGCACCCGCACCGTCACGCCACAAGGTCTGCGCTCCGGCTTCACCGATGAATTGCGCGAGAACGACACGCTCTACCCGCTCGGCGTCGATGTCCTGCTCGCTCATGGCACGGGCCTGATCGGCCTGCCGCGCTCGACACAGATCGGGGAGACTTGCTGATGTATGTCGCAGTGAAAGGCGGAGAAGCCGCCATCCTCGCCACGCATGATCTCGTCGCCGAGGCCCGCCGTGGCGATCCGGCCGTGCCGGAAATCTCCGTCGCCCAGATCCGCGAGCAGCAGGCGCTGGCCTGCGCCCGCGTGATGAACGAGGGCTCGCTCTACGACCAGGACCTCGCCGCGCTGGCGCTGAAGCAGTCGCAGGGCGACGTGATCGAAGCCGCCTTCCTGATGCGCGCCTATCGCACCACGCTGCCGCGCTTCGGCTCCTCCGAGCCGCTCGACACCGCCGCGATGGCGATCCGTCGCCGCGTCTCCGCCACCTATAAGGATCTGCCCGGCGGGCAGGTGCTCGGCCCGACCTATGACTACACGCACCGTCTCTTCGACTTCGCCCTGATGGACGAAGGCGGCGAGGCAGCGCCTCGCAAGGCGCCTGCCCCGCTAGACGCCACCATGCCGCGCGTGCCCGACATCCTCGGCGCCGAGGGCCTGATGGAAGCCGAAGAGCCGCCGGAAGGCGATCCGCGCCCCTTCGACCTCACTCGCGACCCCGTTTCCTTCCCGGCCGATCGCGACGTTCGCCTGCAATCGATGGCACGCGGCGACGAGGGCTTCCTGCTCGGCCTCGGCTATTCCGTGCAGCGCGGTTTCGGCGGGACGCACCCCTTCGTCGGCGAGGTCCGCGTCGGCGAGGTCGCGGTCGAGTTCGTGCCGGAAGAGCTCGGCTTCACTGTGGATCTCGGCGACGTCACCCTCACCGAATGCCAGATGGTCAACCAGTTCCAGGGTTCGAAGGACGTCCCCCCGCAATTCACCCGCGGCTATGGCCTCGTCTTTGGCCATAGCGAACGCAAGGCGATGTCGATGTCGCTGGTCGACCGCGCCCTGAAGGCACGCGATTTCGGCGAAGCGACCAACTACCCGGCGCAGCAGGACGAGTTCGTCCTCTACCACGCCGACAATGTCGAGGCGGCCGGCTTCGTCGAGCATCTCAAACTGCCGCACTATGTCGATTTCCAGGGCGAGCTCGAACTGATCCGCCGCATCCGTCGCGAGCGCGAGGAGCGGCTTGCGCAGGAACAGGAATCCATGCCGGAGGCTGCGGAATGACCATCCATCAGATGCCGGCTGATGATACCAAGCCGGCTTACAATTACGCCTATCTCGACGAGCAGACCAAGCGGATGATCCGCCGCGCCCTGCTCAAGGCCGTCGCGGTGCCCGGCTATCAGGTGCCGTTCGGTTCACGCGAGATGCCCTTGGCCCGCGGCTGGGGCACGGGCGGTATCCAGATCACCGCTGCGATCATCGGCCCGGCTGATACGCTCAAGGTGATCGACCAGGGCGCCGACGACACCACCAATGCCGTCTCGATCCGCAGGTTCTTCGAGCGCACGGCCGACGCCCGCACCTGCGAGGCGACGGATGAGGCGACGATCATCCAGACGCGCCACCGCATCCCGGAGGCGCCGCTGAAGCCCGGCCAGGTCATGGTCTATCAGGTGCCGACGCCCGAACCCTTGCGCCGTCTGGAGCCGCGCGAGGCCGAGACCCGCAAGATGCACGCCTGGGCCGAGTACGGGCTGATGCAGGTCAAGCTCTACGAGGATATCGCCCGCTATGGCGAGATCACCAAGACCTATGACTACCCGGTCATGGTCAATGGCCGCTATGTCATGGCGCCCTCGCCCATCCCGAAATTCGACAACCCGAAGATGCACATGTCGCCCGCGCTCCAGCTCTTCGGCGCCGGCCGCGAGAAGCGCATCTACGCATTGCCGCCTTACACCAGCGTGCGCAGCCTCGATTTCGAGGATCACCCCTTCCGCATCCAGAGCTGGACCCAGCCCTGCGGGCTTTGCGGCGCGGGCGCCTCCTATCTCGACGAGGTCGTGATCGACGACCAGGGCGGACGCATGTTCGTCTGCTCCGACAGCCACTATTGCGAGACCCGCCGGGCGGAAGGCCATCGCGGCACCATGTTGGGCGACGCGGCCGCGAGCGGCCTGGTTGAGGAGACCACCCCATGACTTTGCATGTCGCAGCGGCCGAGCTCGCGCTCGAACCCGCCCCTCTTCTCTCCGTCGACGGCATCAGCCGCTTCTATGGCGAGCGCATCGGCTGTGCCGATGTCTCCTTCGATCTCTGGCCGGGCGAAGTGCTCGGCATCGTCGGCGAATCCGGCTCGGGCAAGTCGACCCTGCTGCGCTGTCTCGCCGGCATCGACAAGCCCGACGTGGGCGAGGTGCTGTTCAGGGGCGGCACGGAGCCGCTCGACATCTACTCGGTCTCCGAGCAGGAGCGCCGCCGCCTGATGCGCACGGCCTGGGGTATCGTCCACCAGAACCCGCGCGACGGGCTGCGCATGGACGTGACTGCCGGCGGCAATGTCGGCGAACGCCTGATGGATCGTGGCGACCGGCATTACGGCCAGATTCGCGAGCGGGCCCTTGACTGGCTCCAGCGCGTCGAGATCGCCGGCACCCGCATCGATGATCGCCCACGCCAGTTCTCCGGCGGCATGCAGCAGCGCCTGCAGATCGCGCGCGTGCTGGTCTCGGAACCGCGCCTCGTCTTCATGGACGAGCCGACCGGAGGACTCGACGTCTCCGTGCAGGCCCGCCTGCTCGACCTGTTGCGCGTGCTGGTGCGCGATCTCGGCCTCGCCGCGATCATCGTCACCCACGACCTCGCCGTCGCCCGGCTCCTGACCGACCGCCTGATGGTGATGAAGGACGGCCGCGTCGTCGAGCAGGGCCTGACCGACCAGGTGCTGGACGATCCGCACCACGCCTATACGCAGCTTCTCACCTCGGCGGTGCTGAGTGTGTGAGGAATGCAGAGCGTCATTCTCGGGCGAAGCGCAGCGCAGACCCGAGAATCTTGGGCAGGAAGGGGCGCCTCACCTGCCTGAGATGCTCGGGTCAAGCCCGAGCATGACGAGCCCTTCATCCGTCACACCCTCGTCACCTCGCCGGCACAAGGCACTGACCCCATGACCACGATGATTCAGGTCGAGAACGTCGCCAAGACCTTCACCCTGCACAACCAGGGCGGGGCACGTCTGCCCGTCTTCGACAACGTCAATTTCCATGTCGAGGCCGGCGAGGCGCTGGTGCTCGCTGGCGCCTCCGGCGCCGGCAAGTCGAGCCTGCTGCGCATCCTCTACGGCAACTACAAGCCGACGGCCGGCGCGATCCGCATCACCCATGCCGGCCGCCCGGTCGACATCGTTTCAGCCGTGCCGCGCACCGTGCTCGACATCCGCCGCCGCACGCTCGGCTTCGTCTCGCAGTTCCTGCGCGTGATCCCGCGCGTCTCGACGCTCGATATCGTGCGCGACCCGCTGCTGGCCCGCGGCGCCACGGCGGAGACCGCGACCGAGCGCGCCACGGCCATGCTGGCCCGGCTGATCCTGCCGGAGCGGCTCTGGGCCCTCGCGCCCGCCACCTTCTCCGGCGGCGAGCAGCAGCGCGTCAACATCGCCCGCTCCTTCGTCGACCCCACGGCGATCATGCTGATCGACGAGCCGACCGCCTCGCTCGACGCCAACAATCGCGACGTCGTCGTCGAACTCATCGCCGAGGCGCGCGCCGCCGGCTCCGCCATCGTCGGGATTTTCCATGACGAGGCGGTTCGCGAACGCGTCGCGACGCGCTATCTCGACATCACCGCTTTCCGGAAGGCCTGACGATGCAGACTGTACTCACCAATGCCAGGCTGATCCTCGAGAACGAGGTCGTCACCGGCACCATCGCCTTCGACGCAAGCGGCATCACAGCGGTCGACCAGGGCCGATCCTCCCTCCCCGGCGCCATCGATGTCGGCGGCGACTATGTCGCGCCCGGTCTCGTCGAGATGCACACCGACAACATGGAAAAGCATTTCATGCCGCGCCCGAAGGTCTTCTGGCCGAACGGGCTGGCGGCGGCGCTGGTCCATGACGCGCAGATGGCTGCGGCCGGCGTCACCACGGTCTATGACGCGGTCTGCGCCGGCACGCCCTTCTCGGCCAAGGACTATCGCAAGGACATCTTCGCCGACGTGATGAAATCACTCGCCTATGGCAAGAGCGAGAACGTCTTCCGCATCGATCACCGCATCCACATGCGCTGCGAGCTGACGAGCCCGGGCCTGCTTGAAGACATCGCGCCCTATCAGGACGACGAACTCGTCCAGCTCGTCTCGCTGATGGATCACACGCCCGGCCAGCGCCAGTGGCGCGATCTCCAGCACCTCAAGACCTATGCCGTAGGCAACGGCAAGACGGTCGCGGAATTCGAGGCGGACGTCGAGGTGCGCCAGCGCGAAGGCGCTGCCAATGTCGCCAAGAACTGGCAGGCGGTCGTCGACATCTTCCGCGCGCGCGGCATCCCGCTCGCGACCCATGACGACACGATCCCCGAGCATGTCGAGGAAGGGGTCGCCTCGGGTGCGGTGATCTCGGAATTCCCGACCACGGTCGAGGCTGCCACCGCCGCCAAGCAGGCCGGCCTCGCCACGATCGCGGGCGCGCCGAACGTCGTGCGCGGCGGCTCGCATTCCGGCGGCGTCTCGGTTTCCGAGCTCGCCGAGAAGGGCCTGCTCGACGGCCTCTCCTCGGATTACGTGCCGGCGAGCCTGCTGCAGGCCGTCGTCAAGCTCAATGCCGACCATGGCATCGCATTGCCCGAGGCCATGGGCATGGTCACCTGGAAGGTCGCCGACATCCTCGGCCTCCGCGATCGCGGCCATCTCAAGACCGGGCTGCGCGCCGATCTCGTGCGCTTCAAGGTGCTTGGCGCGACGCCGGTCCTCGGCGCAGTCTGGTCGCAGGGCGAGCGCGCATTTTGAGCAAGCCGCGCTACGCCGTCTATTACGCCCCCGCTGCCGACAGCGCGCTCTGGCGCTTCGGCAGCACGACGCTCGGCTATGACGCGCTGACGGGCGAGGACCTGCCTTTCGCGGTCCCGCCCGGATGCGATCCGACTCTGTGGCCTGCTTTCACCGAGGAGCCGCGGCGCTACGGTTTTCACGCGACGCTGAAAGCGCCTTTCGAGCTCGCCGAAGGCCGCAGCGAGGAGCAGTTGCGCGCCTTCGCCCGCAACCACGCCGCCGGGCTCGACGCCGTGGAGCTGGCGGGCCTGAGCGTCACGGCGCTCGGCTCCTTCGTCGCCCTGACACCGCCCGAACCGAGCGAAGCCCTCCAGCGCTTCGCCTTCGCGACGGTGCAGGCCTTCGAGCTCTTCCGCGCACCGCTTTCCGAAGCGGATAAGGCCCGGCGCCTGAAAAGCCCGCTCACCCCAGCCCAGCACGCCTATCTCGAGGCCTATGGCTACCCCTATGTCGGCGATGCCTTCCGCTTCCACATGACTCTGACCGGGTCGTTGCCGGGCGAGCAGGCCGCACCGGTGAAGCAGGCGCTTGAGACCGCCCATGCGACCGCTGTCCCCGCCGGCCCGGTCAGGATCGATCGCTTCGCGCTGTTCAGGCAGGACGACCGCGCCGGCCGCTTCCGCCTGCTCGATTCCTACGCTTTCGGCTAGGAGCCATGCCGGCCGAGCGCGCGCAGGACGGCCAGGAGCTCGGCGGCAGCCTCGGCGACGCTGCGGTCGTTCAGGATCGTGACGATCTCGGCACGTTCCGCCGTCAGCGGCGCCTCGCGCTTCAGCCGCGCCGCGATATCGGCCTCGCTTTCGCGCCCGCGCGCCGCCAGACGCTGCGCCAGCACCGCGACCGGCGCGGTGATGTTGAGCACGACGACGCGCTCCGCCAGCCGCTCCGCCGCTGCGATGGCGCGCCGCGACACATTGACGATCACCACGCCGCCTGCAGCGATGCCCGCAAGTTCGGCCGCCGGAATACCGTAGCTCAGCCCATGTGCCCGCCAGCTCAGGGCGAGGGCTCCATCGGCCTCGATCGCGCGAAAACCGTCTTCGTCGCAGGAATCATGGTCCTCGGCGCCGGCCATCGCCGGCCGTGTGATCAGGCGGCGGGCGAAACGATAGCGCGGATCGCGCACAAGCTCGGCCCGTGCCGCGTCCATCAGCGTGTCCTTCCCTGCCCCGGAAGGGCCGACCACCACAACGAGCACGCCCGCCTCAGCGGCGGGGATCGCGATATCAGGAGAGGATGAGGGCATGGCCGCGAAGAAGCTGGGACTCGAACCGGTGATCGACTCAACTGCCCAGGTGAGGCAAGCGACGCTCGGCCGCTACACCGCGATCGGCGCGCGCACCGTCTTCGCCGAGTCGACGATGGGGGACTACTCCTATGTCGTGAACGACGCGAATGTCATTTACACGACAATCGGCAAATTCTGCTCGATCGCGGCGATGACCCGGATCAATCCCGGCAACCATCCGATGCATCGCGCCAGCCAGTCGCATTTCACCTATCGCGCTACCGCCTATTTCGACGATGCCGAGGATGACGCGGCCTTCTTCGACTGGCGCCGGGCCCACGCCGTGACGATCGGCCACGATGTCTGGATCGGCCATGGTGCGATCGTTCTCGCCGGCCGCAATATCGGCACCGGTGCGGTGGTCGCGAGCGGCGCGGTCGTCACCAAGGATGTGGCACCCTACACCATCGTCGCCGGCAATCCGGCCCGTCTGGTGCGGCGACGCTTCACCGAGGATATCGCGGATAGATTGCAAAATCTCTCCTGGTGGGACTGGGAACACACGCGGCTACGCATGGCTCTCGACGATTTTCGCAATCTCTCGGTGGAGGATTTCCTGGAGCGTCACGAAGCCGGCTGAAAAGCAGGGTATCTTCTTGTTGTTGCCTGCTTCAATTTCCGAGGTCACATGATCTTCGCGTCAAAACATTATCAACACAACAGCTCGTCTTTGTAGAAATTGACCCAGATCAAGACATGCCCTCATAGGTTGTTAACCCTGATGGCCCATGGTCCGGCTCAGGCGGAAGCGGTTTCCGCCCGAGGCTGGGGACCTCCTGATGTCGGCACTGAATCATCTCGCCAAGCGGCTCGCCTTCATGCAGCTCGGCCCGGAAGCGCAGGCGCGCATTCGCGACGTCGGTGACGCTCTGGGCACGGCGGTTCCGAGCGCTCTCGACGCCTTCTATGCGCAGTTGCGCGCCTTTCCCGAAACCAAGGCCTTCTTCAGCAACGAACAGCACATCGAAAGTGCCAAGCAGCGCCAGGGCAAGCACTGGAGCGGCATCGCCACCGGCACCTTCGACGAGCACTATATCGCCGCCGTCACTCAGGTCGGGAAGATCCATGCCCGCATCGGCCTGGAGCCGCGCTGGTATATCGGCGGCTATGCATTGATCCTGGAGAAGTTGCTCGCCGGGGTGCTGGAGGCGCGCTGGCCGAAGAACGCGCTGGGCAGGCGCATGCCCGGCGTGGCCGAGCGCTCGGCCGAGATCGGTGCCATCGTCAAGGCGGCCATGCTCGACATGGACTATGCGATCACAGTCTATCTGGAAGCCTCGGAGGAAGCCCGCCTGAAGGCCGAGGCCGAGGCTCGCGCCATCGAGCAGGCCAAGGCGGCCGAGCGCGATCAGGCGATTGCCTGCGTCAGCCAGAGCATGGCGGCGCTCGCCGACGGCGACCTGACCTATCGCATGAGCGCCGAGATCCCGGCCGAATACGCCGAGATCCGCGACCATTTCAACGGCGCCATGGCGCGCCTGCAGGAGATGGTCGGTACGATCAAGGCGACCTCGGCCGCGATCTCTTCCTCCTCGCAGGAGATCAGCGCCGGCGCACAGGACCTGTCGATGCGCACCGAGCAGCAGGCCTCGGCGCTGGAGGAGAGCGCAGCGACGACCGAGCAGCTCGCGGCTTCCGTCAAGACCTCGACCCATGCTTCGCGCGAATCCGTTTCGCTGGCAGACGAAGCCGCCAATGTCGCGCGCACCGGCGGAGACATCGTCCGCGACGCGGTCGAGGCGATGGCCCGGATCGAGGGCGCTTCGAAGCGCATCTCGGAGATCACCGACGTGATCGACGGTATCGCCTTCCAGACCAACCTGCTCGCCCTGAACGCCGCCGTTGAGGCCGCCCGCGCCGGCGATGCCGGGCGCGGCGTCGCCGTCGTCGCGGCCGAGGT
>JAEWKP010000205.1 GCA_023393655.1 Pseudomonadota bacterium | reverse complement strand
TCGAGCTCGACCGAGACGAGGAGGATTGCCTTGCCTGCGTCCCGCATCTTGATGATCTGGTTGTGGATGAACTCGATCGCCCCGATATCGACGCCGCGCGTCGGCTGCCCGACGAGCAGCACCTTGGGGCCGCGCTCGATCTCGCGGGCGAGCACGATCTTCTGCTGGTTGCCGCCCGAGAACTTCGCCGTCTTCAGCGCTGGATCGGGCGGGCGCACGTCATAGGCTGCAAAGGCCTCGCGGGCATGGGCCTCGATGCGGGCCGGCGAGAGCAGCGGGCCGGAGCCGAAGGCGGGATCGTGCTGATAGCCCAGAATGGCGTTCTCGGCGGCGGAGAAGGCGGTGACGAGGCCGCTGCGATGACGGTCCTCGGGGATATGCATCAGGCCTCGTTCGCGCAGCCGCGCCGGATGGCGATCGGCGGCGGCGAGTATCTGGCCGCCCAGCCGGATCACGCCGCGACTCGGCTGGATCAGGCCGGCGAGCGCTTCCAGCAATTCGCTCTGGCCATTGCCGGCGACACCGGCGATGCCGACGATCTCGCCAGCATGGAGCGTGAGATTGACGTCCTTCAGGGTCTCCGTGCCGCGCCCGTCGCGGCAGGACAGGCCGACCGCCTCCAGCACCGGCGCGCCACGCTCGCGCGGCTCCTTCTCGACGCGCAGCAGCACGCGCCGGCCGACCATCGCCTCGGCCAAAGCCGGCGGCGAGGTTTCGGCGGTGGCGACATGGGCGACCATCTCGCCGCGGCGCATCACCGAGACCCGGTCGGTGACGTCCATGATCTCGCGCAGCTTGTGGGTGATCAGGATCACCGTCTTGCCCTGCGCTTTCAGCGCCCGGAGCAGGGCGAAGAGCTGGTCGGCCTCGGCCGGGGTCAGCACTGCCGTGGGTTCGTCGAGGATCAGGATTTCGGCGCCGCGATACAGCGCCTTCAGGATCTCGACACGCTGTTGCAGGCCGACGGAAAGCTCGCCGACGATGGCATCGGGATCGATCGCGAGGCCGTAATCCCCGGAGAGCCTTGCGAGCGCGGCGCGTGCCTTGGCGATGTCGCCCTTGAGCAGCGCTCCGCCTTCGGCGCCGAGCACGACGTTCTCGACGACGCTCAGCGTCTCCACCAGCATGAAATGCTGGTGGACCATGCCGATCCCGGCCGCGATCGCATCGGCCGGGGAGCGGATGCGGCGCGGCGCGCCGGCAATCCTGATCTCGCCGGCATCGGCCTCGTAGAAGCCGTAGAGGATCGACATCAGCGTCGACTTGCCGGCGCCGTTTTCGCCGACGATGCCGTGGATCGAGCCAGCCGCGACCGACAGGGACACGTCCCTGTTGGCCACGACCGGGCCGAAGCGCTTGAAGATACCGACAAGCGCAATGGCGGGCGCGGAACTCAAGGGAGCCGCCCGCGCCTCACATCGTGCATTTCTGGTCGGACATGTAGTCGTGGACCTTGACGGCGCCGGCGATGATATCGGCCTTGGCTTTGTCGGCAGCGGCCTTCATCTCGGGCGTGATCAGGGCCTTGTTGTTGTCATCCAGCGCCCAATCGATGCCGCCTTCCTTGAGGCCCAGCACGGAGATGCCCGGCTTCCAGGAACCCTCCTGCGCCGCCTTGAACGAGTTGTAGGCGGCGATGTCGACGCGCTTCAGCATCGAGGTCAGCACCTTGCCGGGATGCAGGGCGTTCTGGTTGGAATCGACGCCGATGCCGAGCTTGCCGGCATCCGCCACGGCGCGGAGCACGCCGATGCCGGTGCCGCCGGCGGCGTGATAAACCACGTCGGCGCCGCGATCGATCTGCGACTTGGCGAGCTCGCCGCCCTTGACCGGGTCGTTCCAGGCCGCCGGCGTCGAGCCGGTCATGTTCTGGAAGATCTCGGCATCGGCCTTGCCGGCCTTGACGCCCTGGACATAGCCGCAGGCGAACTTGCGGATCAGCGGGATATCCATGCCGCCGACGAAGCCGACCTTGCCGGATTTCGAGGCCATCGCCGCGAGCAGGCCGACGAGATAGGAGCCCTCATGCTCCTTGAAGACGACCGACTGCACGTTCGGCAATTCGACGACCATGTCGATGATCGTGAACTTCTGGTCCGGGAACTCGGCCGCCACCTTTTTGAGGGCAGTAGCCTGCGAGAAGCCGACCGCTATGATCGGCGAGTGGCCGTCGCGGGCGAAGCGGCGCAAGGCCTGCTCGATCTGCGCGTCGTTGGTCGGCTCGAAATCGCGGAACTCGACGCCGGTTTCCGTCTTGAACTTCTCGGCGCCGATGAAGACGCCCTCGTTGAAGGATTTGTCGAACTTGCCGCCCTTGTCATAGACAACCGCGGGCTTGATCGGCTGCGGTTGCGCCAAGGCCGCGACAGTCGAAAGCGCCACGCCGGCGAGCGCCGCCGCAAAAGAACCCAAACGCATGGAAGCGATCCCCTATTGCAGCCGGGCGCCGTTGTCCGGCCCTCGATGGCGGCACGATGGCATGGCGCGGCGGCGCGGCCAAGCTGGCGAAAGGTCATGTTCATCACGACGGTATGATCGCGCAGGCATGGCGATTGCCGAGGGGCCGCTCCCGGCCTTAGGCTGCCAGCCATGATGCTGAACGACGACGAGATCGAGCGCTATGCGCGCCATATCGTCCTGCCCGAGATCGGCGGGCCGGGCCAGCAGCGGCTGAAGAACGCGCGCGTCCTGGTCGTCGGGGCCGGCGGGCTCGGCGCGCCGCTGCTTCAGTATCTCGCTGCCGCCGGCATCGGGAAGATCGGCATCGTCGACGACGACATCGTCTCGCTCTCGAACCTGCAGCGCCAGACCATCTTCACGAACGAGGATATCGGCGCGCACAAGGCGGTGGTCGCCGCGCGCTTCGTGCGCAACCTGAACCCGAACGTCGTGGTCGAGGAGCATGTCACGCGACTCGATCCGCATAATGCCCGCGCGCTGATCGCCTTCTACGACGTCGTCGCCGAAGGCTCCGACAATTTCGCGACGCGCTATGCCGTCTCCGATGCCTGCTTCCACGAGCGCAAGCCGGTGGTGATGGGCGCGCTCGGGCGCTTCGACGGTTCGCTGACCACAATCCGCGCCCATGAGACCGGGCCGGACGGGCGGCCGAACCCGACCTGGCGCTGCCTCTTCCCGGAAGCCCCGCCGCCCGGCGCGATCCCGACCTGTGCGGAAGCAGGGGTACTCGGCGCCCTGCCCGGCGTGATCGGCTCGCTGATGGCGCTCGAGGTCGTGCGCGCCATCACCGGCTTCGGCGAGCCGCTCGTCGGCAAGCTGCTGCTGATCGATTCCCTGACGATGCGCTTCGAGACGCTGCGCTATGGCTGGGACGAGGCCAATCCGCTGAACGGGCAAATCCTGGCCGAAGGCCGATCTTAACCCGCATCTGCTAGCCAATCCCCGTCGAAAGCACGGGGAAGGGCACAATGCAGACCGGCGGCACGATCGAGGCGGGCGTTACAACCGAGGCGCGATGGCTTCCGAGCCTGCCGCTCGTCCTGCTCGGCGCTGCCGTCCTGATCTGTGCCCTGCTCTTGACGCAGCCCCTGACGCTGCCGCTCTGGCCGATGTACTGGGACCTCGTCCTCTATCTCGATGCCGCCAACCGGATCGGCGACGGGCAGGTGCCGCTGATCGACTTCATCGCGCCGGTCGGGCCGCTCGGCTACTGGCTCTTCGCCGGGTTCGATGCGCTGTTTCCGCGCGCTCATCCGCTGCTCACGGCACAATGGTGCCTGTTCGCGGTGACGGCTCCGGCCATGGCGCTGATCCTGCACAAAGTCAGCCAGCAGTCGCGCGCCAAGGCGCTGGCGCTGCTCCTGCCCTATCTCGCCTTCCAGATCCTGCCGATCAATGTCGAGCACTATTCCTTCTTCCCCGGCACCGACGGGTTCGGCATCTACAACCGGCATGTCAGCATCGTGCTCTATGTGCTGGTCTCAGGCCT
Organism: Pseudomonadota bacterium; assembly: GCA_023393655.1. GTDB lineage: Bacteria > Pseudomonadota > Alphaproteobacteria > Rhizobiales > Beijerinckiaceae > Allobosea. The sequence continues at coordinate 3,787 of JAEWKP010000205.1, read as the reverse complement.
CGTCTTCCTGCGCGGTCCCGCGCTCGGCGCCGTCATCGGCTGGACGCTGACCGCGCTGTTCCTGATCAAGATCACCGGCTTCCTCGCCGGGGGCCTGGTCACGGCCTTCGCGCTCGCGGCCGGGCGGATCGGCTGGCGCCAGAGCCTGCTGATCGCCACCGCTGCCGGGCTGGGGATGCTCGGCTTCGAACTCGCGACCGGCCTCGTCGGCGCCTATTTCGACGGCATCCTCGCGCTGATCGCGATCAATGCCGGCGGCATCCTGCCGCGCTTCGTCCAGGCCGCCTCGCTGCATCTCGACATCGTCGGCGCCGGAACAGCGCTCGGGCTCGCCCTGCTCTGGCTGGACCGGCGCGACCTGATTGATGCCGCGCTCGCACTGCGTCGCCAGCCTTCCGCTGCCGGCTTCGCCCGCCTGCTCGACCGCGACGTCGCCTGGCTCGCGGTCGTCCTCGCCGCGGGGCTGTTCTTCGAGACCCAGAATACCGGCGGGCAGGCCTTCATCTTCATCTGGCCGGTGCTGCTGGTGATCCTGTCACGCTGGCTCGGCAGCGGCCGGCGCGGTGCGCTCGTCGTCTGCGGCCTCGTCGCCGCCACCGCGATCCCGCCGGCCGAAACGGTGCTCCAGCGCGGCGCACGCGCGCTGATGGCGCAGGCAGGCTATGTCGCCCTGCCGAACCAGCATCTCGGCCAGTTGGGCCAGGTCTCGCAGCATGCCGACGTCATGAACCGCGCCAGCGCGATGCTCGACATCTACGCCAACCATCCCGCGACCTTCCGGGAGTTCACCGCCCGCGAGATGCTGCCGTCACCGCAGCTCTATTCCGAGCTCGACTTCCAGGCCTCCTGGCTGATGGCGGTGGACGAGGGCGTCTCGGCGATCCTGGCGCATGAGCAGGCGAGCGGGCGCCGTTTCGGGACGATCATGAGCCTCAATTTCGTCAACCCGTTTCCCGCCGTGATGGGGCGCAGCGCGCCGCGCGGCATCGCCATCGGCGCCGACCCGTTCCGCGCCGTGCCGAAGCCGGATTCCGAGGAAATCGCGCTCGCCCGCGAGGCGGACCTGGTGCTCTATCCGCTCTGCCCGGTCACGGTCGCGAACGAGGCCCTGCGCCGGATCTACGCGCCGGTCCTGACGGGCCGGCGGGAGATCGCGCTCGGGCGCTGCTGGAAGGGTTATGTCAGGGCGGATTAGCGGCCGCGCTTCGCCTCGATCACGTCGAAGAGCTGCGCCGCGAGGTCCGGACCGCCGAGCTTCTTGATCGCGCGCACGCCGGTCGGCGCGGTGACGTTGATCTCGGTCAGCTTGCCGTGGATCACGTCGATGCCGACGAGCAGCAGGCCGCGCTCGCGCAAGGTCGGGCCGATCGCCTCGCAGATCGCGAGCTCCTGCTTCGACAGGTCGGTCGGGCGGGCCGCGCCGCCGCGCACCATGTTGGCGCGCAGGTCTCCCACCGCCGGGACGCGGTTGACGGCGCCCGCCGCCTTGCCGTCGATCAGGATGATGCGCTTGTCGCCCTCGGTGACCTCCTTGATGAAGCCCTGCACCACCCAGGGCTCGCGGAAGAGGTTGCTGAACAGGTCGAAGAGCGAGCCGAAATTCGGGTCGTCCTTGCCGGTCTTGAAGACGGTCGCGCCGCCATGGCCGTAGAGCGGCTTCATGACGATCTCGCCATGCTCGTCGCGGAAGGCCTCGATCTCCGCCCGGTCGCGGGTGATCAGGGTCGGCGGCATCAATTCCGGGAAATGCGTGACGAGGATCTTTTCCGGCGCGTTGCGCACCGAGGTCGGATCGTTGACCACCAGCGTCTTCGGATGGATGCGCTCCAGCATATGGGTGGTGGTGACATAGGCCATGTCGAACGGCGGGTCCTGCCGCAGCAGCACGACATCGAGCGTGGAGAGGTCGACCTTCTCCTCGGTGCCGGCGGTGAAATAGTCGCCCTCGGCATCGCGCACCTTCACCGGGCGCATCGGCGCGGTGACCTTGCCGTCGCGGATCGAGAGCTTGTCGGGCGTGTAGGTGTAGAGCGAATGGCCGCGCGCCTGCGCTTCCAGCATCAGCGCGAAGCCGGTATCCCCGGCGATCCGGATGCGCTCGATCGGGTCCATCTGGATGGCGACGTTGAGGCTCATGACAGGCTTCCTGTTGCAGGCCGTTCTTATCGGGCCGCGGGCGGGGTTCCTGCAAGTGGGGCGTCCTGCATCAGAGGACAAGCGCGAAGGCGGCGGGAACATGGCGCGGCCGGCGCCAGGGTGCCAGGAAGACCGCATCGGCGCGCAGATGATGGCTGGCAGCCCAGGGATTGCGCGAAAGCCAGTGCCTTATGCGCCGCTCGACCAGCCGCTGCTTTTCCGCGGTGATCGCGATCGTGGCGTCGTCGAGGTGCCTACGCGCCTTGACCTCGACGAAGGCGATGGTGCGGCCGCGCTTCATCACGAGATCGATCTCGCCACCCTTGCCGCCGAAGCGCCGCTCCAGCAGGCGATAGCCCTTCGCCGTCAGCCAGAGGATGGCGAGCCATTCGGCGCGGCGTCCGGTCAGGCCGGAGCGTCTTGCCTTATGGCTGCGCCCCTCCGGATCGGCGCCTGCCCTGGTCACGGATCGTCGCGGGTCAATTCGAGCGCGCGGGCATAGATCTTGCGACGCGGCTGGCCGGTCTCGGCCGCGACCTGCGCCACGGCTTCCTTCAGCGAGACCTTGGCCATCGCTGCCCGCAGGCGCTCGTCGATCGCCTCGTCGCTGGTGACGAGGTCGGCGGCGCCGGGCGGACCGATGATCACGACGATCTCGCCGCGCGCCTCCTCCTCGCCATCGTAATGGGCGGCGAGTTCGGGAAGCGTGCCGCGCCGGACCGTCTCGTAGAACTTGGTCAGCTCGCGCGCGACGGCACCCGGCCGGGCGCCGAGCACGGCTGCGGCGTCAGCCAGCATCTCGGCGAGGCGGCGCGGCGATTCGAAGAAGACCAGCGTGCCGGGAATCGCGGCGAGCTCGGTCAGGCGCGTGCGGCGCCCGCCCGATTTCGGCGGCAAAAAGCCCTCGAAGAAGAAGCGGTCGGTCGGCAGGCCAGCCAGCACCAAAGCCGCCAGCACGGCGGAGGGGCCGGGAATGCCGGTGACGGGCAAACCTTCCGCCACCAGCTCGGCGACGAGCTTGTAGCCGGGATCGGAAACCAGCGGCGTGCCGGCATCCGAGATCAGGGCGAGCTTGCCGCCCTCACGCAGCTTCCCCAGCACCTTCGGCCGCATCTGCGCGGCATTGTGCTCGTGATAGGGCAGAAGCGGCGTCGCTATGCCGTAATGCGCCAGCAGCGTCTTCGAGGTGCGGGTATCCTCGGCCAGGATCGCATCGGCGGCGGCGAGCGTCGCCAGCGCCCGAAACGAGATGTCGCGGAGGTTGCCGATCGGCGTCGCGACGATATGGAGGCCCGGCGCCAGCGGCTCGGCCTCGGCCCTCAAGCCGAAAGCGGTATAGCTGGGAGCGCGGGGGGAAGCGGCAGTGTTCGACATCCGGTCACGCTGCCACAGCGGCTGCGCCTGCGCCATGGCAAGGCGCATCCGCGCTGGTGCAACCCATAGTTAACAACTTGAAAATAGGCTTCCACACTGGCACGAGAGGTCCGGGGGCATATCGGTTCCACAGGACTCATCGCCAGGCCGCGTTTCGCCGGCCCGGTCACGACTGGACATCGCCCGTGTTCCATCATCGGCTTATCGCACCGATCCTGCGGTTCAAGGCACAGGACTTCGCGATCCTGCTGCCGCTTACGCTCGCCGCCTGCGGCGG
>JAEWKP010000190.1 GCA_023393655.1 Pseudomonadota bacterium | reverse complement strand
TCAACGCCACTGACGGGTTCTGACGGGTCCTGGTATCCAACCCTGAAATGTTAACTTACGTCAATATGGGCAAGTCTGATGCAACCAAGTGTTGGAAAGCTCACTTATGTTGCGGTGTCGAGGCTTGAAGTCTTGAGTCGAGGTTCCGATCGGCATAGGTCGAGACACACGGCATCGATTCGCACGTAAGATTGCGGATTGAGTGCGCCAATTCATGGAGTGGATCATGTCCGAAGAGAACGGAAACCTGATCGGTCTCGTGGCCGATATCGTGTCGGCTTACGTTTCCAACAATAGCGTGCCGGCGGCTGACCTTCCCGGTCTGATTGCCACTACGCATGCGGCGATTTCTGGCCTTGGCGCACCGCCCGCGCCGGTCGTCGAAGAGCGCCCGACCCCGATCGTTTCGATCAAGAAGTCGATCACGCCAGAGTTTCTGATCTGCCTCGAGGACGGCAAGAAGTTCAAGTCGCTGAAGCGCCACCTGCGCACGGCCTACAACATGTCGCCTGAAGATTACCGCACGCGCTGGGGCCTGCCCCCCGACTATCCAATGGTGGCACCGGCCTATGCCGAGGCTCGCTCTACCTTGGCCAAGAAGATGGGCTTGGGTCAGCAGCGGCGGAAAGCGCCGGCCCGGGCCAAGACCACCAAGTCGAACTGATCGCCTGAAGGCACTTCGCAACGAGCTGGAGCGAAATATGACCAAGAACGAACTGATTGCCGCGATCGCTGAAGACGCTGCCAAGTCCAAGGCTGACGTGTCTGCCGTACTCGCCTCGCTTGCAGGCGTGGTTTCCAAGACACTGAAGTCGGGCAGTGACGTCACCCTCGGCGGCATCGGCAAGCTGTCTTCCGCCAGTCGGGAGGCGCGCCAGGCCCGCAACCCGTCGACCGGCGCTATGATCGACGTACCGGCGAAGACCGTCGTGAAGTTCAAGGTCGCAAAGGACTTGGCCGACACCGTCGCCTGATAAGCGCACGCAGCAAAGAGATCGGACGGCTCGATACCAGCGGGCCGCCGATCAGCTCTTGCCCACATGGACTATGATCAGTTCAGCGGCGCTCCGAAGCACTGGCGAAAAGCACCTGCATCTTCTGCGTCTGGAAAACTGACGCGGATCCGCCGATGATAGGGCTCCCAGAGGATGCGGGCCTGGTGCGGGATGTGGCGGTCGATCAGCCATAGACCGATGTCGAAGAGGCGCTCATTCAGCGTGGCCGCGTCGAGGGGCAAGTCGACATCGAAGGCGCCCTTCACTCCAACCCGGGTAGTCACGGCGACGACGGCCTGCTGCATGTCGTGCTCCTGCTTTCAGGTGCGGATCGCGTCAGGTTACGCCTGACCTTCGAGCGCTTCTAACTGCAAAAGCCTACCTGACGTGGGGCGTGTTCTTCACGAGATGGCGATTGCGGCCCATGAGCTCCCGCCGATCCGCCACACGGGTGAGCTCTTTCCGGGAGAGACCGATAGAAAAAAGGCCGGCATCCCTGAGGGAGCCGGCCAAGTAGAAGCCGAGGCGTTGTGCCAAAAGCTTCGAGGGGAACGGCGCGACCAAGCTTCGGCGGGAGGGTGCCCGAAGCGGTCAGCGAACCGCAGGCGTGATATGGGGCATGCAGCAACGATCACAATGCGCCATTTGGTCGCTTGCGTTATGCGCTATGCACAGGCGTGTCGAATTAATCCTGTCACAAACCGGTGCCGCGGCTGTTGCGGCAGCTGCTATCTCATTGGCAATCGCAACCTTGGTCTCATTGCTCTGAAGCCCGATGTCGCGTCACTAGGCGTCAACAGGGGAATGGCTGCACAACAGCTGGCAGTGTTCCGATAGATGAGCACGCCAGCAATCCCGCAAATGCGAAGCGGGGCTCGCCCTACCGAAGCAATCCCTCCGCTTCGAACTCCTCCCAGCCATCGAGGCCGGTTACCTCTTCGTCCGCAGAAGGGGCTGCCTTGCGCGATTTTGCCGGTCGCTTTCCGGCGCGTGTCAGAGCAACTTTTTCCCGCAGCACGCCGCCGGTTCTCCGCTGTCGTCATGACCTGAGACCCTTTTCTCCTCCGGTCTGAGGGAGAGTCCTGAGTTTCATTGATCCGAGACCACACGCTGGACCGCCGGAGGCTGGAGTTTCCGGCCTTCGTCACGGCGGCAAGCTGGGTGCTCCGCCGGGATTTTGCAGCAGGATCGGTGGCTTGTTGCCGATGGCCCCGTGCGGCCGATCCTCGTTATAGTATTTGACCCAAGCCTCCATCTTTTCGGCCGCATCCGCAAGGGTCAGGAACCAGTGGGTGTTCAGGCACTCGTCCCGGAAGCGTCCGTTGAAGCTCTCGACGAAGGCGTTCTGCGTTGGCTTACCGGGAGCGATGTAGTGCCACGCGACGCCGGTCTCCTGGCACCAGCGCAGGATCGCCATCGAGGTGAACTCGGTGCCGTTGTCGGACACGATCGTCCCCGGCCGGCCGCGCAGCCGAATGACGCCATCCGAGCCACGCGCAGGCCCGAGAGCGAGGTGTCGGCGACGAGTGCCAGGCACTCCCGCGTATAGTCGTCAACGATGGCGAGCACCCTGAAGCGGCGACCGTCCGAGATCGTGGTCGGAGAGAAAATCGAGGCTCCAGCGCGCGTTGGCCCGATCCGGCACGAGCATGGGCCTGCGCGTGCCCAGTGCCCGTTTGCGGCCGCCGTTCCGGCGCACCTGCAACTTCTCCTCGCGATAGAGCCGCCGCAGCTTCTTCTGGTTCATCACGATGCCCTGGCGGTCCAGCATGATGTGGATCCTGCGGTAGCCGAACCGCCGGCGCTCTCCTGCCACG
>JAEWKP010000054.1 GCA_023393655.1 Pseudomonadota bacterium | reverse complement strand
CTCAACGGCGACGGCTCCGAGGACGATGCCGGCATGATCGAGGCGCTGATGGCCGGCCGCGAGGCGCGCGATATCGCCGCCGCGCTGGTTCGGCTCTATCGCGCCCGCCTGCCGGCGGCGGAAGAGGGCGGCGATCCCGGCTTCGGCCGCGACGAGCGCCGCCCGGCCCGCACGAACGAGGACTATGCCAATAAGCGCCGCCCGTTTGGCCGCGATGAGGGCGAGGATGGCGAGCGGCCGCGCAAGCCTGCCGGTCCGCGCGGCGACACCGTCTGGTTCCGGCTCGATATCGGCCGCAAGCAGGGCGCCGATCCGCGCCAGCTCCTGCCGATGCTGTGCCGCCGTGGCCGGATCACGCGCGACGAGGTCGGCGCCATCCGCATCTTCGACCGGGAGACCAAGGTCGAGATCGACGCCGATGTGGCCGACCGCTTCTATGATTCCGTGCGTATCCCGGATCGCGACAAGATCGTGATCGAGCCGACGACCGAGGCCGAGCGTCGCCCGGCCAAGTCCTTCGCCGACAAGGCCGAGCGCCCGGCTGCGCCGCGCAAGAGCTGGGGTGACGATCAGGCTGCGGATGACAGGCCGCAGCGGCCGCGATTCGAGCCCCGGGACGCGAATCAACGCGCGCCACGGAGCGAGGACCGCAAGCCCTATCGCGCCGACAGCAGGCCCTCGCGCGACGATGCACGCCCGCCGCGCCGCGATGACGGCAAGCCGAGCGGTGGCTTCAAGAAGCCGTTCGCGGGGAAGGGCAAGCCTTTCGCCGGCAAACCCGAGGGCGGGCGCCCGGGTGGCCCCAAGCCGTTCGGCAAGGGCAAGCCGCGTGGCGGCCCTCGCGGCTGAGCTTCAGCCTTTACACAAAAGCGCCGTCATCCCGGACAAGCTGCAAAGCAGCGCAGCTCCGGAATCCATCGTAGGGCTTTGCGCTCTGGGATGGATCCCGGGTCAAGCCCGGGATGACGGCGCTATTTCTTTGAAGATCGGTGCGCTTCGCGCCGCGGCCTGTTGGGTACGCGCTTTCCGCCCCCCCTCCTCAGCGCAGGCCGAGGAAGGAGAGGATGGCGAGCACGACCACGACGAGGCCGACGAGATAAATGATGTTGTTCATGAAAAGCCCCCTGACGGAATGGAGCCTTGCGGCTCGATCTGGCAGGGGGTGAACCCGTTTTGGGCGCCAAAGGTTCCCCTTGGCGCTCGCGGACCTCAGTCCACGAGCTTGCGGTAGAGATGCCAGGTGGCGTGGCCGAGCACCGGCATGACCACGATCAGCCCGACCAGCATCGGCAGGCAGCCGAGCACGAGCAAGCCCGTCACCATCAGGCCCCAGTACATCATCACGCGCGGATTGGCCTCGACGGCGGCGATCGAGGTGCGGATCGCTGTGGGGGCATCGACATGCCGGTCGATGATCAGCGGGAAGGACACGACCGATATCGAGAAGGCGAGGATGGCGAGCAGCAGCCCGATCGCATTGCCGATCACCATCATGATCCAGCCATCCGCGGTGGTGAACACGGCGCGCAGGAAATCGGCGGTCGAGACATCGGCCGGCAGGCCGAGCAGGCCGCGATAGAGGAACCAGGCGCTGAAGAGCCAGGCGAGGAAAATTCCGGTCAGCATGGCGCCGAGCAGGGCGATCTGCCCGATTGAGGGCGAGCGCAGCACAGCGAAGGCGTGCATCCAGGACGTATCCATACCCTTCTCGCGCCGGCGGCTGATCTCGTAGAGCCCGATCGCGGCGAAGGGACCCAGCAGCGCGAAGCCCGAAAGCAGCGGGAAGAGCAGGGGGAAGATATTGTAGCTCACGGTGAGCTGCGCCAGCAGGATGCCGGCGACGGGATAGATCAGCGCGATGAAGACGAGGTGGCTCGGCTGCGCCTTGAAATCGTCCCAGCCGCGCAGCAGCGCCTCGTGCAGGTCTCGTGTGGTGATGGTCCTGATGCGCGGCTGCGAGAGCGCGGCAATATCGTGAACTGTGCCGTCGAGATTGGCCATGGCGTGTCTCCCGGTTCCGGCCCGGTTCGCCATATGGCTGTCGACGAAATCCTTGGCGTCAACGGCCTGCGGCGTCGAGCTTCCAATTCCCAGCCTGTAAACTATACGCGCCAAAGCTGGTTTTGTCGCAAGCTTTCGGGACGACACCGCCTTGCGCCAGCTGCAAAAAGGCTGCTGCCCTTCCTCGTCACGATCATCTCGCCTAATGCTGTGCCATGAGCGACGCCGACGATTCCGCCCCCTCCGAAACGCCGATCGCGGAGCTGACGCCGCGCAAGGCGAAGGCCGAGCACATGCTGCTCGCGGCCGAGGTTCCGGCGGCGAACGACGCCTATTTCCAGGACGACCAGCCGATCATGGACGACGCGGCCTATGACGCGAAGCGTCTCCGGCTCGTCGCACTGGAAGAGGCCTTTCCAGCTCTGAAGCAGGAGAGCGACGTCAGCGCCAAGGTTGGCGCCAAGCCATCCGGCAAGTTCGCCAAGATCCGGCATCGCGTGCCGATGCTTTCGCTCGACAATGCCTTCTCGGACGAGGCCGTGGCCGAGTTCGTCGGTCGCGTCTATCGCTTCCTCGGCCGCAAGGAGGAGGACGGCATCGCCTTCACCGCCGAGCCGAAGATCGACGGGCTCTCCCTTTCCTTGCGTTATGAAAAAGGCGAGCTGGTCGCGGCCGCGACGCGCGGCGACGGCGAGGAAGGCGAGGATGTCACCCTCAACGCCCGCACCATCTCCGAAATTCCCAAGACGCTTGCCGGGCCGGACGTGCCCGAGATCGTTGAGGTCCGCGGCGAGGTCTATCTCGGCCACGCCGATTTCGCCGGGATCAACGAGCGCCAGCGCGAGAGGGGGCTGCCCGAATTCGCCAATCCGCGCAATGCGGCGGCGGGTTCGCTGCGCCAGCTCGATGTCAGTGTCACGGCCGCGCGGCCCTTGCGCTTCTTCGCCTATGCCTGGGGCGAGATGCCCGTGCTGCCGGCGCCGACGCAATCGGGCGTGGTCGAGGCGTTCCGGCGCTGGGGCTTCCGCACCAACCCGCTGATGAAGCGCTGCGAGAGCGTGGCGGAGCTGATCGCGCAATACCGGCTGATCGAGAGCCAGCGCGCCACACTCGGTTACGATATCGATGGCGTGGTCTACAAGGTCGACGATCTCGCCTTGCAGGCGCGGCTCGGCTTCGTCTCGCGGGCGCCGCGCTGGGCGATCGCGCATAAATTCCCCGCCGAATTGGCGACGACCGTGCTGGAGGCGCTCGATATCCAGGTCGGCCGCACCGGCGCGCTCTCGCCGGTGGCGCGCCTGAAGCCGGTGACGGTCGGCGGCGTCGTCGTGACCAACGCGACGCTGCATAACGAGGATTATATCCGCGGCTTCGATTCCAAGGGCCTGCCGATCCGCGACGGCACCGATATCCGCATCGGCGACACGGTGACGGTGAAGCGGGCGGGCGACGTGATCCCGCGCGTCGAGGCGGTCGATCTCGCCAAGCGCCCGGCGGATTCGAAGCCCTACGAATTCCCGACGCAGTGCCCGGCCTGCGGCAGCCATGCGACGCGGGAGCTCAATCCGCGCTCGGGCAAGGAGGATGCGATCCGCCGCTGCACCGGCGGCCTGATCTGCCCGGCACAGGCGGTCGAGCGGCTCAAGCATTTCGTTTCGCGCGACGCGCTGGATATCGACGGGCTCGGCGACAAGCAGATCGAGTTCTTCCATGGCGATCCCGAGCTGCCGGTCAGGGAGCCGGCCGATATCTTCACGCTGGCTGCGCGCGACGCGGCCAATCCGCTGAAGAAGCTCAAGGCCAAGGAAGGGTTTGGCGCCCAGAGCGTCGCCAAGCTGTTCGATGCGATCGAGGACCGGCGCACCCCGCCGCTGAACCGTTTCATCTTCGGGCTTGGCATCCGCCATATCGGAGAGACGACGGCGCGGCTGCTGGCGCGGCATTACGGCTCGTTCGAGGCGCTGCGGGCGGCGAGCATCGCTGCTGCCGACGAGGCCTCGCCCGAGCGGCAGGAACTCGGCGCCATCGACAGTGTCGGTCCGACCGTGGTCGAGGCGCTGATCGAATTCTTCGGCGAGCCGCATAACGAGGAATTGCTCGACCGTTTGCTGGCGCAGGTCTCGCCGCAGCCGCTGGAAGCGGTCGCTTCGGCGAGCCCCGTTGCCGGCAAGATCGTGGTCTTCACCGGCGCGCTGGAGCGGATGACCCGCGACGAGGCCAAGGCGATGGCCGAGCGGCTCGGCGCCAAGGTCGCGGGTTCGGTTTCGTCGAAGACCGATCTCCTTGTCGCCGGGCCGGGCGCCGGCTCCAAGCTCAAGGATGCGGCCAAGCACGGCGTCGAGGTGATCGACGAGGCCGGCTGGTTCGATCTGGTGGGTGCAAGCGCGGGAACTTGAGGTGCGGACCTTCCCTGTCATGGTCGGGCTTATCCCGACCATCCACGTCTTCGTGGGTCGAAGGTCGTGTTCAAGACATGGATGCTCGCCACAAGGGCGAGCATGACGACGCTTGGACGTGTTGCCGATTACTCTGCCGCTTCCGCCGCCGGCGTGAACATCGCCGCTGGTGGCGTTTCGCCGGCGGTCCGCACCTGGCTCGGCGCCAGGCCGGTGATGCGCTTGAAGGCGCGGCTGAACGAGGCTTCCGACTCGTAGCCGAGGCGCTGGGCCACCACCGCGATCCGCAACTTGTCGCGGGCGAGCCATTGCCTTGCCTGATGCATCCGGACCTGCGCGACATAGCGGGCCGGCGTCTCGCCGACGACCTCGGCGAAGCGCTCCGCAAACCCTGAGCGCGAGGCGCCCATCAGCTCGGCGAGGCTCTCGACCGTCCAGTCGGTCTCGGGATGGGCGTGGATCGCGGCCAGCACCTTGCCGACCGTCGGGCAGCGCGCGGCTGCGACCCAGCCCTTGGCGGCGCCGCAGCCGCCTTCGACCCAGGCGCGGATGATCGCGGCCGCCAGCACATCGGCGAGGCGGGCGAGGATGCCGCCGGCGCCAACCCGGTCCAGCATGACCTCGCGGCCCATCGCCTCGAGCAGATGCGGGATACCGGGCTCGTTGGCGATGAAGTCGCTCATCCGCATCAGGTCCGGCATCAGGCGCAGCAGAGGGTGGTCGAAATCGACATTGAAGGTCATGCGGCCGGTGAAGAGCAGCATATGCGCGCCCGTGCCGCCGCCTTCGACATCGAAGATATTGCCGTAGGCCTCGCGCACCCGGCAGTCGCAGGGCGGGGAAGCGACGACATCCGGCGAGCTTGCCAGCACATGGCCGCCGCCGCGCGGCAGCAGCACGGCATCGCCATCGGCGAGCTCCAGCCACTCGCCGGCCGGCGTCTTCAGCCAGCAACTGCCGCGCGAGATGAAATGGAAATAGGCCTGATGGGTCGGCGGGAAGGCGACGCCCCAGGGGGCGGCCAATTGGCAGCGACTGTAGTCGACGCCGTCGAGCCTCAGGCCCCGCAGCATCTCGGTCAGGTGGTCGGCGGAAGCTGTCATGGCAACTCTGGACGAACGGTCATGAGATGCGGATGATATAGCATGGAAAGTCCATGGGGCCACGCCCATCTTCCGGCCACCTCATGGAGAGACCCATGTCAGATTCCCTGTCTGCCACCACCCTTGAATTCGACGACACAGCCGAGCAGGACCGCGACAAGCCGGCCTGGGCTGCCGTCACATCCCTGACTTTCGGCGTCTTCGGCCTCGTCACGGCCGAGTTCCTGCCGGCGAGCCTGCTGACCCCGATGGCCCACGATGTCGGCGTCTCCGTCGGCGCCGCCGGGCAGGCCGTGACCGCAACCGCTGTGGTCGGTGCCATCGCCGGGCTTGCCGCGGCCATCGTGACCCGCGGCATCGACCGGCGCGTCGTGATCTGGTCTTTGACCGGCCTGCTCATCATCTCCAGCGCGATCGCGGCGATCGCCACCAATCTGCCGACGCTGCTCTTCGCCCGTGTGCTGCTCGGCATCGGGCTTGGTGCCTTCTGGTCGATGGTAGCGGCGACCGCGATGCGGCTCGTGCCGCCGAGCGCGTTGCCCAAGGCGATGTCGCTGATCTTCGCCGGCGTCTCGTTGGCCACCGTCAGCGCCGCGCCGATCGGGGCCTATCTCGGCAACCTGATGGGCTGGCGCTTCGTATTCTGGCTCTCGGCGCTGGTCGGCGTCGTGACGCTGGTCATCCAGATGGCGGTGCTGCCGCGCCTGCCGGCGCGCGGCTCGCCCGATATCCGCACGCTGTTCCGCCTGCTCGGCCAGCCCAGCATCGCGCTCGTGCTTGCCGGCATCGTCGTGGTGATCTCCGGGCATTTCGCGGGCTTCACCTATGTGCGCCCGTTCCTGGAGCAGATTCCGAAGCTTTCGGTCGAGGCGATCTCGCTCGTCCTGCTCGCCTATGGCGTCGGCGGCTTCCTCGGCAATTTCGCGGGCGGGGCGATCACCGCGCGCAGCGCCAAGGCCTCGGTGATCTTTGGCTCCTTCCTGATCGCGCTGGTGGGGTTCAGCCTGCTCTTCCTCGGCGCGTCGCCGATTGCGTCTGCCGTCGCAGTCGGTCTCTGGGGCTTCGCCTTCGGCGCGCTTCCGGTCGGCTTCCAGACCTGGCTGGTGCGCGTCGCGCCTGAGGACGAGGCCGAATCGGCGGGAGGCCTGATCGTCGCCGCCTTCCAGATCGCGATCGCGAGCGGGGCCATCTTCGGCGGCCTGCTGGTCGATGGCTTCGGTACCCTTGGCGTCATCGCCTATGCCACGGTCGCGACGTTGGTCGGCGGGGCGGGCGTGCTGCTGCTGGGGTCGAAGAGCCCCGAGCGGGTCGGTGCGGGCGCAACTGCGCACGCCCTCTGACGTTTCACTCAAGAGTGGTAAAACCGATCGGGCGCGTGATGCGCCCGATCACTTTTCTTCAAGACAGTTCAGCGGGCTTCTGCGCTATCTTTGGGCATGCAGTCGATCTCGCAGGAACAGGCCTTGCTGGAGACCCCGCTCAGGGCGGGGGAGAGCGCGCATCTGTTCGCCGCGCGCCGCTTCGACGGGCTCGAATTCCTCGCCGCGACCTTCCGCACTCATGCCTATGCCCCGCATGCCCATGACACCTATGCGATCGGCACGATCGAGATGGGTTGCGAAATCTGGCATGCGCGCGGACAGAAGCTCCGCGCCGGCCCCGGCGACATCGTGATGAACCATCCGCTCGACGTCCATGACGGCGCGCCGAGCGAGGGCGGCTATCGCTACCGGATGAGCTACCCCTCCGTCGAATTGATGCAGGAGATCGCGGCGTCTCTCACTGGAAACGAGGTGGTCGGCACGCCGTTCTTCCGTGATCCCGTCGTGCAGGACCCGGCCGGCGCCGCCCTGTTCAGCGCCGCGCATCGCCTGCTGGAGGAGGGCACGGACGCGCTGGCCGGTGAGGAGGCGCTGCTGCGTGCCTATGCCTATATGCTGGCGCGCCATGCCGACCTAAATGTGCAGGCGGTCGGGCGTGAGGACGGGCCGGTGGCGCGCACGCGCCGGGCGATCGAGGCGCGCTATGAGGAAGACCTGTCGCTGGCCGATCTCGCTTCTCTGGCCGGTTTGCCGCGGCACCATCTGATCCGGGCCTTCCGGCGCGAGACCGGGTTGACCCCGCATGCCTATCTCATCGATGTCCGGGTCAGGCGAGCTCGCGAGCGGCTGCGGCGCGGCGAGAGCCTCGGCGACGTCGCTGCGGCGACGGGCTTCTGCGACCAGCCGCATCTGACGCGGGCCTTCAAGGCGCGGCTCGGGGTCACGCCCGGCGCCTTCCGCGCGGCGCATGCCGGCTGAACGACAAGCTTCAAGAGAACCGGAACTCCATGTCGACGATGCGTGACGACATCAGGCGCGGCCTGAGCGATATCTGGCCGGCCGCCGTGGCGGCGGCGCCGATCGGCCTGCTTTTCGGCGCGGTCGCGGCCAGCAAGGGGCTCTCGCCCTTCGAAGTCTTTCTGATGAGCATCATGGTCTTCGCCGGCGGGGCGCAGTTCGCCGCGATCGAGCTCTGGGCCAGCCCGGCGCCGGTGGCGGCGCTGGTCTTCTCCACGCTGCTCATCAATGCGCGCCATGTGCTGATGGGCGCGTCGCTGGCGCCCAAGCTCCAGGGCTTCAGCCGCTGGCAGAAGTTCCTCGGTCTCTACTACATGGCCGACGAGAACTGGGCGCTGGCCGAGAAGCGCGCCCGCACGCATCGCCTGACGCCGGCCTATTGGTTCGCGATGGTGATCCCCTTCGTCTCGGGCTGGCTGATCAACTCGACGCTCGGCGCGATGATCGGTGCCGTGCTCGGCGATCCCAAGCGGCTCGGCGCCGATTTCGCCTTCACGGCGCTGTTCATCGCGCTCGTCGCGGCCTTCTGGAAGGGGCGGGTGACGTTCTGGACGGTCGCTGCCGCCGGCATCGCCTCGGCCGTGACCTATCGATTGGCCGGGCCGCCCTGGCATGTCGCGGCGGGAGCGCTTTGCGGCTTGCTGGCGGCGTGGCTTGCGGCGGGTGGCGAAGAGCAGCCGGTCACCGAGGAGGCCAAGGCATGAGCGTCGATCCGATCAACCTCCTCGCCTTCCTCGGCATGGCGATCGTGACCTATTTCACGCGCGTCGCCGGGCTGGCATTGGCCGGGCGGCTTAGCCTGTCGCCGCGCGCGCAGGCTGCCTTCGACGCGATTCCGCCGGCCGTGCTGATCGCGGTGATCGCCCCGAGCGCGCTCGCCACCGGGTGGGCCGAGACGGCTGCGGCAGCGATCACGGCGCTCGCTGCGACGCGATTGCCTCTGCTGGGCGTGGTCGCCGTCGGGGTTATCGCGGTGGTCGGGTTCAGGATGGTATTCTAGCGCACCGTCATGCTTGCCCTTGTGGCGAGCATCCACGTCTTGAACACGGCTCTCGCCGAAGGAAGACGTCATGGTCGGGACAAGTCCGACCATGACGCTGAGTTTCACAAAGCCCGGCAGGTCTGCTCCAACCACGCCTTCGCCTCGCCCTCGACCTGAGGCGAGAGCTTCTCCCAGACCTTGGCGTGATAAGCATCGATCCAGGCGATCTCGCCGGCATCGAGCATGTCCTTCTCGATCAGGGCGCGCTCATAGGGGCACCAGGTGATCGTTTCGAAGCCGTAGATGGTGCGCTCGGCGCCGGGAATTTTCCGCTCCTCGACCACGATCAGGTTCTCGATGCGGATGCCGTACTCGCCCTGTTTGTAGTAACCGGGCTCGTTCGACAGGATCATGCCCGGTTCCAGCGGCGTGGTGCCGAGCTTGGAGAGGCGCTGCGGCCCTTCGTGCACCGAGAGATAACTGCCGACGCCATGGCCGGTGCCATGGTCGAAATCGAAGCCGCCCTGCCAGAGCGGCAGGCGCGCGAAGGCATCGAGCTGCGCGCCCGAGGAGCCCTTGACGAAAACCAGCCGCGAAATTGCGAGATGGCCCTTGAGCACGCGGGTATAGCGGTCGCGCATCTCGGGCGTGGGCGTGCCGATCACCATGGTGCGGGTAATGTCGGTGGTGCCGTCCTCATACTGGCCGCCTGAATCGACCAGGAAGATGCCGGGCTCCAGCTTGCGGTTGGTCGCCTCGCTGACGCGATAATGCGGCAGCGCCGCATTGGGGCCGGCGCCGGCGATGGTGGTGAAGGAGACGTCCTTGAGCAGGCCGGTCTTCAGCCGCTCGGCCTCGAGCGCGGCGACCGTATCGATCTCGGTCAGGCCGCCCTTCGGTGCTTCGCGCGCCAGCCAGGAGAGATAGCGCACCATGACGGCGCCGTCGCGCAGATGGGCCTTGCGGGCACCGTCTAGCTCGGCCGCATTCTTGCGGGCCTTCATCAGCGCGATCGGGTCGGTGCCGGCATCGGGTGTGCCGCCGGCATCGCGGATCAGGGTCGCGAGCGCGGAAGCCGCGGTCGCGGCGTCGAGGCGAACCTTGGCCTTGGCAGCGCCGAGCCTGGCGATCTGCCTGTCGAGTTCGGCCGGTGGGGCGATCTCGCCGACGGCGCCGATGGCATCGCCGGCCTCGTTGGTGATCTTCTCCGGCGCGAGGAAGACAGTCGGTCTGCCCTCGCGGGGGACGATGGAATAGCCGAGCGGCAGCGGCGTGTGCTCGACATCGCCGCCGCGGATATTGAAGACCCAGGCCAGGGCATGAGGATCGGAGATGACGAGCGCGTCGACCTTGGCCTCGGTCAGCTCCTTCTGGATGCGCGCGAGCTTCGAGACGCTGCCCTCGCCGGCAAAGGCGGCCGGATGCGCCTTGACCGGCGCCGTCGGCGGGGCCGGGCGGTCGTCCCAGAGCGCGTCGATCGGGTTGGCGGAGAGTGCGACGAGGCTGCCACCGGCGGCAGCCGCTGCCTTTTCGAGGCGAGCGAGGCCATCGACCGTATGCAGCCAGGGATCGTAGCCGAGCTTGCCGCCAGCCGGCAGATTCTGCTCGACCCAGCGCTCCAGCGGCGTCTCTTCCATGCGGACCGGCGTTACGACCGCAGTGTCGGTCTGTTCGGCCGACTGGATGGTGTAGCGGCCATCGACGATCAGCGCCGCCTTGTCGGCCAGCACGATGGCATTGCCGGCCGAGCCGGTGAAGCCGGTCAGCCAAGCGAGGCGGGCCATATGGGCGGGGACATATTCGCCCTGATGCTCGTCGGCGCGCGGGACGACGAAGCCGTCGAGGCCTTGCGATGCCAATGCCTTGCGCAGGGCGGCGACGCGGCCGGCAACCAGCTTCGGGTCGCTCGGTTCGGAGAAGGACTGGAAACGGCAGGTCGGCAGGGTCGAATCGGTCATGGCGGGGTCCGGCACAGAGTTGCGGCATCGTCGCCTCGCACCGGCAAAAGTACCAGCGCAAATCCGTCGGTTTGGAGATGCCTGTTCAGTAGGGCCGCGCTGCCTCTGCGTTCCGCATTGTGCCGATTGGTTATGCAATTTACGCAAACGTTAATTGATATGGACGGATCGCATGCGTTTTCTGCATATCTCGCAGATGCGAACATATCTTCTCGCAAATGCGAAATGCCCCCATCTTGATCGCATAAGAGAACGAGGAAGCGACCGGGACTGTCCTTCGTTTTTCGGAGATAGACCCATGACCTACGTGTTGAATAATGCCGACGTGCTGCCTGTACCGGTTCAAGCCGGTGCCAAGACCCGCTCCGACAAGCCGGGGCTGATGCAGCGCTTCTATGCCGCGCTCGTCGTGAGCCGCGCACGTTCCGCAGCCCGCCAGTTGCGCGCCCGCAATCTCCTCGTCAACGAGGCCGAGATCGTGTTGGGCGGCTTCCCGTCCGCGACGCTGTCGAGCGACGTCTCTCTGCCTTTCAACCGCTGAATTCACGCCGCTGCGGCCTCGCGCCGCGCAGCCGACAACCTTCAAGGACCTTCATCATGATCGCCATCATCAAGCACATCTACGAGCAGATCGCGGATGCCGCGAAGTTCACCGCTGCCGTCTGGCACGATGCCCGCAGCCTGCAGGCCGAGGCCGAGAAGAAGTACGGCTATATCGGCTTCTGAGCCGAGCGAGTAACGATCTCGCGCTTCCCCGGAAGCGCCGGAGATCAGGCAAGGCGGCGCGGCCTCGGGGCTGCGCCGCCTTTTTTCATGACCAGCGTCGCCCAGCCTTCGCGGAGCGATTGACTGGCGAGATGGACGCCCTGGTGCCGATAGGCCGAGACCACGCCGGGCACATCCATCGCCAGCAGGCCGGACAGGATCAGTGTGCCGTTCGATGAGAGCACGCGCGCGATCGACGGGGCGAGCCGCCTGAGCGGGCCGGCCAGGATATTGGCGAAGACGAAATCGAAATGGCCGGGGCGCCAGGCCTTGGCATGACGCAGGCCCGGCGCGACATAGAGATCGAGCGCGTTCGGCGCATGATTGAGCCGGGCATTATGGGCGGAGACCTCGACGGCGACCGCGTCGATATCGCCGGCGACGACCTTGCGCTTGATCTGCTTGGCGAGCGCGAGTCCCAAAATGCCGGTGCCGGTGCCGACATCGATGGCGTGGCGCGGGCGGCGCTTCTTCAGTTCGGCGTCGAGCGCCAGCAGGCAGCCGGCGGTGGTGCCGTGATGCCCGGTCCCGAAGGCGAGCGCGGCCTCGATCTCGATCGCGATATCGTTGGTGCGAACGACGTGCCGGTCATGCGCGCCATGGACGAGGACCCGGCCGGCGCGGACGGGCTTCAGACCGTCGAGGCTGTTGGCGACCCAGTCCTTGGTGTTCACCGTGGTGAAGGGCGTATTGTCGACGAGCTCGCCGACGATGGGGCGCAGCAGGTCGCGCACCGCGTCCTCGTCGGGCGGGTTGGCGAAATAGATCTCGACCTTCCACGGGATGTTCATCGAAAGGGTGGTGATGCCGTCCTCGACCTCGAAGGCGGAAATCGCGGTCTCGGTGGGGTCGAAGATCTCACCGAGCAGTTCGGTGAGGGCCCGGGCCTGTTCGCCCGAGGTGGAGAGTTCGAGGACGGTCGCGACCGTCGCTGGCAGGAGGCCTTCGCGCATGGCGCGGGCTTAGCAGGCGCACCCGCCGCTGTCATCGGAAATGGCC
>JAEWKP010000048.1 GCA_023393655.1 Pseudomonadota bacterium | reverse complement strand
TTCTGCCGGCTGCGGCGGGCGCCCGAGCGGGGCGCCGGCCGTCTCCGGCTTTCGCGGACCGCGGAAGCCTGATGTTAAGCATGGTGCTGAAATCGCAGCCCGTTTCGACGCCACATGCACCTGCGCTTAGGAGTTTCCCGCCGATAACGCCCGCGCCGGCTGAACCGGCAGTCGGCTTCCGCCATGCGGAGGCCGACCCATGTCTTGGGGGAGACGGGTCGAACCATGTCTGTGACCGCGATGATCAGGGCGATGCGGCCGCATCACTGGCTCAAGAACGGCCTCGTCTTCGTCCCGATCCTGCTCAACCACGACGCCTTCGATCCGCACGCGCTCTGGCTCGGCCTGATCGCCTTCGTCGCCTTCAGCCTGATCGCCTCCGCGGTCTATCTCCTCAACGACATCAAGGATGTCGAGGCCGACCGGCGCCACCCGACCAAATGCAAGCGCCCGCTCGCCGCCGGTGAAATCACGGCGGCGCAGGCCTATGCCGCCGTACCCATCCTGCTCATCGCAGCATTCTCGATGGTGATGCTCGTTCCGCAGCCGAAGAACTTCCTCCTCGCGCTGCTGGCCTATCTGTTCCTGGCACTCGCCTACCTGCTCTTCCTCAAGCGCAAGCTCCTGGTCGATGTCCTCGGCCTCGCCGCCATGCACACGCTGCGCATCCTCGCCGGCAATGCCGCCGCCGCCATTCCGATATCCTCGTGGCTGCTGGCCTTCGCGATGTTCTTGTTCCTCAGCCTGGCGCTGGTGAAGCGTTATGCCGAGCTGCGCCTGACCCAGGACCAGTCCGGCCTGAAGAAGGCGGGGCGCGGCTATCATGCCGAGGATATCGAGGCGCTCTCCCAGCTCGGCATGGCCTCGGGCTGCACCTGCGCGCTGATCATGGCGCTCTATGTCGACAGCGCCAATGTGAAGCAGCTCTACAGCCAGCCGAAGCTGATCTGGCTGATCTGCCCGATCATCCTCTACCAGATGGCGCGAATCTGGTTCCTGGCCCGGCGCGGCCAGATGCCGGATGATCCGCTGGTCTTCATGATCCGCGACTGGCGCAGCCAGTTCATGGGGCTCGTCGTGGTCCTGATCATGGTCGCGGCGACCTTCCTGCCGTGACCGCACCGCTCTCGGACTATCGCTCCTGGGGCGGACTGGCGGCCCGCGGCAGCACAATCGTCGATGCCCGCAACTGGCTGGATGCGTCACACCGCTCGCGCCGTCCCCTACTCGCCTATGGCAATGGACGCTCCTACGGCGATTCCTGCCTGAACGACGGCGGCACATTGATCGATGCGCGCGGGCTCGACGACATCCTCGCCTTCGACCGCGAGACCGGCCTGATCACCTGCGGCGCCGGCCTCATGCTCGACCACCTGCTCGAGATCGCGGTGCCTGCCGGCTGGTTCCCGCCGGTCACGCCCGGCACCGCCTTCGTCACCATCGGCGGGGCGCTCGCCAACGACGTTCACGGCAAGAACCATCACAGCGCCGGCACCTTCGGCTGCCATGTCCGGGCCTTCGAACTGGTGCGCTCGGACGGGCAGCGCCTGATCTGCGCACCCGACCTCAACCGCGAACTCTTCGCCGCAACCATCGGCGGATTCGGCCTCACCGGCCTGGTGACGCAGGTGACGCTCCAGCTCATGCCGATAACATCGGCCGAGATGGCGCAGGAGGTCCTGCCCTTCGACAACCTCGCCGGCTTCTTCGAAATCGCCAACGCGTCCGATGCCACGCATGACTACACCGTCGCCTGGATCGACTCGCTCGCCGGAGGACGCGATCTCGGCCGCGGCGTCTTCTTTCGGGCGAACCACGCCCCCGCCTCCGACGAGCCCCTGCCGCGCGAGGCGCGCGCGCTGCCCTTCCCGCTGAAGCCGCCCGTTCCGCTGATCAACCGCGTGACGCTCAGCGCCTTCAACTGGCTCTATCGCAAGAGCCAGCCGCGCGACGGCCTCACCCGCCGGGTGCCTTATCGCCCGTTCTTCTACCCGCTCGACCGCGTTCGCGACTGGAACCGCGCCTATGGTCCGAAGGGCCTGCGGCAGTTCCAATGCGCCGTCCCGCTCGACAAGGCCCCCGACACTGTCGCCGAGATGCTGCGGCAGACGCTGGCCGCCGGCGAGGCTTCCTTCCTGACGGTGCTGAAGCTCTTCGGCGACAAGCCCTCGCCCGGTCTGATGTCCTTCCCCATGCCGGGCGCCACGCTGACCCTGGATTTCCCCAATCGCGGCGAACGGACCGAGCGGCTGCTGTCTCGGCTGGACGGCCTCGCGATCGCCGCCGGCGGGCGGGTCAATCCCTACAAGGACGCCCGCATGTCGCCAGCGACCTTCGCGGCATCCTTCCCGTGCTGGCAGGACTTCGCGGCGCATATCGACCCCGGCTTCTCGTCCGATTTCTGGCGGCGCGTCACGGAGCAGTAGACGTGGACTGCGACATCACAGCCCTGTGAGACGAGCCCGGCGGCGGTTCCTTATGACGGAGCCGGCTGCTAGCTGCGGCTGATGACCACTCCTGTGAAAGATCAGCCGGCACCGGGCCGGAACACTGCCCATTCGCCGACACGCCGCGAGGCTCTCGCCCTGACCCTGCTCTCCCCCTTGGCCGCGACATCGGCCGCAGCCCGGCAGCCACCGCGCTTCGCCGGGCCGAGCTCGCAATTCGTCCAGATCGATCCGCCGGAGGAGGCCGGCTCCCTCGTTCTCACCGACCTTGCCGGCAGGACCCGGCCGCTTTCCGCCTATCGCGGCAAGGCGGTGCTCCTGAATTTCTGGGCGAGCTGGTGTCCGCCTTGCCGGCGCGAATTGCCGATCCTGCGGCGGCTCCAGGCCAGGGCAACCCGCGAGCCCTTCGTCGTCGTCCCGGTCTCGCTCGATAAATCCGTGGCGACCGTGAGGAGTTATCTCGACAGGCTCGGCCTCACCGACCTTACGACCTTCATCGATGCCGAGGGCGTCGTGGCCTCGGGGCCGAAATCGGCAAAGCCCACGCCCTTTCCTCTCTACGGCATGCCGATGACCTATCTGCTCGATCGCGAGGCGCGCAGCGTCGGCTACCTCGTCGGCGAAGCGGATTGGACCAGCCCGGAAGGCCTCGAGCTGCTGCGCTTCTACGGACATGCGGCGAGCTGATCGCACCAGCGTTCCGGAGCAGTTCAAACCGCCCCGAAAAAATCTCGCGCCGCCTTTGAACCGATCCGCTGCTCGCCGAGACCAATGAGCATGAAGAGCGAAACCTTCGCTCTCACAGAGATCGGGAGACGAGCATGACGACGTTCCGCAAGACCGTGACCGCGACCCTCGCGGCCCTCACCCTGGCCACCACCTTCGCGGCTTCCGGCGCCGAGGCGCGGCCTCGCTGGCACCGGGGTTATGGCTGGGGCGCCGGAGCCGGTATCGTCGGTGCGCTCGCTGCGGGCGCCATCATCGCCGGCGCCACCCGCCCTTCCTATGGCTACGGCTACTACGCCGCCCCCGTCCGCTCCTGCGACCTGGTCGAGCGCTTCGACCGCTGGGGCAACGTCGTCGGCTACCGCCGGGTCTGCGGCTACTACTGAGCTTTCCTGGCAGCCCCCTGTTTCGAGACCCCTGACTCAAAAGGCCGGCGCAAGCCGGCCTCTTTTTGTTGGTGGTCAGCGAACCGCTCAGCCCTTGGCGGCGGCGACCTTGCGCAGGTAGCCGGTGACGATGCCGGTGACGCCGCGCGACAGGATGTCCTCGAAGGCCGTGAGGAACTGGTCGCACTGCTCGCGCGTGACGATCAAGGGCGGCTCCAGCCGGATGACGTTGCGGTTGTACTCGGTGAAGGCGACGAGCACGTCATGCTCCTTCAGGAGCAGCGCCCCGACAAAGCCGCAAAGCGAGCCCTTCAGCTTGTCGTCGAGCAGCGCGACCATATGCTTGAGCCCGAAGGGCATGGTCTCGCTGATGTCCTGGAACTCGACGCCGATCATCAGGCCGCGCCCGCGGATTTCCTTGAGCAGGGTCGGGTACTTGGCGCGCAGGCCGTTCAGCTTCTCGATCAGGTAATCGCCCTCGCGCTGGGCATTGCCCATCAGGTCCTCGTCATAGAGGACGTTGAGGGCCTCGATCGACGAGACGCAGGCCTCGCCCATGCCCCCGAAGGTCGCCTGCGCATGGATCAGCGCGCTCTTCGGCTTGCCATAGGCCTTCATGTAGATCTCGCGCCGCGCGATCATCGCGCCCATCGCAGCCTTCGAGCCGCCGAGCGCCTTGGCGAGCGCGGTCACATCCGGCACCACGCCGTCACGCTCGAAGGCGAAGAACTGGCCGGTGCGGCCGAGCCCGCACTGCACCTCGTCGGCGACCCAGAGCACGCCGTGTTTGTCGCAAAGCGCGCGCAGTTCGCGCCAGAAGCCTTCGGGGGCCTCGACGATGCCGCCGCCGCCCTGGATCGTCTCCATCACGACGATGCCGATCGACGGATCGCTCTCCAGCGCCTGCCGGACAGCGTCGATGTCGCCGAACGGCACCTTCACCCGGTTCTCGACCAGCTTGAACTGCGACTGGTAGAGCGTCGAATCCGTGACCGAGAGCACGCCCTTGGTCTTGCCGTGGAACGAGTTCGCCGCGTGCAGAATCTTGGATTTCTCCGGCCCCTGCGCCTGCTCGGCAACCTTCAGCGCCGCCTCCATCGCCTCCGAGCCGGTCGAGCCGAGGAAGACCATGTCGAGATCGCCCGGCGCGATGGTGGCGAGGTTCTTCGCCAGCGCCGAGGCATATTGCGACATGAAGGCCATGCAGATCTCATGGCGGTTCTCGTCCTGGAACTTCTGCCGGGCCGCGACGATGCGCGGATGGTTGTGGCCGAAGGCGACCGAGCAGAAGCCCCCGAAGAAATCGAGGATCTTGCGGCCGTCCTTGGTGATGTAATGCATGCCCTCGGCGCGATCGACGAGGATCTTGTCGAAGCCGAGCAGCTTCAGGAAGTGAAGCTGGCCGGGGTTGATATGGGCTGCGAAGAGCTCCTTCACCTGCGCGGCGTCGAGCTGCTTGGCGGCTTCCACACTGATCAGTTGCGGCCGGGCGGCGGTCATCGGGGCATCCTCAGGCTTGAAAGCGGGCATGCTCATGCGGCGAGGCTCCTCTCGGCCTGTTTCAGGCCGTCCTTGGCCTTGCGGTATTCGGTATAGGCGGCGAGCAGCATGTCCTCGTCGCGGTATTGCGGCGCCCAGCCGAGCTCGCGCTTGGCCTTGGAGGTGTCGAGGATGCAGATCTCGTCGGCGATCTTGTACTGCTCGGGGTCCATGATCGGCAGGTTGATCGCGTCCAGCGTGTCGAGCGTCAGCTTCACCAGCGAGGCCGGCGTCGGCAGCAGGATCGATTTCGAGCCGGCATGCTTGATCAGGTCGCCGAGCAGCTTGCGCACCGGCGGCGGATCGTCGGAGCCGAGATTATAGGCCTCGTTCGGGAAGCCGGCCTTCCAGGCCGCGACGCAGGCGCTGGCGCAGTCGAAGACTGAGATGAACTGGTAGGGGTTCTTGCCCGATCCGATCATCGGCACCGGCAGGTTCATGTCGATCAGCTTGAACAGCTTGACCAGGATGCCGAGACGGCCCGGCCCGATGATCAGGCGCGGCCGGAAGATCGGGATGCGAAAACCCTTGGCGCGGTATTCGTCGGCGAGGCGCTCGGTCGCGAGCTTGCTCTCGCCG
The DNA here is from genome assembly GCA_023393655.1 of Pseudomonadota bacterium. Classification (GTDB taxonomy): domain Bacteria; phylum Pseudomonadota; class Alphaproteobacteria; order Rhizobiales; family Beijerinckiaceae; genus Allobosea. The sequence goes on along the minus strand of JAEWKP010000048.1, from coordinate 1,972 downwards.
TATTCGCCGAGCGGATGGGCCGGATGCGTCTCGTCCTGCGGCACGCTCACCGAATGGCCGTAGATCATGTCGGTGGTGAAATGGACGAGCCGGTTGGCACCGTTCTTCTCCATCCAGCTCAGGATGTTCTGCGTGCCGTGATAGTTCACCGGCCAGAAGAAGTCGTGCCGCTCGGCCCGGGTCACGATCGGCGAGAGCATCTTGGCCGAGAGGTTGTAGACGAGGTCCTCGGGCGAAAGCGGGATTGAGTCCACGCTCTCCGCCTTTGTCACGTCGACCGTCAGGAACGGCACCGTTGCGTAATGCGCATGGCCGCTCTGGTGGATGTCGGCGACCAGAACCTCCTCGCCCATGGCCGAGAGGTCCGCCGCCAGATGCGAGCCGACGAAGCCGTCGCCGCCGATGATGATGTGCTTCATCGCGTCACCTCCGGTCGACGGGCAGGCGCGGATCGCGATTGCGCACCCGCACCGGGATCGGCTGCGGGACGGCCGGCGGCTCGAACAGCGCGCCGAGGCGCAGGAACAGGCGTACGATCAGGTCCATGATCTCCCTCAGCTTTGTGCAATGAAGATGGTGCCCAGCACGATGAAGCCGATGCCGGCGATGCGCATCGCGCTCAGGTCCTCGTGGAAGACGAAATAGGCGAAAGCCGCGACCACGACATAGGCGAGGCTCAGGAACGGGTAGGCGTAGCTGATCTGCACCTTGGAGAGCACAATCAGGTGCGAGGCCATGCTGATCACGAAGGTGCACAAGCCCGCGAAGACGAAGGGGTTGAAGACGACACGGAAAACCGTGGCGATCAGACCGTCGCCGGCAACGTTCAGCGAGCCGACGCCGGTCATGCCGCGCTTCAGCATCAATTGGGCGGCGGCGTTGGTCAGCACCGTGAACAGGATCAGGGGAAGATAGGCGTTCATGGTGGCGCTTGCCGGCTCCGCATGGCTTTGTCGCCACCGGAATGCAGCCGAAAACACTTCAAATACCTTAGGGGCAGGGATCGACTTGATCGTAGCGTTAAGCAGACCCTGCCGCGATCGACGAAAATCGCAGGCGATCCTTCCTGCCACCAATAGGCTGGCGACGGGCTAGGCTCACTCGCGATCCATGGAGCGGATGCCGATCATGCCCCTTCCCAACCGCGTCAGGCCCGATGGCACGCTCTTCGCCGATCCGGCGCGCGGTACCTTCTACGGCAATCGCGGCGGCCGCTTTCACGACCCCGCGGCGCAGGAGGTGCCCAGCCGCATGCAGGCGACGCGGCAATGGCTCTGCTGCGTGCTCTCCTTCAAGGGCCGCAAGCGCAAGGTCTGGGGCCGCGGCTATACCGAGTTGTTCTTCTGCGACGAGGTGACGGCGCTCGCAGCCGGACACCGCCCCTGCATGGAATGCCGTCGCCCGGACGCGCTCGCCTATCGCGAAGCGCTGGTGCGAGGCCTCGGTCTTCCAGAGACTCCGCTCTTCCCCGAGATCGACCGCATCCTCGATGCCGACCGCCGCGACGGCCGGAGAAAGCGCGCGCACCGTTTGCCGGCGGAGCGATTGCCTGACGGCGCGATGCTGCTCTCCGACGATGGCAAGCGTTTCCTGGCGCTGCGCGGGACGTCCGCTCTGCTCTGGTCACCCGGCGGTTATGTCGATCGACAGGCGCGGCCAACAGGGACCGTGACCGTGCTCACCCCGCCCGCCACGCTCGCGGCCATGCAGCATGGCTACCGCCCGCAATGGCATCCAAGCGCCGAGGCGTTCGGCACGGCCTGACGCCTTGCCGACAGGAACTTTCTCCCTCCGAGAAACGTTGCCGCAGCATCATCGATCCAACGAGGGGCTGCACATGCGTTCCATCATCCTCTGGCTTGTAGGCGTTCCGATCCCGATCATCATCCTGTTGTGGTTCTTCATGAAGTAGCGTCCGGTTGCGTCGCGTGGAGAAGGGCCGGCCCAGCGGCCCGGGGTGTCGTTTTAGGCA
>JAEWKP010000456.1 GCA_023393655.1 Pseudomonadota bacterium | reverse complement strand
ACCTTGATCATCCCGGTATCCATCGTCGTGCTCTCGATGACGCGGGCGATGACCGCGCGCCCCCGGCTCTCGTCGTCCGAGAAGGCGAGGCTGACATGCACCGTGCCGGCCGGCCGGGTCAGCTTGGCATAGAGATAGCGGCCATTGCCCTTGCCGAAGAAGTTGCGGACGAAATCGCCGAGCTGGAGCTTGGGCAGATCGACCCGGCCGACGCGCGCGAGCCCAAGGAAGAGGCCGGGAAACGGGCCCTCGTTGAAACAGCTTCCGGCCTCGGTCGAGCAGGTGAAGGCGATCTCGAAGCCCTTGGATTTCAGCGCCGCCTCATAGTTGCGCTGGGCTTCCAGGCTCGTCCGGCCCGCCGGCAGGATGTAGTAGAGCGTTGTGATCTTGCCTGCGATCAGGGCCCAGCCCGGCCCGTCCTGCGCCGTCGAGCCGCGCTCGTTGATCTTGCCCGTAATGATCCGCGCCTCGTCATAGGCATCGACCTTGTAGCCGACCTGCTTGGAATCGCCGTAGCGGCCGAGCAGCGGATGATCCTGCGCCGCGGCTGCAAGCGGCGCGAGCAGCAGCGTCAGCAGGAGCGTGAAGAGCTTTAGCGAACGGGGCATCGTCACACCTCTTTGCCTGTCACAGATGGTCGGCTGCGGAAACCGGCGCGCGGCTGGCGGCCTCCGCCTCGTAGAACGGCGGCAAGGTGCCGACGCCGGCCGCCCCGGCGAGCAGCCCGCCCGGGAAGATCTGCACGGCATTGCGGAGATTGCCGACGGCGCTGTTGTAGAAGCGCCGGGCCGCAGCGATGTTGGCCTCGACTTCGGCATAGCTGCGCTGGGCCTCCATCATCGGCCCGGACGAGGTCAGCTCGGGATAGCTCTCAGCGACCGCGAACAGCCGCGTCATGTCGGCGCCGAGCGAGGCTTCCGCCTTGAATTTCTCGGCGATCCTCCCGAAATCCCGCTCTCCGATCTGCGGCAGCGCCTGCGTCCTGAGCGTCGTGATCTGGTCAAGCAGCGTCTTCTCGTGTTCGAGGAAGCGGCGGGCGATGGCGAGCACGTTCGGGATCAGGTCATGACGCTGCTGCAACTGCGCGTCGATCCCGCCCAGCGTCTCCGCAACCTTGTTCCGGCGGGTCACGATCGCCGCATACCAGACATAGAGGACGATGCCGGCGGCGAGCGCGAGCAGGATCAGGAACAGGGTCATGGCGAGCTCCCGGGAGGGTGTGCGGGCGGAGGAGGAAGCGCCTCGTGCGGCGCGCGCACGGCGACATGCATGTCGATCATCGCGTCCACGAGCGCGAAGACGCGGGCGAAATCGGCTTCGAGGCTGGCGAGTTGCTGTGCCGCGACATGGGTCTCGAGGCCGGGGGGCTCGAACAGCGCGCCGGGAATGATGGTCGGAAGCGCAAAGACCATTCTGTCGCCGCCGACCAGGAAAAGCGGCGGCAGGAAGGATTTGCCGTCCGCCATCACGAGCAGCCGCTCCATCACCGCCGGCGTCAGGACGGCGCGGCCTTCGACCTGATCGCTCGACCATGTCGCGTATACCTCCTCGAAGACCGGGTCTTCGAGGCGCAACCGCTGCAGGCCATTGCCGGGCGGCTGGCCGTCCCGGTCGCGCAGGATCGTCGTCCCGCGAAACGGCGTGGAGACACCGAGTTCGACATAGAGCCCCTGGAACAGTGTCTGGTTGCTCTTGCCCGCCTTGCGGGTCACCGCGATCTCGCTGATCGTGATCGGGCGGCCGCGATAGCGCCCGGTAAAGCCGTCATCGGCATCGAGATCGTCATAGGCGGGCAGAAGGCCGAGCGCGACGGCGCGGCTGAGATCGGGCTTCGCCCCGAGGTTGTGGACGAGTTCGCCATGGGCCGCGAGCAGACGCGGGATCAGGCTTTCCTTGAAGGCCTTCCGGTAGCGGCCTCCGGGCCCCCCGACCGCCCAGATCCACGCTCCGCCGCCACCGATCACCAGGAAGATGACGAGGGCGACGAAAGGCGAGCCCTTCGAGGAGCCGCTGCTCCCGATCATCAGCCAATACAGCAGCAGGGCGGCCGCAAGGCCGAGTGGGACGAAGAGCAGCGTCCGCCGCCGTGCTTCGATCGCGAGCTTGCCGCGCAATTCCTCCAGCATGGCGACTTCTGCCGCGAGCGGCGAAGCAGCGTCGGAGGAAACCAGCGCCGCAGCAGGTGCCGCCGGAGGCTTCTTGTAATAGCTGCGGAAGAGCGCCCAGGCTCCGAGGACGAACAGGGCCGGAACCAGCAGCGGCAGCGCCAGCGAGACCAGCGCCGCGAGCGCGATCAGCGGAAGTCCGAGGAGCCCCCAGCCGGAATCCGATCCGAGCCAGAAGATCAGGAACGCGAGCAGCGCCAGGCAGACCGGGCCCGCGATCACGAAAAGCGCGATGCGTTCGACGATGCGCTTGGCCCTGCGCTGCTGGCGTTGCAACGCGACCGCCGAAGGCGGCCAGCCCTCTTCGGGCTGCGTTGGGACAGGGCGATCGGGCCGTTCCATCCAGCGCGTATCCGTGCGGTTCACCTCGCACGATCACGCCGGAAACCGTCAGGCTTCGCGTCCCTCGTTTGATGGACCAGGCTTCGCCTTCTGCCGGGCCCTCGGCTCCGGTGCTTCGTGGAGGCGGTTCAGCAGAAATCGAAATCGCAGCCCTCGTCGGCCTGCAGGACGGTGGTCAGATAGAGATGACGGTAACCGCGCGACTCTTCGGCAAGATGCGCTGGCGGGAGCCATTGCGCCTTGCGGCGCGCGAGTTCGGCCTCGTCGACCAGCAACGCAATCGCGCGCGCGGGCACATCGAGCCGGATCAGGTCGCCATCGCGAACAAGCCCCAGCGGGCCACCCACCGCGGATTCCGGGGTGATATGCAGCACGATGGTGCCGAAGGCCGTGCCGCTCATGCGGGCATCCGAAATCCGGACCATGTCCTTGACGCCGGCCTGGGCCAGCTTCTTCGGGATCGGAATGTAGCCCGCCTCGGGCATGCCCGGCGCGCCCCTGGGGCCGGCATTGGTCAGCACGAGGACATCATCGGCCTTCACGTCGAGGCCCGGGTCATCCATGCGGCGGACCATGTCCTCGACCGAGGTAAAGACCACGGCCCGGCCCGTATGCGTCAGCAGTGCGGGCGAAGCGGCCGAGTGCTTGATGACCGCGCCGTCCGGCGCGAGATTGCCACGTAGCACCGCCATGCCGCCGGTCGGCTTCACCGGACTCTGCGCGGTTCGAATGATGCTCTGGTTCGGCACCTCCTCGGCAGCGTCCGCTATCTCGCCGATGGTGCGGCCGTCGATGGTGCGGGCCGAACGGTCGAGATGCTCGCCCAATTCCTTCATCAGCTTCGGCACGCTACCGGCCCAGTGGAAATGCTCCATATAATGGTCGCCGGAGGGCTTGAGATCGATCAGCACAGGCACCTTGCGGCCGATCGCGTCGAACGCGTCGAGATCGATGCTCAGGCCGGCCCGGCGCGCAATCGCGGCGAGATGGACGAGCCCGTTGGTGGAGCCGCCGATCGCCTGCAGCACGGTCAGCGCATTGCGGAAGGCTGCCTCGGTCAGCAGTTCGCCCGGCTTCGGCCCGCCCTTGGCGAGGCGCACCGCTTCGCGCCCGCTGGCCTCGGCCGCGCGGATTCGATCGGCATGGGTGGCAGGGATGGTGCCGGTGCCGGACAGCGCGATGCCGAGCGCCTCGACAAGGCAGCCCATCGTGCTGGCCGTGCCCATGACCATGCAGGTGCCCTGGGTCGGGGCAAGGCGCCCGCTCAGCACCTCGATCTCGGCTTCGTCGATCTGGCCGGCGCGGTGCTGCCCCCAGAGACGGCGGCAATCGGTGCAGGCGCCGAGCACCTCGCCCTTGTGATGGCCGACGAGCATCGGACCGGTGATCAGCTGGATCGCCGGCACGCCGGCGCTGACGGCTCCCATGAGCTGCGCCGGCACGGTCTTGTCGCAACCGCCGATGAGCACGACGGAATCCACCGGTTGGGCGCGGATCATCTCCTCGGTGTCGATCGCCATCAGGTTGCGCAGGAACATCGAGGTCGGATTGGCGAAGGATTCGTGGATGGAGATCGTCGGGAACTCCATCGGCAGCCCGCCGGCCAGCATGACGCCGCGTTTCACCGCTTCGATCAGGCGCGGCACGTTGCCATGGCAGGGGTTGAAATCGCTGAAGGTGTTGGTGATGCCGATGATCGGCCGGTCGAGCGCGTCATCGGAGAATCCGGCCGCCTTGATGAAGGCCTTGCGCAGGAACAGCGAGAAGCCCGGGTCGCCATAGGTCGCGAGATTGCGACGCATGCCGCGCGCAGCAGGGCCGGGAGACGGCCTATCATCGTCATGCTTGGTCATGCATCATCGGATGCATACCGTTGCCAATATTGTCAACAATACTCTCGAAGAGATATAAGGTGGCATGTCCGCGAGATTGCTCAAGCTCCAGACGACCGATCGCGTCCGCAGCATCACAGCGACGCTCGAAGAGGAGATCGTGCTCGGCTGGCTGATGCCCCGCGAGCGACTGGTCGAGGAAGACCTGGCCGAGCGGCTGGAGGTGAAGCGCCATGTCGTGCGCGAGGCCCTGGCCGAGCTCGAAAGGGTCGGGCTGGTGGAGCGCGTTCCCAACCGCGGCGCTGTCGTGAGGCTGCTGGACCCCGGCGACGTCCGCCAGATCTATTCGGTCAGGGCGGCTCTCGAAACGCTGGCCGCCGAACAAATTCCCCTCCCCGCACCACCCGGCCTCGTCTCGCGGCTCGAGGACATCCAGGACACGCACAGCGCTGCGGTGGCCATCGGCGACGCCCGCGCTGCGTTTCGGGCGAACATGACGTTCCACGAGACGCTGTTCGGGGCGTGCGGCAACGGGCATCTCGTCGAACTGATCCAGGCCATGGCCCAGAAAGTCCATGGCGTGCGCTCGATCACCGCTGCGAGCGACCAGCATCTCGCTCGCGCACGCGACGAACACCGAGCCATGATCGCGGCGATCGCCGCTGGCGACAGAGCACGGCTCGTCAGCCTGTGCCGCGACCATCTGGGCCCTTCGCGCGACGCCTATATCGCCGCGGTGGAGAGGCGATCCTGCGGGCGCCTTCCCCGCGCTTGAATGCCCGGAGCCTTCAAAGCCTGCCTGGCCACGGCATTGCCAAGTGTAGGCACGCCGCTAAAAAAGAAGTGAAATCAAATTCTTAGGAAAAGGTGGTGGGGGAAGCAGGACTCGAACCTGCGAAGGCATAGCCAGCGGATTTACAGTCCGCCCCCTTTGCCGCTCGGGACATTCCCCCGCCTGCGCCCTTGATCGGCTCTGTGTGAGCCCAGGGCCACCGATATGTCACTTTCGCGACGACCGGTAGGCGCGGCCGGACTTATGGTGACCGGGCCGCGCCCTGTCAACGGCAAAAAGGCCGATGGCACGAATTCGTTGTGATGGGATGCCGCGCTGAAGCGGGACCGAACGCGAAGGCTTCGCAAGAGTAACTGCCCGATCGGAGCGGCGAGCGGAACGAACGCGCCTGAGATCGGGAAATCAGTCCACAACCGGTCAATTCACGGCGGCTCCGTGACCGAGAATGAAGGCGACCCGCTCGGCAACGCTCGCACGCGGCAGCTCGATCAGTTCATAGCCATAGCGGGGATAGGTTTCGGCCATGACCGCGTGGGTCCGCTCCGCCTCGGCGAAATCCTGCTTCCGCTCGGCGTCCTGCGTGAAGATGTCCCGCCAGGGCGGGGCGATGAAAACGGTACGGCGATAGCGCAGCTGCCACGCCGCCCGTTCGACGTGGTCGGGAATCGGCAGGCCACAGAGCGCCAGATACCCGGCGATATCGGGAACGCCGCGGTCGAAGAACACGTTCTCCCGCCGCGCGAGCGCGTCGGCATGGCTGCGCAGGTCGGCTGCCAGCATCAGCTCGGCGAACAGGGCAGGATCGGCCCAGGGCAGCCCCCGGCCGCCGATCGCCTGCTGGTCGCGGATGATCGCGCGCCCGGCCTCGGGCCGCACCGCATGGCCTTCCGCAGCCAGCGCCTCGATCAGGCTGGTCTTGCCCGAGCCCGGCCCTCCGGTGATCGCGATCAGCCTGTCGGTCTCGCCTGGCGTCATGGTTCCTGTCCTCGTGGATCTGTTGGCAAAAGAAGGGTTCGCGCTGGCCAAGCGCGCCGCGTCGTGGCACGGCAATCCGGCAATCACTGGAGAGAGCGATGGCTCCGCCGTTCCGCCCGAAACATGCCAGGCCCGCCGGAGGCAGACATGGCACCCGCCGCCCCGACGGCCCGCCGCCGCACCGGCCGGGCGAGATCGACGAGGCCGTGCTCTACGGCGTGCATCCCGTCATCGAGGCGCTGAAGAACCCGCAGCGGCGCCACAGGCGCCTGCTCGCCACGGAGAATGGCCTGCGCCGCCTGCAAGAGCAAATCGATCCCTTGCCGCTCCAGGCCGAGATCGTGCGCCCCTCCGAGATCGACCGGCTGCTCACCCCCGATTCGGTGCATCAGGGCCTCTATCTCGTCTGCGATCCCCTGCCCTCGCCCGATCTCGACAGCCTGCCTGATGACGCGATCGTGCTGGCGCTCGACCAGATCACCGATCCGCACAATGTCGGCGCCATCCTGCGCTCTGCCGCGGCCTTCGCCGCCGCGGCCGTGATCGTCACGATCCGGCACTCCCCGGCTGCGACCGGCGTACTCGCGAAATCAGCCTCCGGCGCCCTGGAGCATGTGCCGCTGATCGCCGTGCGCAATCTCGGCGATGCGCTCGATACGCGCGGCAAGCGCGGCCTCCTGCGCATCGGCTGCGATTCGGACGGCGATGTCGCACTTGACGACGTCACGCTCCGCCGCCCGCTGGTGATGGTGATGGGCGCCGAGGGCAAGGGCCTGCGCCAGCGCTCGCGCGAACTTTGCGATCATGTCGCGCGGCTCGAAGTCCCCGGCACGATCACCAGCCTCAACGTCTCGAACGCGACGGCGATCGCGCTTTACGCCGCCAGCCGCCGCAAGTGATCGAGCTGCGCTGCGCTCCAGGCTGGACAAGGGCGTCACCCGTCCTTTTCCGGCCTGCATCGTCTCCTCACCGATAGTCTTATAGACGAACGGTGCACGACCAAGTGCCTGATTGCCCCTGCGACAATCCGCGCGCAATCCTCTGCATCGAGCTGGAATGAGGGGGACGCACCCACCTTCCGGCAACGCGGCCATCGTCATTCAAAAAAACGACCCGCGCGAAACGGGGTTGCCGGGCATACCCGGCTTCAGGGCTTCACCAGGGGAGACAAGCGCCATGAGCATGGCATCGCAAGCATCGGACTCGCGGGCAGCGCCCCGGCCGATGACCAAGGAGGAACGGAAGGTCATCATCGCCTCGTCGGCCGGCACGGTCTTCGAGTGGTATGACTTCTATCTGGCGGGTTCGCTCGCCGCCAACATCGCACAGACCTTCGTGCCCGGCGACAACGACACCGCGAAGTTCATCTTCGTGCTGTTCGGCTTCGCCGCGGGCTTCGCCGTCCGCCCCTTCGGCGCCCTGTTCTTCGGGCGCCTCGGCGACATGATCGGCCGCAAATACACCTTCCTGGTCACGATGACCGTGATGGGCCTCGCCACCTTCGTCGTCGGCCTGCTGCCCAGCTTCCAGACCATCGGCTATCTTGCGCCCACGGCCTTCATCATCTGCCGCCTGCTGCAGGGCCTCGCTCTCGGCGGCGAATATGGCGGCGCCGCGACCTATGTCGCCGAGCACGCCCCGATGGGCCGGCGCGGCTTCTACACCTCGTGGATCCAGACGACCGCGACGGTCGGCCTCTTCCTCTCGCTGATCGTGATTCTCGGCCTGCGCCTCAGCATGACGCCGGAAGCTTTCGCGGCCTGGGGCTGGCGCATTCCGTTCCTGCTCTCGATCATCCTGCTCGGCTTCTCGATCTGGATCCGTCTGCAGCTCGCCGAATCGCCGGCCTTCGTGAAGATGAAGGAAGAGGGCACCCATTCGAAGGCCCCGCTCTCGGAAGCCTTCGGCAACTGGCAGAACGCCAAGATCGGCCTCATCGCGCTGTTCGGCGGCACCGCTGGCCAGGCGGTCGTCTGGTACACCGGCCAGTTCTACGCGCTGTTCTTCCTGACCCAGACCATGAAGATCGACGGCACCACCGCCAACCTGCTGATCGCGCTCTCGCTGCTGCTCGGCACGCCGTTCTTCATCTTCTTCGGCTGGCTCTCGGACAAGATCGGCCGCAAGCCGATCCTGCTGGCCGGCTGCCTGATCGCGGCGCTGACTTATTTCCCGCTCTTCACGATGCTCGCGAAGACCGCGAACCCGAAGCTCATCACCGCGACGGACACGGTCAAGCTGGTGCTCACCTCCGACCCCGCCCAGTGCGGCACGCTCTTCGACCCTGTCGGCGTGCGCACCTTCACCAAGCCTTGCGACGTCGTCCGCCGCACCCTGGCCACCAACTCGATCCACTACGATCTGGTCGCCGGTCCCGCCGGCTCGCCGCTCAAGGCCTCGATCAACGGCGCCGATGCGCCGGCGACTGCCGCCGAGCTCGTCGCCGCCGCCCACGCCGCCGGCTATCCCAAGGCCGGTGACCCGACCATCCTGAAGACGCCGACCATCGGTCAGGTCCTGACCGACAGCCGTGCTCTGCAGGCCGCGGGCATCCTGTTCATCCTCGTGGTGTTCGTGACCATGGTCTACGGCCCGATCGCCGCGCTGCTGGTCGAGCTTTTCCCGACCCGCATCCGCTACTCCGGCATGTCGCTGCCCTATCACATCGGCAACGGCTGGTTCGGCGGATTCCTGCCTCCGACCGCCTTCGCCATCGTGGCGGCCAGCGGCAACATCTTCTCCGGCCTGTGGTATCCGATCATCGTGGCGCTCGGCACCTTCGTGATCGGCCTGCTCTTCCTGCCGGAAACCAAGGACCGCGACATCCTGAAGTGATCGTCGCCCGATGACGATACCGGCCCCGCCTTCCAAGGCGGGGCCTTTTTTATTGGCGCGGACACCAAGGCTTGCCCTCGCGCCATGCGGCTGGTAACCGCTGCTTCGGTCGATCTCGGCAACTGGTTTTCGGGATTGGCCGCTTCCGGCCGCAAGGCCGAATGCGATGGCGCCGGCGTAGCACAGCGGTAGTGCAGCGGTTTTGTAAACCGAAGGTCGGGAGTTCGATCCTCTCCGCCGGCACCACGTCCAGACGGCCATCCGCACGACGCGCGGATACGCTCTTCGCCGATAGCGCTTGCCGGGTCGCGTTCGATCCGGGACTTACGGCGCAGGCTTCGCCGAGGGCATCGAGATGACCTTGCCGTCGGGCATGATGATGTCCCCGGGCTTCTGGCCGGCTGCACATTCGCCGAGGCGTTTGGCCTCGACGACCAGCTTGCGCTCCACGGGAGCGGATTGACCGGGCATTCCGCTCAGTTTCGTCGTCCCTTCGGTCCGGACCGATGTCTGGAAATCGCCGGTGATGACGCTACTGCCAGAGGCCTTGATCTGGCCGATCGTGCATTCCGTCTCGACGGCGTAGCCCGTTGCCGTCTTCGTCACCAGCATCTTCGAGCAAGCTCCGGCGGCAAGCCCGCCGACGATCGACTGATCGGTTCCAGGCCCGACGCACTGCTTCGCGATCGTTTCGCCCTCGTTGCCGGTCGATTTCGTCTCCCACAGCCCGGGCTTGCGTTGCGGAATCTGCTGCTGTGCGGCAGCAGGCAACGCAACGAGAAGACCGAGTGCGGCAATCAACACAGGTTTCATGAGACGCTTTCCGATGTGAAATGGGCGATGTCCAGACAAGACGGGCGCCAAGGCCAGAATGAGGCAGTGCCTCGCAGGACCGGCGCGACGACCGGGAAAGCGGCCTTGACAGATCGGCCGCTCCGGGAACGTTTGGAGGGCCGGGCGGTTACCCGTTCGGCCAAGCTTTGGAGGCTTCCATGAAAGCCATTGTCCTCGCGCTCGCCCTTCTGCTTCCTGCGGGTATAGCGACCGCTCAATCGCGCCCCTCGACGGTCTCGCGCCCCTGTGCAGCAAGCCAGCGCGATGTCCAGGTCAACGGCGCCATCGTGCTGGGAACCGGCGGCTACACCTATGATCGCTTCGTGCGCGATCGCAGCTTCTGCCAGTTCGACGAGGGCCTGGACCCGGCCTTCGTGCCGAGCCGGGACAGCCAGACCTGTTTCGTCGGCTATCGCTGCAAGAGTCAGTCGCGCTGGTTCAACGACTGACGCGCGTTGCCGACCCGGAACCACGCTCCTCCCGCGACGTTCCCTTGGGTGGGGCGAAACCCCGTTCCTTCAGGGAGGTTCGCATGCGTCGTCTGCTTCTCGTCACCGCGTCCATCGCATCATTGCTCCTGGCCACCGGCCTGGCAGCATCGGCCCAGCCGCATTTCGGCGGCGCCGGCTTCCGGCATGGCGGCGGAGGCTTCCATTCACGTGGCATCGGCATGAGGCATCATGGCATGCGGCCGGCCTTCCCCGCCTATCGACAGCATGCCCGCTCCGGCTGGCATGGCGGTGGATGGGGCTGGCGCCGCGCAGGCCATTACCCCTATCGCGGATATCGCCGCGGCTACCCCTATTGGGGCACGGGCCTGGCTGCTGCGGCGACGCTCGGCGCAATCGCGACCTACCCGGCCTATCCCAGCTATCCGGTTTACCCGGCCTACGAGGCGGTGCCGGCGGCGGAGGGCGGCCAATGCAGCACGCCGGTCAAGGTCTGCACGCTCTATGAGCCAGCCCAGCTGGGTATCGGGTGCTCCTGCCGCGTGCCGGGCGGCCGGGCCCGCGGAACGGTCGTCGGCCCTTGAGGTCCGCCGGCCGGCATCGTCATTCCATGGCTGGCCGACAGGCGCGATGATGGGTTAGAAGTCACAGCTTGCGGCGCCGCCCTGCAACGCGCCGATCTCATCGATCTTTGTACGGACCGGAATGGACGACCGGACTCAACTTCTCTCGCTCGCGGCTCGGTGCGAGGCTTCCAGCAAGCCCGATCGCGAGCTCGATGCCGATATCTACGAGGCGCTGGGCTTCGTCGTGCGGCGCAAGCCGTCACGGCTGGTCAATCGCCGGACGCCGGCCGGCGGCATCTACCAGCAAGGTTCCTTCTGGAAGACGCTTGGCACGGTCAGCGCCGATATCGACATCGCCGTATCGCTGCTGCGGCAGAAGGCGCCCGGCTGGAACTGGAGTCTGCAATGCCTTGCGAGCGACGATAGCCTGGCCTTCCAGGCCCTCGTCGCCGATTGCTCGGGCCAGGGCGTCATGGGCTCGCTCGCACTCTGCGCCGCGATGCTGCGCGCGCTCGCGCGGCGCGAGCCGGCCCTGCCTGCCGCCTCCCCGGACCCGCGCCTCACGGAAACTTGACCTATCGGCAAGCCCTTGCGGTTGAACGCAAGGCGGCCGCCGCTAGTCTGCCCCTCACCCGAGGGGAGAACAGACCATGCAGGACACAGATTTCACGCGCCGTGCCGCTCTGGTCGGAACCGGTGCTTTGATTGCTGCTGCGACACTCGATCTGCCCGGCATCAGCCCGGCCCAGGCACAAGGAGTTCCCGTGAATCAGGCTCCCGGATTCTACCGTTACAAGATCGGCGACATCACCCTCACCGCGATCAATGACGGCTTCGGCAAGCGCCCGCTCGAAGGCTTCGTCCGCAATGCCGAGCTCGCCGACGTCAAGAAGGCGATGGAGCAGGCCTTCCTCCCGCAGGATGCGCTCAACATCACCTTCACCACGCTGGCGATCCAGCAGGGCGGCAAGCTCACCCTGATCGACACCGGCAACGGCGATTCGGGCGCCCCGACCTCCGGCACCTGGATGGCGAATTTCAAGGCGGCCGGCCTCGACCCGAAGGACGTCTCCAGCGTCGTGTTCAGCCATTTCCACGGCGACCACATCAACGGCTTCCGGCTTAAGGACGGCACGGCCGTGTTCCCCAACGCGGAGGTGATGGTGCCGGCGGCCGAATGGGCCTTCTGGATGGACGACGCGAAGATGAATGCCGCGCCCGAGAGCATGAAGGGCGCCTTCGCCGGTGTGCGCCGCGTCTTCGCACCCGTAGCCAAGGACGTGAAGCAGTTCGAGCCGGGCAAGGAGCTCCTGCCCGGCCTGACGCCGATCGCAGCGCCCGGCCACCCGCCCGGCCACACCGTCTTTGCGCTGACCTCCGGCAACGGCAAGCTGATGATCATGTCGGACACGACCAATCATCCCGCCCTGTTCGTGCGCAACCCCGACTGGTCGGCCGTGTTCGACATGGACGGCCCGCAGGCGGCGGCGACGCGGCGCAAGCTGCTCGACATGGTCTCGGCCGAGCGGATGCAGGTCGCGTTCTACCATGCGCCCTTCCCCGCGACGGGGCATATCGCCAAGGCCGGCAACGGCTTCGAGATGGTGCCGGTGCAGTGGAGCACGGCCATCTGATCGCCGGCTTCCAGTCGCTTCGCATCGAGGCCGGGCGAAAGCCCGGCCTTTTTCATCGCCCGGACTTTGTTGTCGCCATGGCCTCGCGGCCTTGCGACCGGACGTGCTAAGCCTCCCCCGATACCGCAGGGCCTGCCGTTTCAGGACACGCTATGACCGAACGATTCGGCGCGATCTCCTTCGTCGCCAGCGAAACCTCCGAAGCGCAGGCGGCGCTCGACAAGCTGGTCGAGCGCTATGGCAACGCCGATCCGGCTGAGGCCGATGTCGTGGTCGCGCTCGGCGGCGACGGCCTGATGCTGCAGACGCTCCACCGCTTCCTCGGAACCGGCAAGCCGATCTACGGCATGAATCGCGGTTCGGTCGGCTTCCTGATGAACGAGTTCAAGGAGCGCGGCCTGACCAAGCGGCTGGACGCCGCCCAGCGCAGCATCGTGCATCCCCTCTCGATGCAGGCTATCGACCGCAGCGGCGCGACCGTGCAGGCCAAGGCGATCAACGAGGTCTCCCTGCTGCGCCGTTCCTATCAGGCCGCAAAGCTGCGCATCTCGGTCGATGGCCAGCTGCGCCTGTCCGAGCTGACCGCCGACGGCCTGCTGCTGGCGACGCCGGCCGGCTCGACCGCCTATAATCTCTCGGCCAATGGACCGATCCTGCCGCTCGATGCGCCGCTGCTGGCGCTGACACCGATCTCGGCCTTCCGGCCGCGGCGCTGGCGCGGGGCCTTGCTGCCGGACCATGCCAAGGTCTTCATCGAGGTGCTGGAAGCCGAGAAGCGCCCTGTCAGTGCCGTCGCCGATCACACGCAGATCGACGAGGTCAGCTCCGTCTCGATCGAGATCGACCGCGATGTCGATCTCGTCATGCTGCACGACCCCGGCCACAGCCTGGACGAGCGCATCCTGCGCGAGCAGTTCGGCTACTAGAGCCTGTCTAGGCCGCGTCGCGCAGGTCGCCTTCGGCGAGCTCGATCAGGAAGGACGGATCGGCCTCCACCAGCAGCGCGAGCGCTGCGTCGTCCGCGAGCGAATCCGACAGACTGCGAGCCTCCTCGCGGGCGGCCTCCGCATCCATGCGGCGCAGCAGGCCCATCAATCCGTCGGCCTCCTGCCCTTCCAGTCTTTCGCAGGCGATCAGGACCGCGCGCAGAAGGCCGCGGTCGATGCCGTTGCCAGCCGCACCGCGATCGAACCCGCGCGCGTTGAGGGCGAGGATGGCGGCAGCAAACGCCGGCTCCAGCGAAGCCGGCAGCCCGGCCTTGCGGCAGAGTGCCTTGAGCCCCGCGCCGCGCTTGTCACGCAGCAGCGCCGCCACACGCTCCTCGGGCAAGCCGGACAGCGAAACGAAAGCGGCCTCGGCCAAGGCCGGCTCGCCGCTGAGCAGGGAACGCAGCATCAGCCCGGAGGTCAGCCGGCCGGTGACCCTGAGCACCTCGACGATCGCCGGCGCATCGCTGGCTTCGCCACCGGCGGCGAGCGCGACTGCGACCCGCTCGGTCGATTCGCGCGCCAGCCGGGCGCTGCGCTCCGGCGTCAGCCAGCCGCAACCCGCGACGAAATTCGCCAATGTGTCGGAGACCTTGGCGGCGATGGCCTGGCGCAGGCCACCCGGCAGGTCGGCGCGTTCGAGCAGCGCCTCGCGCAGGGCGCCATTGTCACCATGCCGCTCGATCATGCGTTCGAGCGAGAAATCGGGGATCTCGGCGGTGCGATTGCCCGCGAGCGTCACGAGCGCCTCGTCGCAGCCGACTTCGGCAAGCGCGGCGCAGACGCTGGCCGGCAGGCAGCGGCGCATGGCAATGGCCTTCTGGGCAAGCATATCGCCGATCGCCGCGGCATCGACGAGATCGGCCTCGGTCAGCACCGGCGAATGCGCCAGGACGAGCGCCGCGACATCGCTCTGCTCGGCGATCAGGCTGAGCGCGAGATTGCGCGGCGTGCGCATCGAGGGCGCCATCTCCTCGGCGATCGCCCGGCGCACCAATGGCGAGGGGTCGTCGATCAAGGCCATCAGAGCCGTTTCGGCCTCGTGCCGGTCCTCGTCGGACATGCCGGAGCGCAGATAGGCCGCCGCGAGACTGGCGGCGCCGCTCGCGCGTGCCTCCGCCGGTGCGGTCCGGGCCCAAAGCAGGAAGCGCCGAACGATCATGCCCCGCTCCGCTGGATCATGAAGGAAGACAGGTCTAGCGGCCCGGTACGGCGCCTGGCCGCTGGCTGCGAGGCCGCGACTTCAGGCCGGGACAGATCGCTCGGCCGCGATGGCGGCAGCGGCGCGCTGACGGTCCCGGTCGCCAAACCACTCGCAACCGGATTCGCATCGGACATCGTGGTCTCACTCTGGCCGGATCGCGGGAAATAGCGCTCGCCGCCTTCGAGCGAGGCCATGCGCGTGCCGGCTCGGGGCGGCGTCGTCCAGAGATTGGCGACGGCTTTCGAGACCGGATCGCGCGAGCCATTGGTGGAGAATAACCCGACGAGGCCCCTGGCGCGCCCCTCGCGCAGCCCGGCAGCCACTTCGGCAACCGGGATATCGCCCTGCCCCGCCTGCGCGCTCTGAACCACATTGGCCGCGACCTGCGTGCTGGCATGGCTGGCGGCCAGCACACCATAGACTTCCTGCACGCTGCGCGCGCGGCCGGCCTTGTCGTAGAAGATGCCGCGATTGGCGGCGGCGGCATCCGGGAAATCGCGCGCTGCTACGCGGCCGGGATCGCTTGCCGCAGCACGGATCAGGTCGGAAGCGCCGCGTGCACCGAGCACATGCGCCATGTAGAGCTCGCCGGCCTGCGGCTGCCGGCCGAGACTCGAGGCAAGCTGGTCGCGATTCTTCTGGGTCAGCGCGCCGGCCATCACGGCCGCGACCTGCGGATCGTTGCGCAATTGCAGGATCTTCTCGCGCGCCGCCGGATCGGAGACGCTGAGGCGCCCGCCGCTCTCGGTGATGGCGTCGGCATATTGCGAGAGCCCCTGCTTCGGCCCCTCCTGCTTGACCATGGCGAGCCAGGTCTGCTCGATGAACTGGAACAGCCCCGTCGCGCTCGATGTACTGGCCTTGGCGTTGGGCTCCAGCGAGGATTCGCGCTGCGCCGTCTTGAGCAGATAGTCGAAGCCCGCCCCCGTCCGCTCGGCGCCCTGGCGGATCGCGCTGACGACCGGGCTCGCTGGCTGCGTTTCGCGGCTCTGGCTTGGCGGGGTGGTGAAGAGGAACATCGAGACCTTCGGCGGGCGGCCTTGCGCGCATCGCGAAGGCACGCCTCGAAATTGCCTCCATTATGGTAAGCGAACCGTTAAGGCCGCCGCTTCACCCTGCGGCCCGGCGCTTTCCGCTTCCCTCCCGGCGGAGGTCACTCTACGACTTCTCGTTCCGGCTCGGCAGCCGGCCCAGCATCGAACCGAAAAGTGGATTCCACTTTTCGGAAAGCTTCGATGCGGTGACAAAGATACCGATCGCCATTGTCGCGCCCGACAGGGCGCGCGGCGATCTTATGAAGGCGGAGGCGTCGATGACGGATGTGGTGCGTCACAAGCGTGGCGGGATCTATTTCGAGGATTTCCAGGTCGGTGCCGTCATCGAGCACGGCCTGACCCGCACCGTCACGCAGATGGACAACATGCTGTTCTCCAACATGACGCTCAATCCGCAACCCCTTCATATCGACGCGCATTTCTGCGCCACCGAGACCGAATGGGGCAAGCCGCTGATGAACTCGCTGTTCACGCTGGGGCTGATGATCGGCATCTCCGTCAACGACACCACGGTCGGCACCACCATCGGCAATCTCGGCATGACCGACGTCGTCTTCCCCGCACCGCTGTTCGAGGGAGACACGATCAACTGCACCACCGAGATCGCGGCCAAGCGCGAGTCGCGCTCGCGTCCCGATGCCGGCATCGTCGAGTTCGTGCACAAGGCCTACAAGCAGGACGGCACGCTGGTCGCCCAGTGCCGCCGCCAGGCCTTCATGCGCAAGCGCCCGGCCCCCGCCACGGTCGCGGTCTGACCCGCATGCGCTCGCTCCTGTTCGTGCCGGGCGACAGCCCGAAGAAGCAGCAGAAGGGCCTGGAATGCGGCACCGCTGCGCTGATTCTCGACCTTGAGGATTCCGTCGCGCTCGACGCCAAGCCGCAGGCGCGCGAGATCACCCGCGCCTTCCTTGAAGCCACCCGCGCCCTGCCGAAGCGCCCGCTGCTGATCGTCCGCATCAACGGCCTGACGACCGGCATGAGCGACGCCGATCTCGACGCAGTGATGCCCGGCGCGCCGGACGCGATCATGCTCCCCAAATCGGAGGGCGGCACCGATGTCGGCCATCTCGCCGCCAAGATCGCCGTGCGCGAGGCCGAGGCCGATCTGCCGGACGGCATGACGCGCATCCTCCCGATCGGCACGGAGACCGGCAAGGGCATCTTCGGGCTCGGCAGCTATGCCCGCTCCTCGCACCGCCTGATGGCCCTGACCTGGGGCGCGGAAGACCTCTCCGCCGATCTCGGTGCCGAGACCAACCGACTGGAGGACGGCTCCTATGCCGATCCCTACCGCCTCGCCCGCGCGCTGACCCTGTTCGCGGCGACGGCAGCCCAGGTCGAGGCGATCGACACCGTCTTCACCAATTTCCGCGACGACGCTGCCTTCCAGGCCGAATGCCTGGCTGCGCGCCGCGACGGCTTCACCGGCAAGATGGCGATCCACCCGGCGCAGGTCGCACCGATCAACGAGATCTTCGCACCCTCGCCGGCCGCGCTCGCCAAGGCCCGGCAGATCATCGCCCTGTTCGAGGCCAATCCCGGCGCCGGCGTCATCGGCCTTGATGGCGAAATGCTGGATCGTCCCCATCTGATCAGGGCAGAGCGGCTCGTCGCACGGGCTCGCAAACTGGCTGAATGAACCACCGGAGACGATTCGGATGACTCAGGTTTTCGAGATTTCAGGCATGCATTGCGGCGGCTGCGCCTCGCGCGTCCAGCGCGCCGCGACGGCGTTGGTTCCCGGCGCCACCGTCACGCTCGATCCTCCCCGCCTCACCCTGCCGGAAGGTGCCAAGCTCGATGCCGAGGCGATCAACAAGGCGCTGGCGGAGTTCGGGGATTATCGCGCCAGGCCGCTGGCGGATTGAGGCTGGACGGCCCGGCTCGAATACCTCCCCGTCATGGTCGGGCCTGCCTCGACCATCCACGTTTTCGTTGATCTCGGAGCGTG
>JAEWKP010000388.1 GCA_023393655.1 Pseudomonadota bacterium | reverse complement strand
CCTATCCACCGGCCGGGCGCGTGATCGAGAACAGGCTCGTCACCTCGGCATAATCGGCATAGCCGCAGCGCGCGATCGGGTTGGCGCCCGCAGTGTCGAAGCGCCCGTCCTTGATGAAGGCATCGTCGATGAAGATGCCGACGACCTGCCCCAGCACCATCCAGCGCGGTACCGCCTGACCGTCGAGGTCGTGCAGTTGCTGGACCGAAAGCAGCTTGCATTCGAGCGCAGCCGGCGTGCCGGCGACGCGAGGCGGCTTGACGAAGCGCGACGGTGCCATTTCCAGCTCGGCATGGGCATATTCGCTCTCGCCCCGGGGCAAGGGCGCCGAAGTCAGGTTCATCGGCTGCGCCAAGGCCTTCGTCACCAGCGAGCAGGTGAACTCACGGGTCTCCTCGGCGAAGGCGACGGCATCCTTCTTGTTCTCCGAGGAGAACATCACGATGTTCGGCCGCGACGAGATCGCATTGAAGAAGCTGTAGGGCGAGAGATTGACCTCGCCCTTGGCGCTCAGCGCCGTGATCCAGCCGATCGGCCGCGGCGCCACGATCGCCTTGAACGGATCATGCGCGAAGCCGAGATCCTCCTTCGTAGCTGAATAGATCATCGCGTCAGGTCCCGTAATAGCTGACGATGTCGGCCATCACCGGCCGGTCGCGATCGGTGATCGGTGCCGTCGGTGTGCCCAGATGGACGAAGCCGGCCATCCGCTCGTCCTCGGCCAGCCCGAATTCACTCAGCACCTGCCGGTCGAACGAGAACCAGTTGGTCAGCCAGGAGCCGGCATAGCCCATGGCGTAGGCGGCGACGAGCATGTTCATGCAGACCGCGCCAGCCGAGAGCTCCTGCTCCCAGAGCGGGATCTTGGTGTGCTCGCGGGCCCGCGAGACCACCGCGACGATGACCGGAGCATGCAGCAGGCGCTTGCGCTCGAATTCGACCTGATCCTCGCTCGCCTGCGGGTTCTTCTCGCGGAAGATGCGCGCGACGATTCCCGCCGCTTCCTCGCGGGCCGCGCCCTTGAAGACGATGAAGCGCCAGGGCGCGAGCTTGCCATGGTCGGGCACGCGCGCGGAGATGGCGAGCAATTCATCGAGCTGGGCGCCGTCGGGACCGGGAGCCGTGAGGAACTGCGGCGGCACGGAGCGACGCAGCTTGAGCAGAGAGAGCGTATCGGTCATGAAACATCCTGACTATGGCTTGGGAATTGACCTATTCCTTCGCCATGATGAGGACAAGCGGAGCTGCTCATACATCGCCGCAGAGCCGCCGAGGACGAAAAGCATGTTTCAATTGGAGCATTTTCAAGCGAAGTGGATGCCGGTTCGCGTGAAGAAAATGCGACACAATGAAAAAATGGAGCATTTCCCCCTTTCCGGGAAACGCGGAAATGCTTCAGAGGGTTTTGAAGCTGGGCGCCGCCTTGCCGGGGTCGTCTTCGCCATGGCCATCCTGCTTGCGCCGAACCTCGCCGGCGCCCAGGCACCCGATCCCGGCCCCGGTGCCGACACGCCGGCCCCCGCCCCCATGCAAGGCCAGCCGGTCGCGCCGAACGGGCTGGCGCGCCTCTCCGTCTCCGCCCAGTTCGCCGCCGACCGCAAGCCGATCCGCTCCGGGTTGAACTGGCGCGTCGTGAGCGAAAGCGCCGATGGTGCGTCGCCCCGGATCGTCGCGCGCTCCTCCGAGCCGGAGCCGGCCTTTTCGCTGCCGCCCGGCAACTACGTCATCCATGCCGGCTATGGCTTCGCCAGCGGCACCAAGCGCGTCAGCCTCGGCCAGCAGGGACTGCGCGATCAGGTCCAGATCAGCGCCGGCGCCCTCTCGCTGGCCGGTTCGATCGGCGATGCGCCGATCCCGGGGACGCTGCTGTCCTTCTCGGTCTTCGTGCCCTTGCAGGGTAACTCGGAAGGCCGGCTGATCACGAACGGCGCCAAGGCCGGCGAGATCATCCGCCTGCCGGAGGGGACCTATCACGTCGTCTCGACCTACGGTGATTCCAACGCGATCCAGCGCGCCGATGTGAAGGTCGAGAACGGCAAGGTAACGGATGCGACGCTGCATCACCGCGCCGCCAAGGTCACGCTCAAGCTCGTCGCCAATACCGGCGGCGAAGCCTTCGCCGGCACCGCCTTCAGCGTGCTGACCCCGGGCGGCGACGTCATCCGCGAGGCGATCGGCGCCTTCCCGCAGGTCATTCTGGCGGAGGGCGACTATGTGCTGATCGCCCGACAGGAGGGCCAGGTCTATTCCCGCGACTTCAAGGTCGAGTCAGGCAGCGACCGCGATATCGAGGTTTTGGCGAAGTAGGCCGGGGCCCTCTTCGTACGCCCGTTGTCCTTCGGGAGGCTCCACAGGCGCGAACCGGGAATGACAAAGGCCTCAGTTCGTCGGCCTTGCGCCCTTGCCGGCCGTCTCGATCCTCACCGGCCCGATCCCGGCGACGATCCCGTCGGCCAGCCGCAGCGCCAGGCAACGGTAGCCGGCATCGACCAGATGCAGCCCGTCCATGCCGACGAGTTCCTCCGGCGTGAACTGGCGCGAATTCGACCAGCCCTTCATCATCGCGTAACGCGGAAACAGCGAGACCCCCTGATCCTGCGCCGTCTTCACCAGCACGGCGCGATAGTCGTCGTAATGCGGGTAGCGACCCTCGCGCGGCAGCCAGGGCAGGTCCATCAGGATCATCTCGATCCCAGCGGCGCGAGCCTTGGCCACGCCCTTGCGCAGGATCTTGGCGAGCTTGTCCTCGCCGATATCGCGGATCGCATCGTTGATGACGGTCTGCCAGATCACGATCGCCGGCTTCTCATCGACGACATCGGCCTGCATGCGCAGCAGCATGTCATAGGCCGACTGGCCGCCGACCCCCTTGTTGACGACCCTGACCTCCGCCCCGGGCAGGCGCCGGCGCAGCTCCGCCTGGAGCACGGCCGGATAGCTCTTGTCGTCGGCGCTGGCGCCGGAGCCCGCGGTTGCCGAGGAGCCTAGCGCCACCACGGTCAGGCGGCCGGTTTCCTGGAGGGCCTTGCGCGCCGCCGGCAGGCGCGGCTGGAACAGTGTCTTGGACGCCTCCGCGCGGCAGCGGATATCGGGCGGCGGCGGCATCGGCGCCGCGCCCGCCGCGGAATTCAGTGCGAGGAGAAGGAAGGCCGCGCTGGCGGTGCGCCACGGACCGGGGCCGTCTCGGCGCTTGCGCCGCGTTTCGTGATCGAACGGTACCACGACAGGAAAATCCCTAACCCTGTCAGAATTGTAACGCCAGCCGTGCATATCAGCAACTGAACGCCCAGATCGAAGGATGTTTCCGCGAGCAGGATCTGCCCGATGATCGAGAGGACGATCCCCGCGCAGAAGACATGGAGCGAGTTCTGCCCCGCACTGGCCAGCATGCGGCCCGGCAGAGCCTTCCCCAGAGCGGGCCCCGCCGGCAGCCAGCGGATCGCCAGCCAGGCCAGCGCGCCGATATGCAGGAGCCGCGTCCAGGCGAGATTGGTCTTGTCCGAACCGAGCTGCACGGAATCGAACCAGTCGTTCAGTGCGACGATACCGGTCGGATTGCCGCTCGATATCTTCACCGCCCAGGCGAAGGCGATGAAGACGACCGCTGCGAGATCAAGCCAGACGAGACGCGGCGCGCGGATCCCGAGTTGCGCCCCGCGCCCGATGACGACGCCAAGCGTGAACACGACCTGCCACGCAAACGGATTGAAGAACCAGACACCGGCATTGCCATTGGGCAGGCTGAGCTCGAAGGCGAGCGCCGCTTGCCAGATCGTCAGCGAGCAGGCCAGCGTGAGCAGAGGGCTCAGACGCACCGCATAGTAGATCACCGGGAACAGCGCGAGCAGCACGATATAGAGCGGCAAGATATCGAGATAGGAGGGCTGGTAGGTCAGCGTCAGCGCGCCGATCAGCGCCTCGACCGTGTCGCGGAAGAACGGCTGGATGTTGATCGTTTCGATATAGAGCGGGTTCTGCGTCCGCGTCACCGCCGTGGCAACGACGCCGCAGACGATGATGAACACCGCGATATGGGCGATGTAGAGCGTCCAGACCCGCGCACCGAGCTTCAGCCCTGCGACCGCGAAGCCACGCTGTTCGATCAGCCCGCCATAGGCGAGCGTCGCCGAAACGCCGGCCAGCAGCACGAAGATGTCGGCCGCGTCCGAAAAGCCGAAATTATGCGGCATGTAGGCCGAGACCACGTTCCCCGGCATGTGGTTGACGAAGATGATCAGCAAGGAAAGCCCGCGGATCACGTCGATCCGCGCATCCCGCCCCGGCACAGCCAGCACCGCATCAACGGCCGGTCGGCCGAGAAGCAGGAAGCGCCTGAAGGAAGAATGGGAGGACACGGAACGACAGTCCTTCAGCAGGCCAGAACATCGGGATCGAAACGCAAGCAGCCGGTGAGGGTTCCGGTTCTTCGGTTTCAAGATGAACGCTCACTGTCGAGTTCGTTCATCTGCCGTTCATATAACTCCGCAGGATTCGCGTCACGCGGCGTGTTGTCACAAGCGCGTGTGGCCGATCATGAGCGGCTTTGCGGCGGGGGTGAGACGAAGCGGCACCGACACGGCAATGTGATGCCGCGCCGATCGAAACGAGCTGTTCAGCGGGCTGAATTCAGTACGGCGGCTCGGCGTAGACCGGCTTGCCGTCAATCAGCAGGCGCTTGATCGCGGCCTCTCCCGATGAAGAGACGGCGGCGACGACCTCGATCCGGGCCTTGTCGGTCGTCTCGATCGCCTTGCCCTCACCCTGCGGCACGAAATAGCTCTCGAGCCCATAGGCGATGCGCAGTCGGTTGCGCCGCCCGCTGCAATCGAAGTCGCCGTTCTCATTGGTGGCGCAGGCCGAAGTCGAGGTGACGCGTCCGGCGATCACCACCGTGCCGTCGCCGGCCTTCGGCCAGTCGCGCGTGACACCGGTCGCCTTGGCGAAGCCCTGCTCGTCCCGGCCGAGGCTGACATAGACCCGCTCGCCACGCTCGAAGCCCGGCTGGCCCGCAGCATCGGCCTCGACCGTGCTGATCGGATAGGCGAGGATGACGTAATCGCCGCGGAAGAGATCGCGCGGATCGACCGGCACGCTCCGCAGCCGGATCTCGGTGCCGCCCCGCAGGATGCGCGCCCGCTGCTCGACGAGCGCCAGCAGGACGAGCCCCAGCAGCAGCGCGGTTGCCAGCGCACGCCAGACCAGCGGCACCTTGGCGACGAGGTTATCGGCCGAAAGCGCGCGCATCAGGCGGCTTCCTTCTCAGGCGGGTTGAGGCGGGCGAAGAGGCGCCGCGCGCCGGAGGCGATCGCCAGAAGCGCTGCACCCGCGACGAGGAAGAACAGCGACTGGTCGAGCAGCGTGCCGATCGTCTGCCAAAGCAGGATGAGGATCGCGACGCCGAACAGGACCGAGCCTGCCAGCACCAGCCTCCTGATGCCGCCGACAGACCCGGCCACCACCAGCGCCGTCGCCGTCAGCAGCACGAGACTCGCGACGATGATCTTGCCGGCCATGGCGGTGACGATACCGGTCCAGAACACGGCCGGCACCAGCAGTGCGAAGGCGAGTCCCGCCGCCAGGGGCCAGGCGAAACGCCGCTCGCGGGCAAATCCTGCCAGACAGGCGACCACGGGAATCGCGACGGCATAGGCCAGGAAGACGAAACGGAAGGCGTGTCCCGCCCGCGCCTCGTCGCGGTCGAGGATGCGGATCAGCTCCGTGTTCAGCACCAGCACCAGCCCCAGCAATCCCCAGGGCAGGCAGGCGGTCAGCACCGAAGGCAGGCCCCGGTCGAGCGCCAATGCACCCAGCGCCACATAGAACACGGCGAGTGCGAGCCCATAGGCCAGGAGCCCGTAATCGAAGCGATCGAACAGCCCGTAACCCGGCGCCATCGCGAGCCAGGCCGCTGCCGCCAACACGACGAGGTGATGCACCAGCCGGTTGTCGCGCGACAGCGAGATCCACAGGGCCGGCAGGTAGAGGATGAAGAAGCCGAGATGGGCGCCGCTGCGTGCCTCCTCCCAGCGTCCGCCGCTCCAGGCGCAGATCGCGATCAGCGCGATCGCCAGCGCACCGTTCGAGCGCATCAGGACGGCGGCGATCAGGCCGCCGAGCGCAACCAGCAAGGCTCCGCCCGGCCAGTCCGCAGGCAGATGGTACATCTGGCCGACCAGTGCCAAGCCCGCGCCGAAGATCAGCACGCCGCAGGTAACGGCCGCATCGGCGCCGCGCGGCGAGCCCTGGCGCTCCAGCCGGAAGGCATAGGCGATGCAGATGGCGATCGCCGCGAGGATCATGCCGAGCTTGACGAGGCGCGGAATGTCCTCCCAGCCGGCCGCAACGAAAGCCGCGACGCTGGCCGCGATCAGCAAACCGCCGAGCAGGCCGAGCACGGCCGGCAGGCGGATGCCGCCCTGCTCGCTCGCGACCGAGCGCCGGATCGCCGAAGCGTTCTCGGCACTGAGCCAGCCCTGGGCGACCCAGCGGGGAAGATCGGCCTCGAGCCGCTTGCGATAGGACCCCGTCAGCATGGCCGGCAATCTGGCATGAGGACGGGGCGATTGGCGAGAGCCTCTGCGCAGGCCGGCTCGTCGGGCGGCTCAGCCGAGCTCGTACTCCAGATGCTCAGGAGCGAGAGCGGCCAGGACGCTCGCCGCATCGAAGACCGCTCCAGGCGGATGGGCGCCGGCCATAGCGAAGCGGCCATCGAGCAGCCGCTGCACGGTCTCGCAGATGAGGGGCGCCGACACGGCGTAGATGTCGCGTCCGCGCATCGAGGCACGCCGTCTTTCACCGCCACGCGTCACGATGATGTCGACCTGGAAGCGCTGTTCCGAGCGCCCTGCCTCGTCGGCGGCCTGCGGCGCCGGCGTCTCCGGGTCGCGCAGATCGGTCAGCGCCACGCTGCTCAGCCAAGTCCGGAGTTCACTGGTCTGGATGTGGCCTGCGATCAGAACGATCTCAGAGAACGGCAACTCGACCAGCGACTGGCGCCCAAGCGCACCGCCGAAGTCCCAACTCGTCTCGCGTGCCGGTTTCGGTAGCGGCGCGAGTTGCCCATCCGAGACGATCAGTCGCTGGGCCGTGTTGCGATCGCCGGTGATCCGCGTGCCACGGGTCGGGTGCCAGCTGTCGAGGCCGATCATGATCTCGATTGCGTCCGCCTTCCCATCGCCGGTCACGGCCGTGGCCAGGAGATCGGCCAGACCGCCATAGAAGCCCATGGCGGGGATCACGGCGACGCCGGCCGCGCGAGCCGGCGCATCGAAGCGTTCGAGCGTGTCGCTCGCGCTGGGCTGCTCGGCGGTCACGTCTAGATAATGGATACCCGCGCGCAGGGCGGCCGTCACCACTGGCTCGGCCGTATCGAGAAACGGACCGGCACAATTGATCACGGCTTTCGCCCCCTGGAGCGCGCGGTCGAGCGAGAAGGTATCGTCGAGCGTCGCCTGGCGGCGCCGGATCCCCTCCCCGGGAAGCTTCGCTTCGAGCGTCGCGACATCGCGGCCGATCGCGATCGGCGTGAGCCCGCGCCGAAGCAGTTCCGTCACGACGAAGCGGCCCGTATGCCCTGCCGCGCCGAATACGGCGATCTCCGTCCCTGTCGTTGCGTCGTTCTGCATGATCCCCTCCATTTCGATACAGACCTGTATGTTTCGTACAAACAGGTCTGTAGCGTGTCAAGCCGGAATCTGCTACATCGTTCTCGCATCACACCGAGCCTGGGTCGAAGCTGACCGGGCCCGGCAACCCCGGCAGGAGGACGACATGACAGGAACGGATTCACCTGCGCGATCCGAGAGCCCGGCCGAGGTCAGGGAGAAAATCCTGTCGACCGCCTGCAAGCTCTTCTACGAGCGCGGCGTCCGCGCCGTGGGGGTCGATCTCGTCGTCGCGGAGGCCGGCGTCGCGAAGACGAGCC
Source organism: Pseudomonadota bacterium (assembly GCA_023393655.1). Taxonomy (GTDB): domain Bacteria; phylum Pseudomonadota; class Alphaproteobacteria; order Rhizobiales; family Beijerinckiaceae; genus Allobosea. The sequence goes on along the minus strand of JAEWKP010000388.1, from coordinate 7,622 downwards.
TCTATCGCCATTTCGGAACGAAGGACGACCTCATCGCGGCGTTCCTGGCGCGCGAGGACGAGGATTTCTGGGGCACATGGGACCGTATCGCGCAGGATAACGCCGATGCCGCTGCGGAGCTGGATGCGCATCTCGGTTGGATCGGCGAGCGCGTCGGGCGCCCGAACTATCGCGGCTGCCCCCAGATTAACGTCGCGGCGGAGTTCCCGGAGTCCGATCATCCCGCGCGCAAGGTGGCGACCACCCATAAGCGCGAGCTGCGCCGCCGTCTCGCCGGGATCGCCGCGCGGCTCGGCGTCGCCCGCGCGGACGAGTTGGCGGGCCAGCTCGCGGTCCTGATCAACGGCGCCTTCGTGAGTTCGCCGATCTTCGAGCCCGGCGAAGCGACCGCCCTGCTCCGGCGCGCGGCGCAGGCGCTCGTTGCCGCCAGCGCTAGCTAGAGCATTTTCAAGCGAAGCGAGCAGCAGTTCGCATGAAGAGAATTTGATAGAACAAAACCCAGGAGCAATTTCGCGATCTTGAGATTGCGGAATTGCTTTGGGGTATGCCGCGCCCCGCGATCATTGCGAGGCGCGCTCCCAGCCCGCCCCGACGCTTCAGCGCGTCGCCCGTGCGGCCTTCACCCGCTTCAGATCCGGCGCCAGCGCTTCCTCGCCCAGCGCTGCGAGCGCCTCGGACAGCGTCATCACCGTCTGCGCCTGACTGCCGAGGCGGCGGACTGTCACGGTCTTCTCCTCGGCCTCGCGCTTGCCGACGGCGAGGATGACCGGGACCTTGGCCAGCGAGTGCTCGCGCACCTTGTACGAGATCTTCTCGTTGCGCAGGTCGGCGCGTGCCCTGAGGCCGGCGCCCATCAGGGCCATCGTCACATCCTCGGCATAGGCGTCGGCCTCGGAAGTGATCGGGCAGACGACGATCTGCTCGGGAGCCAGCCAGAGCGGGAAATGCCCGGCATGATGCTCGATCAGGATGCCGGTGAAGCGCTCCAGCGAGCCGCAGATGGCGCGGTGGACCATGACCGGCTGCTTCTTCTCGCCATCGGCGCCGATATAGAAGGCCCCGAAGCGCTCCGGCAGGTTGAAGTCGACCTGCGTCGTGCCGCATTGCCAATCGCGGCCGATGGCATCGCGCAGGACATATTCGAACTTCGGGCCGTAGAAGGCGCCCTCGCCCGGATTGATCTCGGTCTTGATCCGGTTGCCGGACTGCTTGGCGATCCTTTCCAGCACGCCGGTCATCACCTCCTCGGCATGGTCCCAGACCGCATCGGAGCCGACGCGCTTTTCAGGGCGTGTCGAGAGCTTGATCACGAGTTCCTCGGTGAAGCCGAAATCCTCGTAGACCGACAGGATCAGGTCGTTGATCTTCAGGCATTCGGCCGCGAGCTGCTCTTCCGTGCAGAAGATATGCGCATCGTCCTGCGTGAAGCCGCGCACGCGCATCAGCCCATGCAGCGCGCCGGACGGCTCGTAGCGATGGACATTGCCGAATTCGGCAAGCCGGATCGGCAGATCGCGATAGCTCTTCAGACCGTGCTTGAAGATCTGGACATGGCCCGGGCAGTTCATGGGTTTAAGCGCGAAGACGCGATGGTCGCGCTCGGCATCGGCCGGGTTCTCGAAAGCCGAGGCCGACTTCACCGCGAACATGTTGTCCTGGTACCAGCCCCAGTGACCCGAGGTCTCCCAGAGCGACTTGTCGAGGATCTGCGGCGCATTCACCTCCTCGTAATCGGCGGCGAGGCGCCGGCGCATATAGGCGATGATCTCCTGGAACAGGCGCCAGCCCTTGGAGTGCCAGAACACGACGCCCGGCCCCTCCTCCTGGAAATGGAACAGGTCCATCTCCCGGCCGAGCTTGCGGTGGTCGCGCTTCTCCGCCTCTTCGAGCTGCTTGAGATAGGCGTCGAGCTCTTCCTGCTTCGCGAAGGCCGTGCCGTAGATGCGGGTCAGCATCGCGTTGTTCGAGTCGCCGCGCCAATAGGCGCCGGCCGTCTTCATCAACTTGAAGGCGTTGCCGACCTTGCCGACCGAGGTCATGTGCGGGCCGCGGCAGAGGTCGATCCACGCTCCTTGAGCATACATCTTCAACGTCTGGTCGGCGGGGATCGCATCGACCAGCTCGACCTTGTAAGCCTCGCCCCTGGCGGCAAAGAAATCCTTGGCCTTGTCGCGGCTCCAGACCTCCTTGGTGAAGGGTTTGTCGCGCGCGATGATCTCGCGCATCTTCTTCTCGATCGCCGGAAAATCTTCGGGTGTGAAGGGCTCGTTACGGGCGAAATCGTAGAAGAACCCGTTCTCGATCACCGGGCCGATCGTCACCTGCGTGCCGGGGAAGAGTTCCTGCACGGCCTCGGCGAGAACGTGGGCGGTGTCATGCCGGATCAGTTCGAGCGAACGCGGGTCTTCCCGGTTCAGCAGCTCGATCTTCGCGTCCGCGGTGATCGGGTCGGCGAGATCGACGACGGTGCCGTCGAGCGCCATCGCGACGGTGCGCTTCAAAAGGGAGGGAGAGATGCCCTTGGCGATCTCGACTCCGGTAATGCCGGAGGGAAACTCGCGCTTGGCGCCATCGGGAAATGTCAGGGAGATCGTCATCGATCGTGCTCCTGCTCACTCGGGGATACGGGCCCCGTAAGTCAGACCGGCTGCGAATGTGAGGGTTACGTCCCGTCGCCCGCAGTCGGTTCGGCGTCGGAATCGAAAGCCGCCGGCACATTCGTCCCGCGCCAGCGGCCATAGGCCCACGGCCTATACCACCTCGCATCGGGCGGCAATGCCTCGCAGACGATGTCGACGCCGCTCGTGCCCCATGGGTTGCAGCGGCAGATCCGCGCAAAACCGATCCAGCCGCCGCGCCAGAGCCCGTAGCGCAGGATCGCCTCGTCGGTATAGGCGGAACAGCTCGGCCAGTGCCGGCAATGGCGCCCGACCAGCATCGAAAGGCTCAGTTGATAGCCGCGAATGGCGAAATGTGCCGCCTTTCGCGGGAAAAGCGCGACGCTTCGCAGCAGCGAAAATCTTTGCTTAACAAAGAGACGCTGGAATAGATCGTCTGCTTCGTTTCGTTCAGCCACAACCAGAACCGCTTCCCTTGCTCAATACCGGAAACATGATGCGCGCCGTTCGCTTTCGCCAAGCCCTCGTTCGCCAGACGCTGTTTGGTGCCGGACTGGCCCTGGGCCTCGGCCTCGCCATGCCGGCCTCGGCCCAGCAACGGCCTTACCTGCTCTGGCTCGACGGCGCCAAGCTCGATATTGCCAAGATCATCGGCCTTCCGCCGGCGCAGAACAGCCCCGAGGGCAAGGCCGAGTTCGAGCAGGTGCAGCAGATCACCGCGAACCGCACGCCCGAGCGCGAACAGCAGGCGATCGCTGACCAGCGCCAGGCGCTCGTGAACTTCCTGAAGGGCATGGACACCGGCTATGTCGACAACACCCATCGCGAGGTGCGGCTGCTCTTCCGCGAGGCGCAAGTCGAACTCGGCATCCTCCTGAAGAGCGTCCACCGCCTGACCAGTCGCCAGCGCCCCTTCCAGCTCTGGGCCAAGACCCGCGTCAAGCCCTGCCCTGGCGCGCGACCGGTCGGCACATCCTTCCCGTCCGGCCACGCCGCGACGGCGGCCCTCTATGCCGAATTGCTCAAGGCCGCCATCCCCGAGCTCTCGGACAAGCTGGAAGAACGGGTGAAGAGCTATGACGAGAGCCGCCTGATCTGCGGCTTCCACTATCCGAGCGACCTCGTCGCCGGCGACAAGGTCGGCCGCGCCGTCGCCAAGGCCCTGCTGGCGGACCAAGCCTTCAAGGCCCGCTTCGACGAGACGCTTCCCGAAATCCGCGTCGCCTTCGGGGTGAAGTGAAAAACCTCTAGGCCGCAGCCTCGCGCCGCTTGGCCTCGATCTGGTCGATCGCATCGACCACCGCGTCGAAGGTCAGCATCGTCGAGGCGTGGCGTGCCTTGAAGTCGCGCACCGGCACGAGCACGGCGAGATCGGCCCATTTGCCCTCGGGCGGCTGGGCGTTGTCCTTCAGGATCGCGCGGGCCTGCTCGCGCACCTCCCGCAATTCCGCCGCCGTCGCGCCGACGACATGGCGCGCCATGATCGAGGACGAGGCCTGCCCCAGCGCGCAGGCTTTCACCTCATGGCCGAAGCCGGTGACGACATCGCCGTTCATGGTGACATCGACTGTCACGGTCGAGCCGCATAGCTTCGAATGCGCACGCGCCGTCGCATCGGGCGATGGCAGGCGCTGCAGCAGGGGGATGTTGGCGGCAAGCGAGAGGATGCGCTTGTTGTAGACGTCGTCCAGCATGACCAGTTCTCTCGCCGGTCTGGAATGACCGGCACGCAGACCCAATATAGGGTTGATCGCCGCAAAACGGGAGGGCATGGGAACCTCTTCCGCCGCGAGGCATCAAACTTGTCGCATCGGCCACGCAACCGCAGCCTGAAGGGGCGGCTTGCGAGGCTTCATTGTCCCAACGGGAGGCACCACATGATCCCTGTGGTTAAGTCCTTGTCCGTCGAGGGGGCCATCAGCCCCTCCGCCGACAAGTTTCTGGTCCGCAAGCCGACACAGGAAGAGGCCGAGGCCGCTGTCCGCACGCTGTTGCTCTGGGCGGGCGACGATCCGTCGCGCGAGGGCCTGGCGGACACGCCGCGGCGCGTCGCCAAGGCCTACAAGGAATTCTACAAGGGCTATGCCGAGGACCCGCGCCATATCCTCGACCGCGTCTTCGAGGAGGTCGAGGGCTATCGCGACATGATCCTCGTCCGCGACATCCCGTTCTATTCGCATTGCGAGCACCACATGGTGCCCTTCGTCGGCAAGGCGCATATCGGCTATTACCCGTCGAAGGGCGTGGTCGGCCTGTCGAAGCTCGCCCGCATCGTCGATGTCTATGCCCGCCGCCTGCAGACGCAGGAGACGATGACCGCCCAGATCGCCGACGTGATCGAGGAGGTTCTGGAGCCGCGCGGCGTCGCCGTCCTCGTCGAGGCCGAGCATATGTGCATGTCGATGCGCGGCGTGCAGAAGCAGGGCTCCTCGACCATGACCTCGCAATATCGCGGCATCTTCCGCGACGACACGGCCGAACAGGTCCGCTTCTTCACCATGGTGAAATCACCGGGGCTTTGATCGCTCCGGTTGGCGGCGCGTTGTCGTTCTCATACAAGGCGCGTGACTGCCTTTGCCCGGAGCCGAGATGAGCCTCTTCCCCACCGCGCCCGACAAGTACGCCCTCGAAGAGGGAACGGTGCTGAGCCCCCGCTTCGACGCGAACGGCCTCGTCACGGTCGTCGCGACGGAGGCCGATACCGGCGCGGTGCTGATGGTTGCCCATATGAATGCCGAGGCGCTGCAACGCTCGATCGAGACCGGCGAGGCCTGGTACTGGTCGCGCTCCCGCAAGGAACTCTGGCACAAGGGCGCGACCTCGGGCCAGATCCAGACCATCGTCGAGATGCGGGTCGATTGCGACCAGGACGCGCTCTGGATCAAGGTCAAGGTGGCCGGCGACGGCGGCTGCTGCCACACCGGGCGCTGCTCCTGCTTCTACCGGGCCCAGCCGCTGCGGGGTGAGGCGGGGAAGCCGCTGATCGTATGCGACTGACCGGATTGAAGCCGGCGCACATCGTCGATGCCGCCGCCCACCTTCACGTATCCGTCAAAGAGAGGCGATAATGGCCGGAGGCTGGCCGTTCATCTTTCGCTCATCGGCTTCTGAGATCCTCTCATTCCACGGAGGGACAAGCCCATGCGGTGGGATGGTGTCGCGCGGCGAGCCTTTGGTCTCGGCGGAGGTGGTGCCGCAATGAATGACATGCGCCCGGTCGAGGGCCAGCCGGCTCTGGTCAGGCCGAAGATCGGTCTCGCGCTCGGCGGTGGTGCGGCGCGCGGCTGGGCCCATATCGGCGCTCTCGAAGTGCTGATCGAGGCCGGCTTCTCCCCCGACGTCATCGCCGGGACGTCGATCGGCGCCGTGGTCGGAGGCTGCCTTGCCGCGGGCAAGCTGCCCGAGCTCGCCGAATTCGCTACCAGCATGACCAAGCGCCGCATCGTCGGGCTGATGGATTTCCATATCGGCGGCGCCGGGCTGATCGCCGGCAGCCGCCTGAAGCGCCTGCTCGAACAGCATCTCGACGGTATCCGGATCGAGGAACTGGACCGCCGTTTCGTCGCCATCGCGACGGAGCTTGGCTTCGGCCATGAGATCTGGCTGACCCACGGCCCGCTGGTCGAGGCGCTGACGGCGTCCTATGCGCTGCCCGGCATCTTCGATCCGGTGAAGCTCGGCGGTCGCTGGCTGATGGATGGCGCGCTGGTGAACCCGGTCCCGGTCACGGCGGCGCGCGCGCTCGGCGCCGATGTCGTGATCTGCGTCAACCTCAACAACGACCTCGCCGGCCGCGGCACGACCATTCAGGACCAGGGTTCCGATCCCGATCCGCTCGTGCCTGAGGTGCGGGTCGAGCCGGAGCCGCGGTGGTATGACGGGATCAGCGGCGCCGCCAAGCGCGTCCGCAACATCGTCGGCCGCCCGGCGGAAAACCGTCCCGGCCTCGCTGGCGTGATGATCGACGCCTTCAACATCACGCAGGACCGGATTTCGCGCTCGCGCCTGGCAGGCGATCCGCCGGACGTGATGATCGGCCCGAAGCTCGGCCGCATCGGCCTGTTCGATTTCCACCGCGCCGGCGAGACCATCGAGCTCGGCCGGCAGGCGGCGCGCCGGGCCCTGGACGATATCGCCACGCTCGTCGCCGCGAACCATATCGCGCCGGAGAGCTGAAGCCCTCCGGCCACGCGGCTGAGATCAGGCCATGGCGATATAGTCGCGCATCGCCTGGCTCTCGGCCTCGATCGCGGCGACCCGATGCTTCACCACGTCACCGATCGAGACGATGCCGGTGACGCGCCCGTTCTCGACCACCGGGACGTGGCGGAAACGGCCCGTCGTCATGATCTCCATCAGCTCGTCGACGCTGGTCTGCGGCCGGCAGGTCACGACCTTCGAGGTCATCGAGCGCGAGACCGCGCTCTCCAGCGCCGCGCCGCCCAACTCGCCGAGCGCCCGGATGATGTCGCGCTCGGACAGGATACCCACCAGCGCGCCATCCGCCCCCATGACGATCACGGCACCGATGCGCTTCTCACTCAGCGTGCGGATCGCCTCGGACAGCGTCCGATGCGGCTGCATCGAGATGACATCATGCCCCTTGCCGCTCAGCAACTGCTCGACATTCATGGCTCATCCCTCCTCGCAGGCGCGCCGTTTCCGGCGCGCGGTTTCGCTGGAACTCCGCAAGCGCCGGCAAGACTCTCCATGCCGGCCGGCTCGGGAAGTGCTTCGCAATGAAGCGAGTGTGGGCGAAGACCATGACGCAGGCAAGATCGCGGGAAGCGGACCGGGGCCGCTTCCATCAGCGCCGCTGCTGGCCCCGGTCGAGCAGCGGAAACAGCAGCAGCCCGACGACGAAACCGCCGATATGGGCCTCCCAGGCGATGCTGGTCTCCTCGCCGAAGATCGGCACGAGCCCGGCGCCGAACAGGATATTCGTCACGAACCAGATCGCGATGAACAGCAGCGCGCGCGAATTGCGCCAGAGCTGCCCGAGCG
>JAEWKP010000299.1 GCA_023393655.1 Pseudomonadota bacterium | reverse complement strand
AGTCGGCGTGATCTATGACGGCACCGTCGTCAAGATCATGGAGTTCGGCGCCTTCGTGAACTTCTTCGGCGCCAAGGACGGTCTCGTCCACATTTCGGAGCTGGCCGCGAATCGCGTCCAGAAGGTCTCGGACGTCGTCAAGGAAGGCGACAAGGTCAAGGTCAAGTTCCTCGGCCAGGACGAGCGCGGCAAGATCCGCCTCTCGATGAAGGTCGTCGACCAGGCCACCGGCGAGGACATCACCGAGAAGCTCAAGGCCCAGCGCGAGGCCGAGAAGAACCGCGAGAAGCAGGGCGCGGCCGAGTAATCGTCTAAGCCAGCTCGTGCAAGACAGGACGCCCCGCATCGGATGATGCGGGGCGTTTTTCGTTCGAGCGACATGTCCGGGCAGTGTCTCTGCTAGTCTTCCGCAAAAGCCGGAGTGCCTGTCGATGAAATCCTTCGCCGTTCCCGCCGCTGGCGGATCCTTGCGCTACCACGACCTCGCCGGCGACGGCCCGGCTCTGGTCATGATTCACGGCCTCGGCTGCGCTTCGTCCTGCGATTACCCGAGCGTTGCGGCCGATCCGGCCCTGCGCGGCCGGCGCATGCTGTTGCTCGACCTGCTGGGCTCCGGCTTCAGCGACCGACCGGAGGCATTCGGCTACACGATCGACGACCATGCCCGCAGCGTCGTCGCGCTGGTCGACGCGCTGGAGCTGCCGCGGGTCGATGTCTTCGGGCACAGCATGGGCGGCGCCGTCGCGATCGCCGCTGCCGCGATGCTGGGGTCGCGCCTCGGCAAGCTCATCGTCGGCGAACCCAATCTCGATCCGGGCGGCGGCCAGTTCAGCCGGGGCATCGCGGCAATCCCCGAAGCTGAGTATTGCGCCGGCGGCCAGGATGCCATCGTTCGCGCGGCACAGGCGGAAGGTAACGATATCTGGGCAGCCTCGCTCGCCCGCAGCGCCGCCTATGCCGTACAGCGCACCGCGCGCTCGCTCGTCGAGGGCAGCGATCCAACATGGCGGCGCATTCTCACGTCTCTTGCCGTGCCACGGACACTGATCATCGGGGAGCTGTCTCTTCCGTATGATGATGCGTCGGGACTGCCGGAGGCAGGGGTCGAGATCGCCATCGTGCCGCAGGCCGGGCATTCGATCCCCTGGGACAATCCAGCAGGTCTGGCGGCCGCTATCGCCACGGGCCTGTCCCGAATGCCCAGCAGCTCATGAGGTGATGACGCATCGCCCGCAATAGTCTAGACATATGCCGACCCATGGAGACCGGCATGTCCGACCACCGCATCGCCTCGCTCGACGACCTTGCCCGCGCCTATCCCAACCCGATGGCGCCTGCATCGCTGTTCAAGGAGATCGATCATGTCGACGCGAACTATGCGGCGCTGATTGCCGCCTCGCCGTTTTTCGTGCTCGCGACGGTCGGTCCGGAGGGGCTGGATTGTTCGCCGCGCGGGGATCTGCCGGGCTTTGTCACGGTCCGGGACGCGAAAACGCTCCTGATTCCCGACCGAAAAGGCAATAACAGACTGGATTCATTGAAGAATATCCTGTCTGATGATCGAATCGGAATGCTCTTCCTGATCCCCGGTTGCGGCGAGACGCTGCGCGTGAACGGACGTGCCGAGCTTTCCTGCGATTCAGAGTTGTGTTCGCAGTTCGAGATGGCCGGGAAGCTGCCGGCGAGCGTCATGATCGTCCATGTCGAGGCCGTCTACTTCCAGTGCTCGCGCGCGGTGGTGCGGGCAGAGCTCTGGAGCCCGGAGCGGCAGGTCGACCGGCGCAACCTGCCCTCGCCCGGCACGATCCTGCGCGATATCACGGCACGCAATGCAGAGGTCGCGACCTTCGACGGCATGGCCTATGACGAGGCGCTGCCCGGCCGGGTCAAGGCGACGCTGTATTGAGGGCGCCATCGTCATGCTCGCCCTCGTGGCGAGCATCCACGTATTGAACACCGACTTCGACAGCTAAAGACGTGGATGGTCGGGACAAGCCCGACCATGACGGAGAGGGCTGCACTTCGCCCAGAAACAATAAAGGGTCGCTCGCGCGACCCTTTCCACATCCGTCTGCTACGCAGACCCCTCTCCCAGAGGGGAAAAGGAAGAATCAGAGCAGCCCTTCGTTGCCCGCCAGCGTCTTCAGGCTGACATCCGGGCGAGCGCCGATATGCGAGATGATCTCGGCTGCCGCCAGCGCGCCGAGGCGCAGGCAGTCGCGGGTCTCGCGGTTCGAGGTCAGGCCGTAGAGGAAACCGGCCGCGAAGAGATCGCCGGCGCCGGTCGCATCGACCACGCGCTCTACGGGGAAGACCGGCTCCTCGACGATGCCGTCCGGAGTCACAGCCAGCGCGCCCTTCTCGGAGCGGGTCACGACGGCGAGGATGTTCTCCGCGCGCAGCGCTGCCAGCGCGGTGTCGAAATCCGAAGTCTCGTAGAGGCTCTTGAGCTCATGCTCGTTGGCGAAGACGAGATCGACCATGCGGTTGCGGATCAGACCCACGAACTCGTCGCGATAACGGTCGACGCAGAAGGAGTCGGACAGGGTGATGGCGACGCGGCCGCCGGCCTTGTGGGCGATCTCGGACGCCTTGCGGAAGGCTTCCTTGGCCTCCGGCGGATCCCAGAGATAGCCTTCGAGATAGACGATATCGGCGGCCTCGACGGCCCTGGCGTCGACATCGGCCACCGAAAGGCCCTGGCAGGCGCCGAGATAGGTGTTCATCGTGCGCTCGCCATCAGGGGTGACGATGATGAAGGAGCGCGCGGTCGCCGGGCCTTCCATCGCATCGGCCGTGCCGAAGGCGACGCCGAGCGAGGTCAGGTCATGGCGGTAGAGCTTGCCGAGCTCGTCGCCGCGGACCTTGCCGATGAAGGCGCCCTTGCCGCCGAAGGAGGCGAGGCCGGCGATGGTGTTGGCCGCCGAACCACCGGAGATGATCCGGGCCGGACCCATGGCCGCGTAGAGCGCTTCGGCGCGAGGCTCATCAATCAGCATCATCGCGCCCTTGGTCACCTTCTGGGCGATCAGGAAATCCTCCTCGGCCGAGGCCAGGACATCGACGATGGCATTGCCGAGGGCGAGAACGTCCGTACGGGTCTGGGTCATGGCTCTTGCTTGCTCTGTCCGGAGGGCGCGGCCCGTCGGCCGATAGGGAAGGTGCTGGCCCTGTCGCATCCGCCTGCCCTGCGGTCAAGCATGGCCGCTTCAGGCCGGGCCACGACGGGCGGCGGCCTCGTCGAGCACGGCGGCGAGGCGGCGCAGGTCCTCCCCCTCCAGCAGAGCGATCTCGCGCGCCAGCCGGTTGGCGAAGAGCGTCGCCTCGGGATCGAGCCCGGCGCTGTCGATGACGACCCGGGGATGCGAGAGGTCGGCGAGGCGAACGAGCTCGTCGGCCTCGTCCCAGATCACGCCGAGGAGATGGATCGCGCCCTGGATCAGGGTGAAGGTCGGGCGGCCACGCTTGCCGTGCTCCAATGCGGAGAGATAGGCGGGCGAGACGCCAAGCCCCTCCGCCATCTGCGCGAGGCTCATGCCGCGCGCTTCGCGCAACGCCCGGACGCGCTGGCCGAAAGGCGTCACGGCCCGTGCTCCTTCAATCGGCGCAGGCGGACATAGAGCGCGCCTGCGCCCCCGTGGCGCTGCTCGGCCTCCTCGAAGCCCAGGACCAATGCACGCAATTCCGGAAGGCGCAGCCAATGCGGCACCATCCGGCGCAGCACGCCACGCTCGTCACCGAACAGAGCCGGCGCCAATGCACCCTTACCTGTCACCACCAGAGCGATGCGGCAGCCGCGGCGCTGCTCGCGGCGGAGAAAGGCATGGAGCGCCAGATGCGCCTCGTCCTGCCGCATGCCGTGCAGGTCGATCGAGGCGTCGACGCTCTGCTGGCCGCGGCGCAGTTGCGTGCGCAAGCGCCGCTCGATCGGCGCCAGCGGCGGGGCGGATGGCGACGCGGTCTTCACCGGCGCAGCCGCCGCGACGGCGCGCAGAGCGGTTTCGGCCGGCGTGGGCGCTGTCGTTTCGGGAAGCGGCTCGGGCTCGACCGGTGCCCGGCCGGGCAGTGGCTTGACCGAGCGCGCGACCTGGCGCCAGAGCGCGATATCGGCCTCCGTCAACGTCTTTCCGCGGCGCGAGCGCATCTCAGCGCGGCCAGAGC
>JAEWKP010000164.1 GCA_023393655.1 Pseudomonadota bacterium | reverse complement strand
TGCCGCGGCCGCGGACTTCGCCGACGAGCGGGTGATCGCTGAGGCTTTCCAGCCCGGCCATCAGGCGCGCGCCGGCCCTGCGGCCATTGTCGAGCAGGCCGTTCTCGTAGAGACGCAGCACCTCGAGGCCCACGGCGGCGCTGACCGGATGGGCGGAATAGGTGTAGCCGTGGCCGACCGCCGCGGCGCCCGCGCCGTCCGCGATGACGTCATAGACCTTCTGCGACATCAGCACGGCACCCATCGGCACATAGCCCGAGGTCAGCCCCTTCGCGACCGTCATCAGGTCGGGGACGATGCCCTCGTCCTCGCAGGCGAAGAGCGGGCCGGTGCGCCCGAATCCGGTGATGACCTCGTCGGCGACGAAGAGGATGTCGAGTTCGCGGCAGAGTTCGCGCATCGCCTTGACCCAACCCGGCGGCGGAACGAGCACGCCGCCGGAGCCCTGAATCGGCTCGCAATAGAAGGCCGCGACGCGATCGGCGCCGCCCACGGCCTCGACCTTGGCCCTCAGCGCAGCCAGCGAGGCGGCGATGACGGCTTCCGTCTCGGAACCGACCGGATTGCGGTAGGTGTAGTGCGACGGAATCTTGTGCTGCCAGTCATAGGGCACGCCGAAGCCGGCATGGAAAGCGGGCAGGGCGGTGAGGCCGGCGCCGACGGTCGAGGAGCCATGGTAGCCCTGCTCGATCGAGATGAACTGGTCCTTCTGCGGCTTGCCGCGGGCCTGCTGGTAATAGCGGATGAAGCGGACCGTCGAGTCGACGGCGTCGGAGCCGCCGAGCGTGAAATAGACGCGGTTGAGATCCCCCGGCGAACGCTCGGCGAGCTCGGCCGCCAGCCGGATCGCGGGTTCGGAGCCGAGGCCGAAATAGCCGGTCGCATAGGCGAGTTCGCGCATCTGGTTCGCGGCGGCCTCGACGATGCTGTCATAACCGTACCCGGCATTCACGCACCATAGCCCGGCGAAGCCGTCGATGAGCTGCTTGCCGGAAGCGTCGGTGATGGTCGCACCCTTCGCGGAGCGCAGCACGCGCACCCCGGCCTTCTCATGGCCGCGATAGGAGGCGACCGGATGATTCCAGTGTTCGCGGTCGAGTTCGATCAGGGAATTGCTCAACATGGCGGTTCTCCAAGCTTATCCGAGCGCCTGACTGGCGAGAGCGAAGGGTTTGGCGGGGCCGGGCGGTCGCCGGCCGGTCGCGTTGCGGCGCATGGCAATGCCACCGCCGACGCCGACGAGGCCGCGCGCGGAAAGCCATGGCGAAAGCGCGGGCCATTCGGCTGTGTCGACGCGTAGGAAGGCGCCGGGCCGGCTGGCGATCAGGAAGCTCATGAGGCTCTGCGCTTGTTCCAGCGTCTTCGCGACGACGGGACCGATAACCTCGCCGCGGCCGAACGGGCGCAGAGCGGCATAGCCGACGGTCTGGCCGGCTTCGCGCAGGACGACCGTGCGGCCGGCTTCGGCCAGGAGCCTGAGCAGCGGGCGGCGGTCGACGCCCTGAGCTTCCAGATCGAGCGCGGCGACGGCGTGGAAGTTCTCTTGACCGATCCAATTCAGATTGAACGCGTCGCTCGCTGCATCCGCCGGCAACAGCGCGGGAATGCCCTGGTGCTGGCGGATCTCGTGCGTCGCCTCGAACCCCAGTTTCTCATAGAGAGGCAGGCCGTCCGTGGTCGCGGTGAGGCGGCATTCCCGGGCGCCGCAGGTCTGCAGGGCGGCATCCATGAGCTTCCGGCCAAGGCCGCGCCCACGCATGCTGGCCGCAACGATCACCATGTTGATGGTTGCACGATCGTCTCCGAAGGGCGTCAAAAAAGCCGTGCCGACCACAACATCGCCCCGCAGAGCCACGAAGCCATGGCTGAGAGCCAGGAGCATGGCCCAGTCCTCGCGCCGATGCGGCCAGCCCGCCTCGCGCGAAAGCTGAACGGCTCCATCGAGATGGCATCCGTCGAAGGCGACGAGATCGATCGTTTCCTGTTCCATGCTGCTTCGCTTCTTATCCGATGCTCCATGGATAGGCGGTGCGCCGGCGCAGTTGCTCCTGAGGAACGGCTCGACGCGACATCTTCGGCCGTAGGAACGCATGGCGACCGCATGGAATGCCACGGCGGGCGGGAACGAGCCGCCAATCGGCAGGCGAGGCGGGCTTCCACCGCGATACAAGCGGAACTCTCTGCCATAGCCTCACGGACGGACGGCAGTTTGTGCTTCCTATCGCGGGCAATGCGGTGCTCGCGCCGTTTGAGGCCCGTTTATGATCCCAGCAACGGCCACAACCGTTTCGCCATAGGGGATTTCCGCGGATGACCGTCATCAAGCCCAAATTCGTGACCTTCGACTGCCATGGCACGCTGATCTATTTCGCGATGGATAAGGCGGCGCGCGCGCTCTACGGCGACAAGCTGGACGAGCCGGCGATGCGGGCCTTCATCGCGAATTTCTCGGCTTACCGGCTCGACGAGATTCTCGGCGACTGGAAGCCCTATGAAGAGGTCGTCTACAATTCGCTGGAGCGGACCTGCCGCCGCAACGGCGTCGCCTTCCGGCCCGAGGATGCGCGCTGGGTCTACGAACAGGTGCCGACCTGGGGGCCGCATGCGGACGTGCCGGAGGGCCTTGCCAAGGTGGCGAAGGAAATCCCGCTCGTCATTCTCTCCAATGCGGATAACGACCAGATTCCGCACAATGTCGCCCGGCTCGGCGCGCCCTTCCATGCCGTCTATACGGCCGAGCAGGCGCGCTCCTACAAGCCGCGCATGAAGGGCTTCGAATACATGTTCGACATGCTGGGCTGCGGGCCGGAGGACGTCTGCCACGTCTCGTCCTCGTTCCGCTACGACCTGATGACGGCCCATGATCTCGGCATCAGGAACAAGGTCTGGGTCAATCGCGGGCACGAGCCGGCAAACCCGTATTACGGCTACACCGAGATCAAGGACATCGGCGGCCTGCCCGGCGTCTTCGGCCTCTGAGGCAAGGGCAGGGGACCCAGGCGCGATGCAGTTCAAGTCCTATTGGCATGATACGGCGGCGCCCTTCGACGGCGCCGTCTCCGGGCCGGTCGAGGGCAGCTATGACGTGGCGGTGATCGGCGGCGGCTTCACGGGGCTTGCGGCGGCGCGCCAACTGGCCTTGGCCGGTGCGAAAGTCGTCGTCCTTGAAGCCCGAAGCGTCGGTTACGGCGCCTCGGGCCGCAATGGCGGCCATCTCAACAACGGCCTCGCCCACAGCTTCATCGCTGCCAAGGAGGCGCTGGGCGCCGAGCGCGCCGTCGCGCGCTACAAGGCCTTCGACGCCTCGGTCGACACGATCGAGCGGATCGTGGCGGAGGAGGGCATCGACTGTGCCTTCCGCCGCGCCGGCAAGTTGAAGCTCGCCTCGAAGCCGGAGCATGTCGCTGCGCTCACCCGTAATTTCGAGGTGCTGCATCGCGAGGTCGATCCCGATACCGCGATGCTAAGCCGGGCCGAGCTCAAGAGCGAAATCGGCTCCGATAGCTTCCATGGCGCGATGCTCTCGAAGAAGAGCGCGATGATGCATATGGGTCGTTTCGTCGCCGGGCTCGCCACCGCCGCGGCGCGCCACGGTGCGGTCATCCATGAAAACGCCCCGGTCACCGGGCGGCGGCAGGAGGCCGGGCGACATATCCTCGACACGCCGCGCGGCAGCGTCTCCGCCGGGGATGTGCTGGTCGCGACCGGCGCCTATACCTCCGGCCCCTTCGCCTGGTTTCGCCGGCGCGTCATCGCGGTCGGGAGCTTCCTGATCGCGACGCGGCCTTTGAGCGAGGCGGAAGTCGCCGCAACCATGCCGGGCAACCGCACGGCCGTGACCTCGCTGAACATCGGCAACTATTTCCGCCTCGCGCCGGACAACCGGCTGATCTTCGGCGGGCGGGCGCGCTTCTCCGCGACCTCCGACCAGACCTCCGATGCAAAGAGCGGCGCCATCCTGCGTGCGAGCCTTGCCGGCATCTTTCCGCAGCTCAGGGATGTCGAGATCGACTATTGCTGGGGCGGTCTGGTCGACATGACCAAGGACCGCTATCCGCGCGCCGGCTATGAGGACGGTGTCTGGTACGCGATGGGCTATTCCGGGCACGGTGCCCAGATGTCGACCCATCTCGGCATGATCATGGCCGATGCGATCCTCGGCCGGCCGGACCGCAACCCGCTGAAGGGGCTGTCCTGGCCACCGGTTCCGGGCCATTTCGGCAAGCCCTGGTTCCTGCCGCTGGTGGGACTCTACTACAAGGCGCTCGACCGGATTCAGTAAAGCGCATCGTATTGTCGCGACAGCGTGAACAGGCGCCGGGAAAACGCCCGGCGCCTGTTCTGTTTTCAGAGACCGCCGATGTGGAAGGCCTTGACCTCGAGATATTCCTCGATGCCGAGCTGCGAGCCCTCGCGGCCGAGGCCGGACTGCTTGACGCCGCCGAAGGGGGCGACCTCCATCGAGATCGCGCCGGTATTGAGGCCGACCATGCCGAATTCCAGCGCCTCGCCGACGCGCCAGGAGCGGCGCATGTCCTGCGTGAAGAAATAGGCGGCCAGGCCGAAGGGCGTGCCGTTGGCGACGGCAATCGCCTCCGCCTCGCTGCGGAAGCGGAAGAGCGGCGCCACCGGGCCGAACGTCTCCTCGCTCGCCAGCAGCATCTCGGTCGTCGCCTCGCCCAGGACGGTCGGCGTGGCGTATTGCTTGCCGTTCGGTATCCCGGCCGCGCTGGCCAGACGCCGGGCGCCCTTCGCCAGGGCGTCGTCGACATGGCGCTCGATCTTCTCCAGCGCGGCGGCATTGATCATTGGGCCGATATCGATGCCGGAATCGGTCCCCGGGCCGACCTTCATCGCCGTGACGCGGGCCGAAAGCCTCTCGGCGAAGCGGTCATAGATGCCGTCCTGCACCAGGATGCGGTTGGCGCAGACGCAGGTCTGGCCGCCATTGCGGAACTTGGAGGCGAGGATGCCGTCGATCGCGAGGTCGAGATCGGCATCGTCGAAGACGATGAAGGGGGCGTTGCCGCCGAGCTCCAGGCTCAGCCGCTTGATGCTGTCGGAGGCCTGCCGCATCAGGAGCGCGCCGACACGCGTCGAGCCGGTGAAGGAGATCTTGCGAACGCCGGGATTGCCGGTGAGCTCGGCGCCGATCTCGGTCGGCAGGCCGGTGACGATGTTGATGACGCCGGCCGGGATGCCGGCCCGCTCCGCCAGCACGCCGAGCGCCAGCGCCGAATAGGGCGCCAGCTCCGAAGGCTTGACCACGACGGTGCAGCCGGCGGCTAGCGCCGGCGCGACCTTGCGGGTAATCATCGCGTTCGGGAAGTTCCAGGGCGTGACGATGCCGCAGACACCAACCGGCTGCTTCATCACCACGATGCGCCGATCGGCGGTCGGGGCGGGGATGGTCGAGCCATAGATGCGCCGGGCTTCCTCGGCGAACCATTTCACGAAGGAGGCGCCATAGCGGATCTCGCCGCGGGACTCGGCGAGCGGCTTGCCCTGCTCGCGGGTCAGGATCAGCGCGA
The DNA here is from genome assembly GCA_023393655.1 of Pseudomonadota bacterium. Taxonomy (GTDB): domain Bacteria; phylum Pseudomonadota; class Alphaproteobacteria; order Rhizobiales; family Beijerinckiaceae; genus Allobosea. The sequence continues at coordinate 13,120 of JAEWKP010000164.1, read as the reverse complement.
GATCCTCGAGATGTTCGAGCATCAGGCCATGCCAGGCTTCGAGCAGCACAGCGCGCTCGGCCGGGGTCTTGGCACGCCAGCTCTCGAAAGCTGCCGTGGCGGCGTCGATCGCGGCGCGGGTCTCAGACGTGCCGGCGTCCGGCACCGTGCCGATAACCGCTTGCGTGGCAGGATCGACGACGTCGAGCGCGCGGCCCGAGGCCGCGCTGATCCACTGGCCGCCGACAAGGCAGGCTTCCTGCACGAGTCCGGGGGCGCGAAGGCCTTCGATGGTCATCCCTGCTGTCCTCTCAAGCCAGCGCCGCGACGATGGCGCCGGTGATTTCGGTTGTCTTGTGCTGGCCGGCCTTCGTGCCGATGCCGCGCGCGGTCGCCGCTTCGATAGCGCCGATCACGGCGGCTGCCGCGCCCGATTCCCCGAGATGTTCCAGCATCATCGCGCCGGACCAGATCGCCGCGATCGGATTGGCGATGCCGAGATGGGCGATGTCGGGGGCCGAGCCATGCACCGGCTCGAACATCGAAGGCGCGCTGCGCTCCGGGTTGATATTGGCGGAGGCCGCATAGCCCAGCCCACCCTGGATGGCGGCGCCGAGATCGGTCAGGATGTCGCCGAACAGGTTCGACGCGACGACGACGTCGAGGCTTTCCGGCGCCATCACCATCCGCGCCGCCATGGCGTCGATATGGTAGTTCGCGACCTCGATATCGGGATAGTCGGCCGCGACCTGGGCGGTGACCTCGTCCCAGAACACCATCGAGTATTTCTGCGCGTTCGACTTCGTCACCGAGGCGAGCTTGCCGCGGCGCTTGCGGGCCTGCTCGAAGCCGAAGCGCAGGATGCGTTCGACGCCCTTGCGGGTGAAGATCGCCGTCTCGACCGCGACTTCGTCGCCCGTGCCGTTATGGATGCGGCCCCCGGCGCCCGAATACTCGCCCTCGGTGTTCTCGCGGATGCAGAGGATGTCGAAGGCGCTGGCGCGCAGCGGCCCCTCGACGCCCGGCAGCAGCCGGTGCGGGCGGATATTCGCGTATTGCACGAAGGCCTTGCGGATCGGCAGCAGGAGCCCGTGCAGCGAGACCGAATCCGGCACGCGCTTCGGCCAGCCGACCGCACCGAGCAGGATCGCGTCGAAGCCGCGCAGCGTCTCGATGCCGTCCGGCGGCATCATCGCGCCGGTCTTCTCGTAGAAATCGCAGGACCAGGGGAAGCTCGTGCCGTCGAGCCCGAAGCCCGCGCCGGCCGCCGCCTTGTTCAGCACCTGCCAGGTCGCGTCGATGACGGCGGTGCCGATGCCGTCGCCCGGGATCAGGGCGATCTTGTAGGATTTCACGGTGCAGTCTCCTCAGACGGCGATCAGGACGCTCTTGGATTTGCGATTGGCGAGATAGGCCTCGCGCCCCAAGTCCTTGCCGAGGCCGGACTGCTTGTAGCCGCCGGTCGGCAGGATGTGGTCGCGCGAGCGGCCATAGCGGTTGACCCAGACGGTGCCGGCCTGGAGGCGGTCGATCGCACGCAGCGCCCGCGACAGGTCGCGCGTGTAGAGGCCGGCGCAGAGCCCATAGGTCGGATGATCGGCGAGCCCGAGCCCTTCCTCCTCCTCCCGGAAGGTCTGGACGGTCAGGACCGGCCCGAAGATTTCCTCGGTCACGGCAGGCGAGGTGGCATCGACCCTCTCCAGCACGGTCGGCGCATAGAAATAGCCGGCATGGTCGAGGCGTTGCCCGCCCAGACGGCAATTGGCGCCCCGCGCCACCGCCGCATCGACGATCCCGGCCATGCGGCCGATCTGCCGTTCGGAGATGATCGGCGAATAGGCGCTCGCCGCGTCCCAGGTCGCGCCCGGGCGGACTGTGCGCATGCGTTCGACGATGAGCTCGACGAGCTCCTCCGCGACGCTCTCCGCCACGATCAGCCGCGAGCCGGCGACACAGGCCTGGCCGGCATTGCCGAGGATGCTGCGGGCGATGGCGGCGGCGGCGCGCGGCAGGTCGGCATCGGCGAAGACTAGCTGCGGACTCTTGCCACCGAGCTCGAGCGTCATCGGCTTGATGCCGGTGCGGGCGATGTTCTCCATGATCGCGGCGCCGGCAGCCGTCGAGCCGGTGAAGCTGACCTTGGCGATGTCGGGATGGCCGGTGATCGCGGTGCCGGTGGTCCGGCCGTCGCCGAGCACGATATTGACCAGGCCCGCCGGCAGTCCGGCGCGCACCGACAGTTCCGCCAGGTAGAGCGTCGCGAAAGGCGTCATCTCGGACGGCTTCAGCACGACGGCATTGCCGGCCGCGAGTGAGGGGCCGAGCTTCCAGCCGGCCATGTTGATCGGGAAGTTCCAGGGCGTGATCGCGCCGACGACGCCATAGGGCTCCGTCGCGATCATGCCGAAGCTGTCGGAGCCCGTCGGGACGAGATTGCCGCCTTCCTTGTCGGCGAATTCGGCGAAGAAGCGGATCTGCTCCGCGGTCACCGGAACATCGCCCGCCATGAGCTCCGAGATCGGCCGGGTCGAGGCGATCGCCTCCAGCCGCGCCAGGGTTTCCGCTTCCGCCTCGATGAGATCGGCCCAGCGATGCAGTGCGCGGGCGCGTTCCCGCGGCGCCAGGCGGCCCCAGCCGCTTTCCGCCAGGGCTGCCTTCGCGGCGGCCACGGCGCGGTCGACGAGGTCTGCATCGGCAACCGGGCAAGCGGCAAAGGCGGTTGCGTCCGAAGGGCGATGCAGGTCGATGCCATCCTGGGCAGCGACCCATTCGCCGCCGATGAAATGGCCGCGCGGGAGCGTGACCGAAGCAGGATCGAAACTCAGCGACACGGCGGATCTCCAGGTGGCGTTCGTGTCAGGCTAGATCGACCACACCCGCAGTTTGCGCGTCTGAACGTGCCGGCGCCGATCGGAAATCCCGTTTGCTCCGCCCGGCGCGGCCGATTCTTCGGCGCGGCGTCAGCCGACGATCACGTAGATCTTCCGGACGGTCTCGATCGTCTTCCAGACGCCGACATAGCCGGGTTTCATCACGAAGCTGTCGCCGGCGCGGAAGATGCGCGGCGGCTGGCCTTCCTCGGTCAGCTCGATGACGCCAGAGAGGATGTAGCAGAATTCCATCGTCTCGCCCTTGATCGAATGGTTCTCACCCGGCGTCGCTTCCCATACGCCGGTGCGGACTTTGCCCGTGCCTTCACGGGACTCGTCCTGAGCCCAGGTCTTGAAGGAGGGATCGCCGGAGATCAGGCGGTCTGCGGCTGCCTTTGAATGCTTGGGCTCGCCGGTTCCGGCGAGGTCGAGCTTGACGAGGAGAGGCATGGGAAAGCCTTTCGTTGGCAGGAGGTTTCAGTAGCCGCGGCTGCGGTCGCCCAGGCCGATCGGCGGCAGGCCGGAGCGAGGGCGACGGATATTCTCGATGACGGCCCTCGCCGCGGGCTCGGCCTCGACCTTGCTGGCGATATGCGGTGTCAGGATCACCTTGGGATGGCTCCACAGGCGATGGCCGGGCGGAAGCGGCTCCGGCTCCGTGACGTCGAGCACGGCGCCGGACAGATGGCCTCTGTCGAGGGCATCGAGCAGGGCGGCCTGGTCAAGATGCTGGCCGCGGCCGACATGCACGAGACCCGCCCCAACGGGGAGTTGCGCAAAGAGCTCCGCATCCAGAATGCCGGTCGTCTCGGGCGTGAGCGGCAGCAGGCAGATCAGGATATCGGTCTCGGCGAGCAGGGTGGACAGGCCCGCCGGGCCATGAAGGCAGCGTATCCCGTCGATCGATCGCGGCGAGCGGCTCCAGCCGGATATCGGGAAGCCGAACAGCTTCAGGTGGTCGATGACGGCCGATCCCATCATGCCCAGGCCGAGCACGCCGATCCGGCGGTCGGTGGCGGATACGATGTCATACGCCTCCCAGTGCGCGGCGTTCTGCTGGGCGATATAGAGGGGCCATTGCCGATGCAGGGCGAGCACGCCGAGCGTCACGTATTCCTGCATCATCCGGGTGATGCCCTCCTCGACCATTCGGACGACGAGGACGCCGGGCGGCAACCCGTCCGTCTTCATCTGGTCGATGCCGGCGCCGATCGAGAACAGGATTTCGAGATTGGCAAGGCGGTGGAGATCGTCGGGGGCCGTCCAGGTGACGAGATAGCGGATATCGGTGGGGTCATAGGCATCGCTGGCCTTGAGGAAGCGGATATCCGGCAATTCCTCGGCGAAGCGCGCCGAAAACACCCGGGCCCGCTCATCGGTGGAGTTGAAGAGGAAGGTCAAGGCGAGCTCCGTGAGATCGGATGATCAGGCTGTTTCCTGCACGAGTTCTGCGCCGAGCCGTTCGGGCATCCCGTCACGGGCGGCTCCGGGTTAAGGCGGCGTTGGCGACATGATAGAGCCGGCGCACCGGCCTTCGCATCGTTTCGGCACCACCTCGCGGACTTCCCTGCCGAATTGCCGCGGAATAACGGTGCTTCCTGTTGCGGGAATGGTTTAGAACCGATCGGTACCCGGCTGGAATCGGCAGCCGGGCAGAGCCGTTGACACGGCGGAGGCTGCGACTTGGAGACGATCGCCCGACTGCATATCGACACGTTCGAGCTCGGCTTGCGCGACATCAGGCAGGTCGATCCCACGCTGCTGCATGCGCTGTCCGTTTCGGTGGGGTGGCCGCATCGGGAAGGCGACTGGCAGATGCTGCTCGATCTGGGCCAGGGGCTCGCTGCCGTCGACGAGATCGGACGGGTCGTCGCAACCGTGATGTGGCTCCGGTACAGGCCGGATTTCGCCATGGTCTGCATGCTGATCACCTTGCCCCGCCTGCAGGAGCAGGGGGCGGGAAGCTGGCTCATGGAGAAAGCGCATGAGCTGAATCCGGGAGTCGTTTTCGGGCTCACCGCGACGCGCGAGGCGAAGCGGCTCTATCGCTCGCTCGGCTACGGGTACGAGCAGAAGATCCTGCGTTGCCAGGGGGAAGCGGCCCCGGATGCGCTCAATCCCGGAAAAACCATGCCTTTCGCCAGGGCGGAAGGCTCGCTTCGTCCGCTCCAGGCCGAGGATCACGACAATCTCCTGCGGCTCGACCGCGCGGCGATCGGCCTGGATCGCTCCGCCGTTTTCCGTTCCCTGCTTCCAGCGTCCCAGGGACATGTCCTGATCCGCAACGAGGAGATCGTCTCCTTCGCGCTTTGCCGGCCGTTCGGACGAGGGCACGTCATCGGCCCGGTCATCGCAGCGACCGAGTCCGATGCGGTCGCGGTCTCGCGCCCTTATGTCGAGGCCCATGCCGGGAGGTTCCTGCGAGCCGACACGCCGGCCTGCAATACCGCCTTCACGAACTTCCTCGTCGCCAGCGGCATGCAGATCCACGACAGCGCCACATCGATGGGGCTGGGGCGGGCCGCCTATATGCCGTCGATCCCGGGCGGTCCGCGCCGCATCGCACTCGCCAGCCAGGCACTCGGTTAGCGAAGCGGCCCGGAGACTGGCGCCGGGCTCATGCCCGGATGTGGCGCCGGCCTATCTGACTTCGTTGACATAGGCGTGAGAGGCCGTCGTCGCGCGATGCCATCCGAGGATGGTCGGCACGCCTGCCTGATCGTAGGCGACCTCGTCGATCGTGAGCACGGCTTCGCGCCCGCCGAGTTCGAGCAGCGCGATATCCTCGTCATCGGCGAGATCGGCGGTGATCTGTTCGCGAACCGCGGAAATCCGGATACCGTAGCGTTCCAACAGGTGGAGATAGAGCAGGGGCGGCAGCGCGGCGGTATCGCATGGCCAGTCCGGCAGCCGTTCCTGTGCCATGATCATCCTGTCGTGCATCACCGGGCGGCCATCGACATGGCGAATGCGGCGAATCCTGATCACGCCTCCGGCCCTGATCTGCAGCGCCTCCGCCTGTGCCGGCGTGGCGGGCAGGGCCTCGACGCTCAGGAACCGGCTGGTCGAACGCACAAGGCTGCCATCGGCCCGGTGCTGGCGGAAATTCTGGAAGAAGAAGCGCAGGCTGTGATGCGGCGTCCGGCCGGTCACCACCGTGCCGGTCTTGCGGCGGCGCGTCAGCAGCCCCTCCGCCACCAGGTCGCTCATCGCGCGGCGCACCGTGCCGACGGCGATGCCGAAGCCCTGGGCGAGGGAGGTCTCGCTGGGAAGAACCATTCCCGGCTGCCATTCGCCGACCAGGATCGCTTCAGACATGTGCCGCTTCACGCGCTCATAGAGCGGCGCGGCTTCTCCGGCACCGAAATTCGGCAGGGCCGGCGCTGGGGCCCTGGCATCGCTGGCTGTTCCGGCCGCAGCGGTCGCCGCATTTTTGGCATTGACAGGAGGCATGCCGTTGGGTCCTATTTCTATATAGTTTATACGAAAGAGAGGGGATCGCAAATGGCATTGCCAGAAGCGGCGTTTCGATCGCTCCATCGCAGATCATACGGGCGCCGGACAAGCGCGGCGTCGTTGGGCTGAACGATGATCGAGCCTGTATCCCTCCGGCAAAACGAGGCAGCGCTGGCCGAGGCCTGCGGCTGGATTTCGGCCAATGCCGACGATGCGGTTGCCGCGCTCGCCCGGATGATCGCCGTCGACACCTCGTTCCCGCCCGGTCTGGGCTATGATGATTTCGCCGACCTCATCGAGACGCTCGTCGCCCCGCTCGGCTTCGAAGCGGAGCGGGTCATGGTGCCCGAGAGCCTGTGGAAGGTGCCGAATGGATCGGCGACAGGCCCGCGCACGAATCTGATCGCCAGCCGTCCGAGCGGACGGCCGGCCTGCGGTCTCTACATCCATGTCGATACGGTGCCGGCCGCGGCCGGCTGGCAAACCGATCCGCTGCGCATGGAGCGCGACGGCGATCGCCTGATCGGCCTGGGCGCGGCCGACATGAAGGGTTGCGTCGCCGCGATCCTGCTGGCGTTGCGCGCGGCCCGGACCTGCGGCGTCGAACTCGCCTATGACCCGATGCTGCTGTTCTGCACCGACGAGGAAGGCGGCCTCTATCCCGGCATCCGCTATCTCGCCGAGCATGGCCGCCTCCCGGATCACATCCTCAACTTCAACGGCAGCGCCGAGGCGCGCGTCTGGGCCGGCTGCTTCGGTCTCTTCAATCTGCTCGTTCGTGTCCATGGCAAGGCCGTCCATGCCGGCGAAGGCAATCGCACGGGTTCCGGCCTCAACGCGATCGAGGGCGCGCTGCCGCTGCTCAATGCGCTCACGGTGCTGAAGGCGCAGATCGCGACCCGTGTCTCGGCCCTGCCGCCGCCGCCCGGCAAGCCGCCGCTCGCAGCCCAGCTCAATCTTGCCACGATTCAAGGGGGCACGGCCGGCGGCCAGGTTCCCGCCTTGCTCGAACTGACCATCAACCGGCGCTATGCCCCCGAGGAACGTTTCGAGGAGGCGCTGGCCGAGATCGAGGCGGTGATCCGCCGCAGCACCGCCGCCGTGCCGGGCCTGACGGTCGAGACAGCGCTGGTTGGGCACCTGATGCCGACCGCGGACCCGGCCGGGCCGCACTGGCCGCGCTGGCAGGCCGCGATGGGGCAGGGTTTTGGCTATGCGCCGGAGGACTTCCGCAAATGGGGCGCGGCGAGCTGCTCCGATTTCGGCTGGGTCCAGCGCGCGACCGGCCGGCAGGAGGTGCTGCTCGGCGGGCTCGGCCGGCCCGACCGCAATATCCATTCGCCTGGCGAATACACCACGGTGTCGGACATCGTCTCGCTGGCGCAGGCGGTGCTGTCCTATCTCGCCGCCGATTTCAGGCCCGACATCAATCCCGATCGATCCCCCCGGAGCTGAAGGAGCGTTCCATGCCGAGCATCCATCGTCGCGATTTCCTCGCCGCTTCCGCCGCTCTCGGCGGTCTTGCCCTGTCCGGCGTTCCGGCCTCCGCGCAGACGCCACGTCGGGGCGGCACGCTGCGCGTCAGCGTCGACCAGGCGGTTTCCAAGCTCAATCCCCTCGTCACCCGCGTGAACCCGGAATATCTCGTCGCCGAGCTGCTCTACTCCAACCTGACCCGGCTCACGCCCGACATGAGCGCCGAGCCCGATCTTGCTGAATCCTGGACGAATTCCGCTGACCTGACCGAGTGGACCTTCGCCCTGCGCAAGGGCCTGAGCTTCCATGATGGCTCGCCCTGCACGGCGGCCGATGTCGTCGCGACCTTCGAGGCCATCCTCGACGCCAAGACCGCCTCGCCGGCCCGCCAGAATGTCGGCCCGATCGCCAAGGTCGTGGCCAAGGACGATGCCACCGTCGTCTTCAACCTTTCGGCTCCCTTCGCCGACCTGCCGGTGACGCTCGCCTACACCAACGCCAAGATCGTGCCGGCCGCGGTCATCAAGGGCGGTCTTCAGAAGCTCGACCGCGAAGCCGTCGGCACGGGCCCGTTCAAGCTTGTCTCCTTCGAGCCGGAGCGGCAGATCGTCGTCGCCCGCAACGACGCCTATTACGACAAGGCCCGGCCTTACCTCGACAGGATCGAAATCCTCGTATTCCCGGATGTCAGCGCCGAGGCGTCCGCGCTGATCGCGGGCGATACCGACCTGATCAGCACGACCCCGCCGACCGAATTCGGCCGGTTGCAGAAGGCGAGCGGCGTCAAGGCGCTGCGCGTGCCGTCGGGCCAGTTCTGCAACGTCAATTTCGGCTGCGATCAGAAGCCCTTCAACGATGTGCGCGTGCGCCAGGCGCTGGCGCTGACGGTAGACCGTGCCGCGATGGTCGATTTCGTCACCGAGGGCTTCGGCTCGCCCGGCAACGACACGCCGCTCAACCCGGCCTATCGCTTCTATGCCGACCTGCCGGCGAAAAAGGCCGACATCGCCAAGGCCAAGGCGCTGCTTGCGGAAGCCGGCTATCCGAAGGGGCTCGAGGCGACGCTGATCGCCTCGGACCGGCCCGGCCAGCGCACCCAGCTCGCCGTCGCACTGCGCGAGATGGCCAAGCCCGCCGGATTCGACATCAAGGTCGAGACCATGCCGCACGCGACCTATCTCGATCAGGTCTGGAAGAAGGGTTCCTTCTATGTCGGCTTCTACAACATGCAGGCGACGGCCGACGCCATCTTCTCGCTGCTCTACACCTCGAACGCCGCCTGGAACGAGACGCGCTGGAACAATGCGGCCTTCGACAAGGTCGTATTCGAGGCACGGGCGACCGTCGACGAGACCAGGCGCCGCGCGCTCTACGCCGAGGCGCAGAAGCTGATGAATGCCGATGTGCCCTCGATCATCCCGGCCTTCTTCGACCTGCTCGGCGCCCAGCGCGAATGGGTCGAGGGCTATCAGCTTCATCCGCGCGGTGCCGTCTTCCGGCTCGACCACGTCTCGCTCGGCGCCAACGCGCCGAAGCGCGGCTGAGCCCGGGCGGAGCGAGCCAGCGTGTCGCCGGCCTATATCCTCAAGCGGGTCCTGCTGATCGGCTACACGCTCCTCGTCGTGTCGCTGATCGTCTTCGCGATCACCCAGGTGCTGCCGGCGGACGCCGCCGTCATGATGCTGGGCGAGAACGCGACACCGGACGCGCTGGCAGCCCTGCGGTCCAAGATGGGGCTGAACGACCCCATCTGGATGCAGTATCTGCACTGGCTCGGCGGCGTCGTCCGTGGCGATTTCGGCGTCTCGATGCGCACCGGCCAGCCGGTCGCGCCGGCGATGATCGAGGCGCTCGGCCGCTCGCTCCTGCTCGCCCTGTTCTCGATCCTGCTGATGCTGGCGGTCGCGATCCCGCTCGGAATCGTCGCCGCGGTGAGAAGGGGCAGGGCGGCCGATCTCGGCGTCAGCTTCCTGTCCTATGTAGGCGTCTCGGTGCCGGAATTCGTCACGGCGACGTTGGTCGTGCTCGTGCTCGCCGACTGGCTGCAATGGCTGCCGGCGACAGGCTACGTGCCGCTGACGGAGGATCCGTTGCGCGGCTTGAAGCATCTCGTCCTGCCGGTGCTGACGGTCTCGATGATCCTGATCGCGCATGTCTCGCGCATGGTGCGCTCGGAGCTCGTCGACGTGCTGCACTCCGACTATATCCGCGCCGCACGTCTGAAAGGGCTGTCGAAGCGGCAGGTCCTGTTCAAGCATGGCCTGCGCAACGCACTGCTGCCGACGATCACCATCGTCGCGCTCGATGTCGGCTATCTGCTCGGCGGCGTCATCGTGGTCGAGGAGATCTTCGCCCTGCCGGGGATCGGCCGCCAGCTCATCGTCGCGATCCAGGCGCGCGACCTGCCCTCGATCCAGGCCGGGGCACTGATCATGGCGACGACCTATGCCGTCGCCAATTTCCTCGCCGACATCGCTTACGCCTGGCTCGACCGGAGGATCCAGTATGATTGAGATCCTCAGGCGCATGCTGCGCTCGCCGCAAGGCGCGCTCGGCCTCGTCATCGTCGGCCTCATCCTGCTCGTCGTGATCGCCGGACCCTGGGTCGCGCCGCAGGATCCCGAGAAGATGGCGCCGCTGATGCGCTACAAGCCGCCGAGCGCGCAGTTCTGGCTCGGTACCGACCAGTATGGCCGAGACATCCTGAGCCGGCTGCTGCACGGCGCCCGCGCCACCGTGGTCATGGCGGTGCTGGCGACGGCGCTCGGCACGCTGGTCGGCGCCGTGATCGGCACCGTCTCGGCCTTCCTCGGCGGGCGCAGCGACGAGGCGATCATGCGCACGGTCGACGCGATCATGTCGATCCCGAGCCTGCTGCTCGCGCTCCTGATCGTGAACCTGCTTGGCAAGAGCAGCCTCAACGCGCTGCTCGCCATCGCGCTCGCCTTCGCGCCGGGCATGGCGCGGGTGACGCGCTCGGTGGCGCTTTCCGTGCGCAAGCAGGATTACGTCAATGCCGCGGTGGCGCGCGGCGAGAGCGCGGCCTTCATCGTCGGGCGCGAGATGCTGCCGAACGTGGTGGCACCGATCATCGTCGAGATGACGATCCGCGTCGCCTTCGCGGTGATGCTGTTCGCGACGCTCTCCTTCCTCGGGCTGGGCGCTCAGCCGCCGGCGTCCGAATGGGGGCTGATGGTCTCGGAGGCGCGCCGCTTCATGCATCTGAGCGCCTGGATGATCCTGTGGCCGAGCCTCGCCATCGCGCTGGTCGCGATCGGTTTCAACCTGCTCGGCGACGGCCTGCGCGATGCGCTGAACCCGAGGACCTGACGCCATGAGCACGATCCTCGACATCACCGGCTACGGTCTCGACTACGCGACGCCGGCCGGCTTCACGCGCGCCCTCGACGATGTGACGCTCCAGATCGCCAAGGGCGAGGTTCTGGGCCTCGTCGGCGAATCCGGCTCCGGCAAGACCTCGCTTGCCTGGGCGATCATGCGCTACCTGCCCGCGACCGCCCGCGAGGCGGGCGCCATCCGCCTGACCGGGCAGGATCTGCTGAAGGCCCCGGAGACCGAGATCGAGGCGATCCGCGGCAAGCGCATCGGCATGGTCTTCCAGGACCCGAGCACCTCGCTCAACCCGACCCTGCCGCTTGGCGAGCAGCTTGCCGAAGTGCTGGTGCGCCATCGCGGCCTGACGCGGAAGCAGGCCTGGGCCGAGGGCGAGGAACGGCTAGCGCGTGTCGGCCTGAAAATCCCGAAGCAGATGATGCGGCGTTACCCGCACGAGGCGTCGGGCGGCGAGAAACAGCGCGTGGTCATCGCCACCGCCTTCGCCTGCCAGCCGGAATGCATCATCTTCGACGAGCCGACGACCGCGCTCGACGTCATCACGGCCCGGCAGATCCTCGATCTGTTCAACGAGCTGCAGGCCGAGACCGGCGTCGCCTCGCTCTATATCTCGCATGATCTCGCGCTGGTCTCGCAGATCGCCACGAAGGTCGCGGTGATCCATCGCGGCAGGATCGTCGAGGAGGGGGCGCTCGGTGACGTCTTCGCCCGGCCGCAGGATGCCTATACCCGCAAGCTGCTCGCCGCCGTGCCGCGGCCGGACCGCCGGCTTGTCGAGACGAGCACGCCCGCAGCAACGAAGCCGCTGGTCGAGGTCGAGAAGGTCAGCGTGCTCTATGGCCGCAAACCCTTCCTCGGCAGCCTGCTCGGTCGTGCCAACACGCAGTTCACCGGCAATCGCGAGGTCAGCCTCTCGGTGATGCCGGGCGAGATTCTCGGCATCGTCGGCGAGTCCGGCTCGGGCAAGTCGACGCTCGCCAAGGCGATGACGGGCCTCAACCGCTTCGAGGGCGAAATCCGCTTCGGCGGCCGCCGGATCACCGGCCTCGGCGATATGGACCGGGCCTATCGCCGCGATGTCCAGATCATCTTTCAGCACCCGGATTCCTCGCTCAATCCGCGCCAGCGCATTCGCGAGATCCTGTCGCGGCCGCTCGCGCTCTATGGCGAGCCCGGCTCCCGGCGGGACGCGGCTGCGATCGGTGAATTGCTGGAGCAGGTCAGGCTGCCGGCCTCCTATGCCGAACGCTATCCGCACCAGTTGTCGGGCGGCGAGAAGCAGCGCGTCGCCATCGCCCGCGCCTTCGCCTCGAAGCCCAGGCTCGTGATCTGCGACGAGATCACCTCTGCGCTCGACGTCTCCGTGCAGGCCTCGGTCGTCGAGCTTCTGGTCGATCTCCAGAAGCGCTTCGGCACGGCCTATCTGTTCATCACCCATGATCTCAATCTGGTGCGCCAGATCGCCCACCGGATCGCGGTGATGTATCGCGGCGACCTCGTCGATCTCGTCGATGTCGCGGCGCTCTCGACCGGCCCCCTTCACCCCTACACCCGATCCCTGCTCGAAGCCGTGCCCGCCCCGGCCACGGCCGCCTGACATTCGAGGCCATACGCATGAACCCCCGCGACCTGATCCATTCGCTCGACGAGAAGGCCTGCCTCGCGCTGCTCTCGGACTGGGTGAAGCACAAGAGCTATTCAGAGACCGAGGGCGAGAAGGCGCTCGTCCACCACGTCGTCGGCCAGATGAAGGCGATGGGGATCGAGGCGGAGGCGCAAGCCTTCGACGAGGGCCGGCGCGCCAACGCCATCGGCCGCTGGAAGGGCACGGGCGGAGGCAAGAGCCTGCTGTTCAACGGCCATCTCGACACCAATCCGGCGACCGAGGGCTGGACCGGCGATCCCTGGGGCGGCGTGGTCGACGACGAATTCATCTACGGCATCGGCGTCTCCAACATGAAGGCGGGCGACGCAGCCTATTTCTG
>JAEWKP010000181.1 GCA_023393655.1 Pseudomonadota bacterium | reverse complement strand
GCGCCGCGAACGGCCGCTTCGTCCATCCTGCGGACCGCGCGGAGAACCGCACCTTCGCGATGTACGGCAACCTCCCCGGCTGCGACGACCCCGCCGTGCTCGGTGAAGTCACCAGCCGCTTCAATTCGCGCGAGGATACCTATTGGGGCCCGCTCCAGGCGCTGTCCTACGATCGCGTTTCGCAGATCGGCTATCGCAGCTGGGGCGCCGACTTCATCCCGCGGCGCTTCTGCAGTGGCCGCGTCCTGTTGAACGACGGTAAGTTCCGCCGCGTCGATTATTCCGTGCGCGAGTCTCTCGGCCTCTTCGGCATGACCTGGAACGTCAACTGGTGCGTCAACGGCCTCGATCGGCAGCGTTCCTATGCACCCAATTGCAAGATGGCACGCCCGTAATCCTGGCGGCCCGGTGATGAAGCGGCTGTTGGTCGCGGCCCTGGTCCTGTTCGGCTTCACCGCGGCGGGCCATGCGCAAGGCTTCGGCCAACACAGCGCCGCGCCCGGCGATTTCGATTTCTACGTTCTGGCGCTGTCCTGGTCGCCGGGCTTCTGCGAACTCGACGGCGACCGCGCGCGCAACCGCGAGCAATGCGGCGAAGGCTCCGGCCTGCGCTTCGTCGTGCACGGCCTCTGGCCACAGAACGAGCGCGGCTATCCCAGCGATTGCGGCCCGGCCGGACGCTCGCCCTCGCGGATCGCGATGGAACAGGCGGAAGGCCTGTTCCCGACCGAGGGGCTCGCCCGCTACCAGTGGCGCAAGCACGGCACCTGCACGGGCTCGAGCCCGAGCGACTATTTTCGCGATGTCCGCCGCGCCCGCGAAAAGGTCGTGATCCCGCCGGCGCTGGCCAAGGTGGACCGCGACCAGAACTGGACCGCGATCGATCTCGAACGCGCCTTCGCCGCCGCCAATCCGGGCCTGCGCCCGGACATGATGTCGGTCGCCTGCAGGCGCGGCGTTCTCCAGGAGGTCAAGATCTGCTTCACCCGGGATCTGCGCGACTTCCGCACCTGCCGGCAAGTTGACCGCTCGGGCTGCCGCGCCCGGGAATTCACGGTCGTCGGTCCGCGCTGAAAGCGGAATACGGCAGGACTTTGCCGCTTCCGGTCCAGCGCGGCTTCCTCTACCAACGGCGGCATGAACTATCGCCATGGCTTCCACGCCGGAAACTTCGCCGATGTGCTGAAGCATGTCGTGCTGACCCGCATCCTGCAGCATCTCAACGCCAAGCCGACGCCCTACCGCATCATCGACACCCATGCCGGCAGCGGCCGTTATGACCTCGATTCGGAAGAGGCGCTCAGGACGCATGAATGGAAGGACGGCGTCGCACGGATCGATCGCTCGCCCCTGTCTCCTGCCGTCGAGTCGCTGCTCGTCCCCTATCGCGCCGCGCTGGAAGGCGCCCGCGCCCTCTATGGCTCCGGCGCCTATCCCGGCTCGCCCTGGCTCTGCCGCCATGCGATGCGGCCCGACGACCGGCTGGTCGCGGCCGAGCTTCATCCCTCGACCTATCGCAAGCTTGCCGAGGCCGTTGGCCGCGACGCGCGCTGCAAGCCGCTCGCCATCGACGGCTGGACGGCGCTGCGCGCCAATGTCCCGCCGAAGGAACGACGCGGCCTCGTCCTGATCGATCCGCCTTTCGAAGAGAAGGACGAGTTCGCCACGCTCGCCGCCCAGTTCATCGCGGCGCACCGCAAATGGCCAACCGGGATCTATGCGCTCTGGTATCCGATCAAGGGCGGCAATGGCGTCGAATCCCTCATGGATGCGATCCATCAGGCCGGCATTGGTCGGCTCCTGCGCCTGGAGATCGATGTCGACCGCCCGGAAGCGGCAGGCGGCCTCAGTGCGACCGGCCTGCTGGTCGTCAACCCGCCCTGGCGGCTGGCAGGGGAAGCGGAAACGCTGCTGCCGGCGCTGACCGAACGGCTCGCCCAGGGGCCGCGGCCGCGCTATCACTGCGAGGCGATCCGCCCCGACGGCTGATCGCTCTCCTCGCTCCGCATCAAGGATTTCGCCGATGCTCGTCCTGCGCTCCTCTCCCGCCTCTCCGTTCGGCCGCAAGGTCAAGATGGCGGCCCTCGAACTCGGATTGATGGACCGCATCGAGATCGTCCCGGCCGACACCAACGACCCGGCCGAGGCGCTGCGCCGGCAGAACCCTCTCGGCAAGATCCCGACGCTGGTGCTGGAGGATGGCACGACGCTGTTCGATTCCCGCGTCATCGTCGACTATCTCGACCATCTCAGCGGCGGCAGGCTCATCCCGGGCGGCGAGGCGCGCTTCGCCCAGTTGCGGCTGCAGGCTTTGGCCGACGGCATCTGCGATGCCGCCTTGCTCAAGGTCTATGAAGGGCGCTTCCGTCCCGAGGAAGGCCGCAACGCCAACTGGGTCGCGCATCAGGACGGCAAGGTCGCGCGCGGGCTGGAAGCGCTCGAAGCCGCTCCGCCCGCCTTCGCCGAGCGCCCGCGCATCGGCGAGATCGCGCTTGCCTGCGCGCTGGGCTATCTCGACCTGCGCTTCGAGGGCAAATGGCGGGCCGATCATCCGAAGCTCGTCGCCTGGCTCGACGATTTCGCCGCCCGCGTCCCCGCTTTCGAGGCGACCCGCTTCAAGGGCTGATCGCAGCAACATACCCGGCGAGAGCCCGCAAACTGCAAAGCCGGCGACCCTGGTCGCCGGCTATTTTATATCCAGCCACCTGGAGGCGCTGGCATCCCGGCAACAAAAAACCCGGTGGCCGAGGCCACCGGGTCCGTTCTGTCTCCGGAAGGAGAGGATCAGAACTTGTAGCTGAGGCGGGCGCGGACGACCGAGAAGGCGGTGCCGACCTTGGTGCCGGTGTTCAGGATGCTCTTCTCGCCCAGGTCGACGTAGAGGTACTCGACGCCGGCGATCAGGTTGTTGGTGATGGCGTACTCGAGACCGCCGCCGACGGCGTAGCCACCGGTGTGGCTGCGGTCCGACGAGAACGCCAGAGCCGGGATCGAGGTCTTCACGTTGCCGTAAGCCCAACCACCGGTGATGTAGGGCATGAACCGGTCGAAGGCGACGCCGACGCGAGCGCGGACCGTACCGAAGTAGTCGGTCTTGACGCGGACGAGGCCGAGGTTGTTGCCGCTGCTGAGATCGGCAGCCTGCAGGTCAGCCTCGAGGCCGAGGACGAACTGGCCCATCTGGTAGTTGTAGCCGATCTGGCCACCACCGACGAAGCCGTCGAGATCGCCAACGTTGGCGAAGCCGTTGGCGTTCACGTTACCCCAGCCGTAGCCGGCGTTGGCACCGACGTAGAAACCGGTCCAGGTGAAAGCCGGCGGCATGTAGACCGGAGCGGCGATCGGGCCCTTGCGGGACGGCAGGTCGGCGGCCGAAGCGGCGCCAGCGGCGACGAGGCCGAGCGCGGCAACGCTCGCAAGCAGATACTTCTTCATGACAAACTCCTTAGTCGTCGCTGACGCCGGAAAACCCGGCGGTTGATTTCGATGAGCCCGTTATAAGACCGAGAGCTCGGTTTGTCTGTTGCACCGGAAGCACATCTGCCTTGCAGACCGCGGCAGAAATGCGGCACGAATACGATAACTGAACGCAAATAGGTAAATCCAAGTTAACCAGCCCGTGACCAGCCATTATGGTAAATCGAATACTAATAACAGCCCGATCAATCGCTGGCCCAGGCACGTGGCCCGGCCTACAAACGCCGTGGCTTTCCCAAGGTTCCACTGCCTGTTGCGCATTTTTCAGCCTGTCTTGCCGCTCAGGCCCGCGCATGCTTAAGCCTTGAGACGACAGGAACCGAAGAAGACCGTGCCGCCTCTCTCGATTTTCATCATCGCCCAGAACGAAGCGGACCGGATCGGCCGGACGATCGAAGCGGCGCGAGCGTTGAGCGACGACATCGTGGTGGTCGATTCCGGCTCGACCGACGGCACGCAGGCGCTCGCTGACGCGCTCGGAGCCCGCGTCATCTTCAATGCCTGGCCGGGCTACGGCCAGCAGAAGCGTTTCGCCGAGGAGCAGTGCCGCCATGACTGGCTGCTCAATCTCGATGCCGACGAGGTCGTGCCGCCCGATCTGGCAGTCGAGATCGCCGCGCTCTTCGCGAGCGGATCGCCGCCGAAGGACGCCTACAAGCTGAGAATCGCCGAGATCTTTCCCGGCGAAGGCGCGCCGCACCGATTCGCCTATGCGCTCGCGCCCGTGCGCCTCTACCGCAGGAGCAAGGGCCGCTATTCAGCCTCGCCCGTGCATGATCGCGTCGATCTCGCGCCGGATGCGCAGGTCGGTCGCCTGCGCGGAACCGTGCATCATTTTTCCGTTCGCTCGCTGGGCGAGCAGATGGACAAGCTCAATGCCTATAGCGATGCGCAGGCCGACGATCTCGATTCGCGCGGCGGCACCCTTTCGGTCTTCCGGCTGGTCGCCGAATTCCCCGCCAATTTCCTCAAGGCCTATATCGGGCGCCGTCATGCATTGCGCGGCATCTACGGTTTCATGACGGCGATGAACTACGCCTTCTACCGTTATCTGCGCGTCGCCAAGCATTGGGAACGTCGCCTGCAACGACGTGCTTCTGCCCAGGCGGCTCCGCCTCCCGCAAATCGTGACGGCCGCGATGGCTGAGGTCGCGCTGGTCACCGGCGGCGCCCGGCGTATCGGCCGCGCCATCGTCGAGAAACTGGCCGAAGCCGGCTATGCTGTCGCGATCCATCACGGTGACAGCCTGCGGGACGCGGAAGCCCTGCTGGGAAAGCTCGAGGCCGGCGGCACCAGGGCCTGCCTTCTGACGGCCGATCTCGTTGATCCGACCGCCGTCGCGACCCTGATTCCCGCGGCGGAAAAGGCACTCGGCCCGGTCACGCTCCTGGTCAACAACGCCGCGAGCTTCGTTGCCGACGACATCCGCTCACTCGACATCGCAACCTGGAACCGTCAGTTCTCGGTCAATCTGCGCGCCCCCTCTCAATTGATCGGGATCATGGCGGAGCGGTTGCCTGTCGACGCCAAGGGCGCGGTCGTCAATATCGTCGATCAGCGCGTCTGGAAGCTGACGCCGCAATATTACTCCTACACCCTGACCAAGGCCGCCCTGCTCACCGCGACGCAGACGCTGGCGCAGGCACTCGCGCCGCGCATTCGAGTCAACGCCGTCGGCCCCGGCCCGACCTTCCCGAATAGTTATGACGGCGCGGACCGGCTGGAACAGGAGGCCGCAGGGACCCTTCTGGGACACCGCGTCATGCCCGACGAGATCGCCGAAGCCGTGCTCTATCTCGCCCGCGCCGATTCCGTGACCGGCCAGATGATCGCCGTCGATGCCGGCCAGCATCTCGGCTGGCGCACGCCCGACATCGTCGGCTGATTCTCAGACAGCTCCTTCCGGGCGATACGGTGCCCGGCCACTCGCGAGCGCCGCATCGAGCAACTCGAGCCGGTCCTGCCCCCAGAACACCTCGCCGTCGAGCACATAGCTCGGCGCGCCGAACACACCCGCCTCGACAGCCTCGCGCAGCGCATCCTCATAGCGTTGCCTGATCGCAGGCGAATCCGCAGCCGCGAGCAACGCCAGCCCGTCGAGACCGGCGCGCGCTGCGCAGGCGAGCAGTGTCTCGGGTTGGCTCATATCCTCGTCACGCGTCCAGAGGCCGGCCATCACGTCGCCGATGAAGGCCAGCGGATCGCCACCGGACGCGACGATCGCGATCGCCATGCGGTCGGCCTGCGAGGGGTCGAAGGGAAAATACTTCGGGTGCAGCACGAGCGGCAAACCTCGCGCCGCGCGCCAGCGCTGGAGATCGAGCAGCCGGTAGCGCTGCCGCACGGGGTGCCGCTTCGGCAAGGGCAACCCACCTGTCTCGTCGAACACCGAGCGCAACGGCATCGGCCGGTAGTCGATCGCGCAGCCATGCCGGCGGGCGATCTCGTGAAAGGTCGCGTTGCCGAGATAAGTCCACGGCGAAGGCAGCGAGAAGTAATAGGTGATGGACCGGGACAAGACTGCCTCGCAGGCTGCGACTGACGGCGCAAGCATCGCCGCCATCCGAGCCATCGCGCAAGGTCCCGGCCGCGCGTCATACGCAACCCGGC
>JAEWKP010000125.1 GCA_023393655.1 Pseudomonadota bacterium | reverse complement strand
GGCTCGTCCTGCTCGGCGCCGTGGTCTGGCAGCGCCAGGCTGCGGTCCGCGTCGCGCCGCAGCTCGCGGGCCTGTTCGAGACGATCGGGATGCCCGTCAACGTCCGGGGCCTCAGCCTCAGCTCCATCGAAAGCGGGCTCGTCGAAGACGGGCAGAACCGCTTTCTCGTGGTCGAGGGCGATGTCACCAATATCACCGGGAGCAAGACGGCGGTGCCGCTGATCGAGGTCGCGGTCAAGGATGCCGGTGGCGCGACGCTCTACACCTGGACGACCGAACCGCCGCGCGCGAATCTGGAGCCAGCCGAACTCATCAGATTCCGGGCCCGGCTGGCCTCGCCACCTGAGCAGGGGCAGTCGGTCAGGGTGCGCTTCACCTCGGCCAATCTCGCCAGCAAGCGCTGAGGCTGCTAGGACAGGGCCTGTCGACCGGACCGGCCCAGCAGCCGGAGGCGTCCACACATCATCGCCTCTTCAGGCCTTCGGCGCGTCGGCGTCATGCGGGGCAGGTTGCGGCCGGATATCGAAACGGAGTCATCATGCCGGAACGGCGTATCAGGGTTCTCTACGACGAAGCGGCGATCGCGCGGCGCAACGAGGAAATGGCCGAGGCCATCGCAGCCAGCGCGCCGAAGGACCTGCTCGTCGTCGCCGTCCTGAAGGGCAGCTTCATGTTTGCCGCCGACCTGATCCGGGCGATGCATCGCGTCGGGCTCTCGCCCCAGGTCGAGTTCATCCATCTGTCGAGCTATCTCTCTGGTACGGTTTCCTCCGGCCAGGTCGAGATCCTGCGCGATGTCCAGAGCGAAGTGCGCGACCGTGACGTGCTGCTGGTCGACGACATCCTCGAATCCGGCCGGACGCTGGCCTTCGCCAAGGACCTGTTGGCGGCGCGCGGCGCCGCGAAGGTGTCGACCGCGGTGCTGCTCGAGAAGCCGCATAAGCGGGCGGTCAACATCCAGGCGGATTATGTCGGCTTCGAATGCCCGGACTATTTCGTGGTCGGCTACGGCATGGACGTTGCGCATTCCTATCGGCAGCTGCCCTTCGTCGGTGTGGTCGAGACCGAGGACCAGGCCGGGTTCCCGGGTATCTGAGGAGTCTTCATGTCGCGTATTCTGGTCGTCGATGACGAGGAGCCGCTGCGCATGCTTGTCGCGCGCGGCCTTGGCCTCGATGGACATAGCTGCCTCACGGCGTCGGACGGCGCCGAGGCGCTCGATATTCTCGTCGCCGAGCAGGGCCGTTTCGACCTGCTCCTGACCGATATCCGCATGCCCCTGATGGACGGCATCGCGCTGGCGCTCGCGGCCAAGCAGCAGTTTCCGGACCTGACGATCATGCTGATGACCGGCTATGCCGAGCAGCGCGAGCGGGCCAAAAGCCTGGAATCGATCGTCGCCGAGGTGATGGCCAAGCCGTTCACCATCGCCGAGCTGCGCGCGACCGTGCTGAAGGTGATCGAGCGCTCGATCGGCTAGCGGTTGAGCCACCAGATCGAGGCGTTGAGCAGCGTCGCGAAAGCGACCCAGGCCAGATAGGGCCAGAGCAGATTCGAAGCCAGCCTGTCCAGCGGCCGGAAGGCCGTGATCGTCGCCAGGATCAGGACCAGCAGCGGCAGGATCACTGCGAGGCCGGCCACAGGGCTGTTGGCCCCGAAGAAGGCGAAAGACCAGCCGATATTGAACAGAAGCTGCAGGTGATAGGCCAGCAGCGCGCGGCGGCGCCCGGGCGTGCCGACCGGCAGGCGCAGGATGCGGAAGACCGCCAGCGCCATCAGCGCGTAGAGCGCCGTCCAGACCGGCGCGAAGATCCAGTTCGGCGGATTGAAAAGCGGCTTGGCGAGCCCGGCATACCAGCTCGGAATCTGCGGCACGGTTGCCGCGCTGCCAGCGATCGAGGCGGCCACGACCGGCAGGATCGCGATGGCGAGCGCCGCCCAGAGCGGCGGGCGATGATCGATCGAGGTCTGCGGCAAGGTCGTCATGTTTCGATGATGGGGAGCGTCCGGACAGCTCGCAAGGCGATATATGGCCTTTCGGCATGCGGCCCATTCCGGATGATATTCCCGCTCCTCATGGAACTTTTCCCGGATCGCGCCGCGGTCGAAGAAACCTACAGCCAGATCCCCTTCGCCTTCGCGAGGTAGCGCGCGCGCTCCGCCAGCCCGTTGCGGCCGCCATTGATCAGCCTGGTCACGCGCTCGCCATCGTCGGCATCGGCGGCTGCGTTGATGGCGCGCTCGGTCCAGTAGGCGAAGGCGACGCGCAGCGAGGTCTCGGGCTCCTTCGCGCGCGCCGGCTCGGCTTCCAGGTCGATGCCGAGGAGTGGGCTGAGGCGACGGTAATTCGCCCGGCCGGTGAGCTGGAAGATGCCGCGGCCGTGGTAGCGGATGCCGTCGCCGGCCTGCGTGTTGCCGAGGTCGCGTCGGCCTTCGTAACGGATGAAATAGGCCGGCCCGCCATATTCCTCGAGCGTGCGGAAGCCGTCGGTCTCATGAGCGGCCTGCGCCAGAAAATGGCAGATGCGCAATCGCGTCGTGGCCGCGTGGTCAGCGGCCAGTTCATCGAAGCGCTCGGCGACGCCGGCGATGATCGTCGCATTGGCGGAAGGCGCGAGGCGCAGCAGGCGCTCGCGGGTGACGGCAAGGCCTGGCTCGGCCGCATGGCCGAGACCGACCCAGGTTCCGATCGCACGCATCGACATGAGAATGCCCTCCCGAAAAGGAGGGCATCATCGCCGCTGTCGCGAAGCCGGGGATAAGATTGCCCGGCGCGAGAAGGTCAGCCGTTGACGGCGGTGTATTCGGTCTCGATCGAGGAGGCGTGGACCTCGTGGTCGAAGCCGTAGATGTGGATCGAGATCGCCTCGCCCGGCCCGAAATTGCGCATGCGGTGGATATTCGGGCCCGAGGGCAGCATGCAGGCGACATAGCCCGGCTGGCGCTCCTGCTCCTCGGTCTGCACGGCGCGGCTGGCGTCGATGGCGCGATACCAGGTTTCGGTCACGGTGCCGGAGACGACGCCGAAGCAGCAGGAGCAATGGTGGTCGTGGATCGAGGTCATCGAACCTTCGCCCCAGACGATCGCCCAGACGCTGACGGCGTCGTTGCCCGCGAGAAGGTTGCGGCTGTAGCAGCCGGCCTTGCGCTCCAGCGGCAGGCGCTGGATCAGGTCGGGCATGGCGACGAGCTCCTGCAGCACCTCGCGGGCGGCCGACAGGTAGTCGCGCGTCAGCGTGCCGGCATCGGTCCGCAGATTGCGCAACACGGCCCAGCGCCGCTCCTCGCTGAGAAAACCCTGCATGCCATTCCCCTCTGGATCACTTTGGGAATGATACGGGACGGGCGGGGGTAGCGGTTTGCGGAGTTGGAGAATTTTCATCCCCGATTGGAAAGTTATGCCTCCTATGAAATGATATGTGGAAATTCCTCTCGATTTGACTCCTCCCAGAGGAAGTTGATTCTCGATTCTTTGAGGCGTTATGGCCAAGCTCGATGCTTTCGATCTGCGCATCCTGGCGCGCTTGCAGGAGGATGCGAGCCTGCCGCTCGCCGAACTCGCCGAGGCGGTGGGGCTGTCGTCGTCGCCTTGCTGGCGGCGGGTGCAGAAGCTGGAGGAGGGCGGCTATATCAAGCGCCGCGTCGCGCTGCTCGACCGCGACAAGCTCAAGGCCGGCGTCACCGTCTTCATCGCGGTCCGGACGGCGCGGCATTCGATGGAATGGCTGGAGCGCTTCCACGCGGCCGTGCAGGATCTGCCGGAGATCGTCGACTTCTATCGGATGAGCGGCGAGATCGACTATCTGCTCAAGGCCTGCGTCTCGGATATCGCGGCCTATGACGCGCTCTACAAGAAGCTGATCTCGCGCATCGATCTCAGCGACGTGACCTCGATGTTCGCGATGGAGGAGCTGAAATCGACCTCGGCGATCCCGCTGGGGTTTGCCGGGGAGGGGTGACGCGTCATGGTCGGGCTTGTCCCGGCCATCCACGTCTTTGCTCGTTGAGGGCATTGTTCAAGACGTGGATGCTCGCAACAAGGGCGAGCATGACGCCTGAGCAGTGACCTCAGGCCTTCGTGACCTTCTGGTAGTCCTTCACGTCCGAGAAGGTGATGTCGGGCGCGCGCTCGGCATCATATTTCAGGGTGAACTGGCTCGACGCCATGAAGACCGGATCGCCGTCGAGATCGTCGGCCATGGCCGAGGGCTTGAGCCCGACGAATTTGGCGAGCGCGACCTTGTCTTCGCTCGAAACCCAGCGGGCGATCGAGAACTGGCAGGGCTCGAAATCGACGGGCAGCGAGTATTCGGCGTCCATGCGTTCCTTGAGCACGTCGAGCTGGAGGGCGCCGACGACGCCGACGATGGCGGGCGCGCCGTCATGCGGCAGGAAGAGCTGGACGACGCCTTCCTCGGCCATCTGCTGCAGGGCCTCGCGCAGCTTCTTGGCCTTCATCGCGTCCTTCAGCTTGACGCGGCGCAGGATTTCCGGGGCGAAGCTCGGCACGCCCTTGAAGACGATATCCTCGCCCTCGGTCAGCGTGTCGCCGATGCGCAGGGTGCCGTGGTTGGGCAGGCCGACGATGTCGCCGGCGAAGGCCTCCTCCGCGATCGAGCGGTCGCGGGCGAAGAAGAACTGCGGCGCGTTGA
>JAEWKP010000480.1 GCA_023393655.1 Pseudomonadota bacterium | reverse complement strand
GTCCGCGACGCCGCGGCGGGCATTGTCGCTCAGATCCTCGTCGAAATAGCCGAACATCTCGGGCGTCGTGCGCTGGCGCAGGCCGGCCTCGTCCTCGTTGGAATAGGCGGTGTTGATCTCGCCGAGCAGGCGCTCGAAGGCGTTGAAATCCTCGCCCGAAAGCTCGATCGGCTGCGGCTGCACGGCCGCAGCAGCGGCACCGCTGCCGAAACCGCCCATGCGGGCGGCGGCAGGCTGCTGCCGGGGCGCATCATAGCCCTGGCGAGCATAGGGCGCGCCCGCGCTGGCGAGCTGCGGCTCGGAACGGCGGCGGAAGAAGCGGATGGCGAGCATCACGATGCCGGCGATCAGCGCGAGCTGCAGCAGGAAGCCGAGCATGCCGGCGAGCGAGCCCAGGCCGCTGAAGAAGCCCGAGCCGGACAGCATGCCGAACAGCCCGGCGCCGAGCAGGCCGGCACCGATGCCCATCATCATGTTGCGCGCGAAGGACGGGCGAGCCGCCTGAGCAGCCGCACCGGCGGCCGAGCGGCCAGCCATCGACGGCGACGCCGGCGAGGACGGGGCCGAGCGCTGGAAAGTCTGGGCGCCGCCCGGCGTCGTGTTCGTCGACGGCGGCGCGCTATTGGTGAACGACCCACGGCTGCCCGAGCTGCGACCGCCGCCCGGACGGGCTTCGGCAACGAGCGGCACGAGCAACAGGGCCCCGGCGACCAGGGCGACGGCACGTCCACGATGGGCAAGCGAAATCAGAGACATTGTTCCTCCCGGAGCCCTCCATGGGCCCACGCCCGATTATATGGAGAGAGGCCGCATCCCACGCAAGGCCCGATCGGTCTAACAGACTGAAATTCATGACTATTTCAAATCGGTACATAATTATTCGTTGCGATCGGGCCGATATGGTAAACTCCTGAGCCGTCTCGCCATGCGGGGCGCAGGGAGAGAGCCATGACCGGATCCGGACCGAGGCCTCACCGACATCGCGTGCTGAGCTGCATGCTCGCGCTCGCCGTGCTGTTTCTGTTCAGCGAAGCGGCAGCCGGCGAGCCGGCCATCGCGCTGGACAGGCCGCGCCTCGCCCAGGCGCCCGAGCCGCTCTGTTTCTGCTGGAACGACGGCCGCAAGGTCGCGGAAGGTTCGATGTCCTGCATCAGGACCACGCAGGGGCGCCGCGTCGCGACCTGCGGACGGGTGATCAACATGATGTCCTGGCAACTGACGGAAACTGCCTGCCCGGAGAGCTGAGCGCTCCAGCCTGCGGCGTTAGCCAAAACACAAACGCCGCCGGGACTTCTTCCCGGCGGCGTTGTTGTCATTGCTCTTGTGGTCCTAGCGACTTCGAGACTGACCCGTTGTCAGAACGCTCCCAGAACGATCGCCATCATGAAAACGAAAGCCGCACCCATGATCAATCGGTCGAGACGTAGCGTGACACTCATCACACCCTCCTGTGTCATTGACCTGTCGTGGAAGCTACCAGAACTGACGAAGGCCGCAAGGGGGCAGCATCGTGGCAGGGCCGGGACGGAGGGTACAACGTCCTTAATCAGGGGTTAAACCATTGATTAGACTTGGGGATACTCCTGACTGCGAAATTTCGTCGCGAGTCTGCTCCAGCGCGGCGCCACAGCTTCGCCACGGTTCGACCTGAGCCCCCACGGCCTGATCTTGGCGACATCTGGGAGATGGTTCGAGACGACGAGATCCACCCTGATTAAGGCCGCGAACGGCGCATTAAGGCGCGATTCACCACGGCGCCAAAGTTAATCCGCCTGTGGCGGCCGGAGCGCAGTCGGTTGAGAAACCGTTCACCAAGCGGTTTGCATTTGAATGGTCATGCGACGCGCTCATCTCGCCCTCATCGCACTCGGCATCGCCGGCGCAGCCGGCCTGGCGGGATGCGGCAAATTCCAGAAGCCGCAGCGCGCTGCCTGGCGCGATCAGGCGGAGGCCGCCTGCATGGCCTCCCGGCAGGTGCAGATCTCGTCCTATGTCAGCCTGCGCGGCAAACCGATCGACGGGCCGGGAACCTGCGGCATGCAGCAGCCCCTGAAGGTCTCGGCCTTCTCGAATGGCGGCATCGGCCTGACCAGCTCGGCCACGCTCTCCTGCCCGGTCGTCGCGACCACCGACAAATGGCTGGCGGACGTGGTGCAGCCGGCGGCGATGAACGTGCTCGGCGCCCAGGTCATCGAATTGCGGGCCGGCTCCTATTCCTGCCGGGCGATGAACAACGGCACCGCGACGCGGCGCATCTCGGAGCACGCCTTCGGCAACGCCGTCGACGTCTTCTCCTTCCGGCTCAACGACAACCGCGTGATCACGGTGAAGGATGGCTGGCGCGGCTCCCCCGAGGAGCAGAACTTCCTGCGCGAGGTCTTCGTCGGTGCCTGCCAGCATTTCTCGACGGTGCTCGGCCCCGGCGCCGACCCGCTGCATTACGACCATTTCCATATCGACCTGGCCCGGCACTCGAAAGGCCGGCACATCTGCAAGCCGGTGATCAAATACACGCCGAACTACAATCTGCAGCCGCCGGACCCGGCGCGGCCCTACGCCTCGTCCCAGTCGCAGCCGCGCGACATGACGCCGGCGGCCGGCACCATGGTCGCGGATGGCAGGCTGCTCCGGCAGCCGAACGATGGCTTGCGGCCGCCCGGCGCGGTGCAGAACGGCTATCCCGTCGCGAGCTACACCCGAGGCCAGCCTCAAGGGCTTGATGCGCAGAAACGCTTTCTGGAGCAATACGATGCGCGCCAGCGGCAAGGGCATTTCCAGCCGCAGCCGCTGCCCAGCGAGAACCGCGGGCCGTTGTCACTGCCGGGCGCTGTGCCGCCGACGGAGGAAGCCGTTCTCGGCGACGAAGGCGGCACAGGCGTCGTCGATCTCGAGGGCGAGGACCAGGCCCAGCCGATGATCACGCCGCAGCACGACCCCTTCGCCTACAGCTCCGGGCGCGTGCCGCCGCGGCGGTGACCCGCTCGCTCAGCGCGAGACCAGCACCTGCCGGCATTCCGGCGGCAGCGCATCGAGCGACATCGGCGGCTTCGGCTTGGGCTTCGGTCCGGGCCTGGGCTTCGGCGGGTTGAAGATGGCCTTGTGCTGGCGCGCGATCCAGCCGCTGAGCTCGGCGCCGCAGCCATCGCCGAAATTCGGAGGCTCCTGGCCCTGACAGCTCGCCATGCCGGCCGGGCAGGCCAGCCGGATATGGAAATGGTAGTTGTGGCCCCAGATCGGGCGCACCTTGTCCAGCCAGCTCTTGTCGGCGCCGGCCTCGCGGCAGAGCGCGACCTTGAGCGCCGGGTTGACGAAGATGCGCTCGACCTTCGGCTCGGCCGCGACCGCGCGGATCAGCCTCGTATGAGCCGGTGTCCAATGGCGGGGATCGATATCGCGCCAGTCAGAGCGGGCCATGTTGACCGCCGACATGTTCTCGCGCTGCTCACGGTCGAGCCGGCCCCGCGGCATCGGCGTCAGCCAGACATCGGCATCGAGCCCGATCTGGTGCGAGGCATGGCCGGTCAGCATCGGCCCGCCGCGCGGCTGCGAGATGTCGCCGACGAGCAGCCCCGCCCAGCCGGTGATGCGCGGCACGTCGCGCGCCAGCTTCTCCAGGTAGTCGATCAGGGCGGGATGGCCCCAGTTGCGGTTGCGGTTGAGCCGCATGACCTGCCAGCTTGGTCCATCGACCGGCAAGGCTTCGGCGCCGGCGAGGCAGCCGCGCGCATAGGAGCCGATGGCACGCGCCTGCATGCTCGCCGGCGCGGTCTTCTGGCCGAAGAGCGTGCGGGCGGCATCGGGCCAGGCCGCAATGTTGGCGGCGCGGTTCTTCGCCTCCTGATCCGCCGTCGACTGGGCGAGCGCCGCAACCGGCAGAAAGGCGAGCGGGACGAGGAGAGCTGCGATTCGGGCGATGGTGCGCATATCCCGGAGAATCTCCGCGACCTGCCATCGCGGTCAAGCGCCATGGCGGGACAAGCGGCGCGGCGAATTTCAGCCTTGCGCGACGGCACCGCGGAGCAGCACCGGCCGTCATCGCCAAGATCCAGGCCGACACCAAGCTGGAATGGTCCGGAGCCATCCGGGCGGAACCGAGGGTTCGCGGCCGGCGTTTCCCGCTAGACCTCGCCCGAAACGGGCGCTGCTTTACGGGAGTTCGCCATGTCCACCGTTCTCATCATCGTGCTGCTCGTCCTGCTTCTCGGCGGCGGCGGCTATTACGGCCATCGCAGCTATGGAACGGCAGGGCTCGGCGGGGTGCTCGGCCTCGTCCTCGTGATCGTGCTGATCCTGTGGCTGCTCGGAGCCATCGGCGGAGCGCGCATCGCCTGACCCGCCAGAAGAGAGCAACCGGTCAGGTCGCGTCAGGTCGATCGGTTGCGGCTGGCTCTGCCGCGATCTTCGTGCAGACCGACTTGAACAGTGCAGCCGAGCGGCATTGACTGTGTATCCACCACAGGTTGAGGGCGACGAGGCAGGCAAGAGACAGCGCAACGGCTGTCACGTCGCCGATCGCCGCGCCATAGGCGCCGAACAGCGCGACCGGCGCGAGATAGGGTAGCGAAGACAGGAAAGCCGGCAGGAAGCCGGCATCGGCGGCGGCCGCCTGCGCAACATAGCTGCGCTCTTCGTCCGTCAGATCGATCGCCACCGGCTATCCCTCCCCGGACTAAAGCAAAGCCCTGCCAGCCTAAGCGCGGTGCTCCCACACCGCGACCGCAGCGGCCAGATCCTCGAGCGCGACGCCGACCGATTTGAACAGCGTGATGCCGCCGCCCTCGACCGCGCCGGCGATCCGGCCATGGCAGAGATCGGCGAGCGTGCCCGCCACCTTGTCGGCGCTGTAGCTGCCCTCGGCGATGGCGACGGCGACGTCGCCGCCTTCATCGATCGCCTTGCTGGAATCGACGATGACGCGGGCACGATGCAGCGCATCGGCATCGGCCTCGCGCATCTGCATGGTGAAGCCGCCGATCAGGTCGAGATGGGCTTCGCGCTTCAGCCAATGGCCCTGGATCAATGGCTCGGTCGCATTGGTGGCACAGGAGATGATGTCGGCCGTGCGGGCCTCGCCTTCGAGATCGGTGGTGGCGCGGGCCTCGATGCCCTCCTTCGCCAGCTCGGCAACGGCCGCCTCGGCGGCTTCCGGCCGCCGCGCCCAGATCGCGATCTCCGTCAGCGGCCGAACGGAGCGATGCGCCTTGATGATGAAGGGTGCGAGCGCGCCGGCCCCGACCATCAGCATGCGGCTGGCCTCGGGATTGGACATGTAGCGCGAGGCCAGCGCGGAAGCGGCGGCCGTGCGCCAAGTCGTCAAACGGTTGCCGTCCATCACGGCAAGAGGCTTGCCGCTCGTGCCGTCCATCAGGAGGTAGGCGCCCATGACGCCCGGCAGGTTGCGCTTGCCGTTGCCGAAGAAGACCGAGACGATCTTGGTGCCGATATAGGGATTGGCGACATCCGGCCCGCTCCAGGCCGGCATGGTCAGCAGGATCGCGTCGGTCTCGCCGGGTCGCTCGATCGCGTACTGGCCGCGCTTCGGCGCGATGACCTCACTGCGGAAGGCGTCGTCGAGAAGGTCGATCAGGCCGGGATAGCTCAGGGCCGCATCGATCTCGGCCACATCGAAAAGTCGCATCAACTACGTCCGTTGGTCAGTGCCGGCAGCGCGGAATCGGGCACGGCCGAGCGCAGCGCCCGGGTTTCCGAGCGCAGCGCTTCCGCCTCGCGGCGGTTGCGGCGCGCAGCCTTGCGATGCTTGCCCTGCGCTACCCAGGAGGCCAGGCCGCCGACCAGAACGCCGACGGCGATCGCCGCGAGCACCACGGCAAAGAGCGGCAGTTCGAAAGAGAACATCGGCAGGTCACGGCTGAACGGATCGAGCGAGACGCGCACAGTGCCGCGGTTGGCGACCGAAAACAGCACGATCACCAGCGCGATGGGAACCAGCACCAGTGCCTTGAAGAAGGCCTTCATCACAATCTCCGTGTGGCCGCGGGACTGGCGCCTCAGCTCAATCCTTGCCGTTGAGGCGCAGCCGCAGCTCCTTGCCCGTCTTGAAGACGGGGACGAATTTCTCCTCGACCTCGACCGCGTCGCCCGTGCGGGGATTGCGACCGATGCGGGCCGAACGGCCCTTGCGCGAGAAGGCGCCGAAGCCGCGCAACTCAACCCGGTCGCCCCGGGCCAGCGCCTTCACCACCTCGTCCAGAATGGCCGAGACAATGTTCTCGATATCGCGCTGATAGAGATGGGTGTTGCGGTCGGCGATCCGCTGAACGAGTTCGGATTTAATCATCGCTGGGGCATAACCATTTGTATCAAAATCACTTTTCAGCGGCAGGCTGCCAGAGCGCCAAGGGCGCGTCAAGCCGCAAGCCGAGCGGTTGGTCCGCTGCGCGCGCGATCGTCGCGGCGAGCGCATCGAGGCCGGCGCCGCGCGCCATCGCCTCGGCGAGGCTCCACAGGCCGAAGGAGGAGGATTCGCTGCGGCGGCGCCAGTCGCGCACCTTCAGGTCCTTGGCGACGCTCTTCTCGCGCTCCATCCAGGCGATCGCCTCCGGCTCGCCGCCGATCTGGTCGACGAGCTTCAGCCCCACCGCCTGGCGGCCGGAATGCACCCTTCCATCGGAGACCGAAGCCACTTCGCCCTCGGCGAGATGGCGGCGATCGCGCACCATGTCCTTGAACCAGGTGTAGTTGTCGTTGACGACGCGCTGCAGCGCCTCACGCGCCTCGGGCGAGGTCGGCTCGAAGCCATTCGGCGCCGCTTTGAGCGGGCTCGACTTGACCGTTTCGACCTTGACCCCGACCGTATCCAGCAGGTTCGACACGTTGGGGAACTGGAAGAGCACGCCGATCGAACCGACGAGCGAGGTCTGCCGGGCGACGATGCGGTCCGCCCCCATCGCCGCGATATAGCCGCCCGACGCCGCGAGGCCGTCGACGACCGCGACCATCGGCTTCTTGGCCGCGAGCTTACGCAGGGCCGTATGCACCGCCTCGGAGCCGGAGGTGGTGCCACCGGGACTGTCGACGCGGAGCACGACGGCGGAGACCGCCTTGCTGTCCTCGACCGACTTGATCAGGTCGAGCGTGCGCCGGTCGCCGGAGATGAAGCCGGAAATGGTGATGCGGGCGATATGGGCGCTCGACAGGCTGGCGGCACCGTCGCCCTTCCAGGCGAAGCCGCCGATCACCGCCGCGACGATCACGCCGAGCACGGCGAGCACGCGCCAGAGCGTCAGCTTGCGGCGCAGGCTGCGGCGGTCTGCGAGCAGATCGGCATCGGACGACATTAGAAGGCTCCTGGGGCTGGGTCCGTGATGTAGACCCGCCGCGCCGGCCGGGCAAGACAGGAGGCGCCGCCTCAGGCCGCGACCGAGGCGCGCGCCCGGTCGAGCGCGAGCAGCGCGAGCCCGCTCGCGACCGAACGGAAGGCATCGCCGATATGCACCTTGCCGGCGCCGAAGCGGCGGTCGAACAGGCTGCGCACGGCGGGAACATAGGACGTACCGCCGGTCATGAACACCGCCTCGATGCGGTCACCGCCGAGCCCGGCCTCGGCCAGCGCGCGGTCGAGCGCAGCTTCGATAGCGCCGACATCATCGGCGATCCAGCGCTCGAAATCGGTGCGGCGGATCGGCTTTTCGATGGTGACGCCGACCTGGCTGAAGCTCAGCGTGGTCGCCTCGTTGTCGGAGAGCGCGACCTTGGCGGCGGAGACGGCGCGGTAGAGCTCGTAGCCGAGGTCGTATTCGATCACCGTCAGCAGATCCTCGAGCTTGCCCGGCTCAACGGCCTCACGGATCAGGGCGTTGAGTTCGGCCATGGTCTCGCGGCTCTTCATCAGCGAGAGCTTGTGCCATTGCGCGAAGGCGGCGTGGTAATGGGCGGGTACCGGCAGGAGCTTGCCAAAGGAGCGATAGTCCGTGCCCTTGCCGAGGGCCGGCGAAACCGCATGCTCGATGATGCGGTAGTCGAAGGTGTCGCCGGCGACGCCGACACCGGCGTGGGAGAGCGGGATCGCCTCCAGGCTGCCGTTGCGGCCGGGCTCGAAGCGCATCACCGAGAAGTCGCTGGTGCCGCCGCCGAAATCCGCGACCAGCATGGTCTGCGGCGTCTTCAGGTCGCGGGCGTACCAATAGGCGGCGCCCAGCGGCTCATAGGCGAAATCGACCTGGCTCATGCCGGCCTTGCCGTAGGAGCCCCTCAGACGGCCGACCGCGAGCTCCTCGTCAGGGCGCTCGCCGGCGAAGACGACAGGCCGGCCGGAGACCAGCGGCAGCGCGTCATGGCCCGGCAGGTCCGCCGTCAGGTCGGAGAGGAAGACGCCGATAAGATCCTCCAGCCGGAAGAGCTTGCCGAAGAGCCGGGTTTCCTGGAAGGCACGGCTGGAGAGATGGGTCTTGAGCGATTGCAGGAAACGGTGCTCGGTCGTCATGCCCAAGGCCATGTCGAGCGCATCGGGGCCGCTGACATGGGTGATGCGGGTCTCAGGCGGGCGCCCCTCGCGCCAGAACATCAGCGCCGAGCGATAGGCGTCGACCGCGCCCTGCTTGGTGGCGAAGGAGCGCGTCATGACCGATCCGTCCGGCCCCGCCAGCGCGACGACGCTGTTGGTGGTGCCGAAGTCGATGCCGATGGCGGCGGGGGTCATGGCGGGCTCCTTTCACGGGACAGACGAGCCCTCGCCCGAAGTGCCGCGGGGCGACGCCTCGGGTGAGGGCTGGGTAAAATCAGCCGAAACAAAAGCCCGCGCGGATCGCTCCGCGCGGGCTGTCTTGGATGTCCAGCCGCTTCACGCGGCCGAAACCTCACTTCTTGTCGGTGGCCTTCTTGAGCGCGGCGCCCAGGATGTCGCCGAGCGAGGCACCGGAATCGGCGGAGCCGTACTGGGCCATCGCTTCCTTCTCCTCGGCCATCTCCAGGGCCTTGACCGAGACCTGGATCTTGCGGGCCTTCTTGTCGAAGAGCACGACGCGGGCGTCGATGCGCTCGCCGGCCGCGAAGCGCTCGGGGCGCTGCTCGGAGCGATCGCGAGCCAGCTCGGCGCGCTTGATGAAGGTCATCATGTCGGTGTCGGCGATCTTCACGTCGAGACCTGACTCCTTCACCTCGACCACCTCACAGGTGACGATCTGGCCCTTCTTGAACTCGCCGGCATCCACGAAGGGATCGCCGCCGAGCTGCTTCAGGCCGAGCGAGATGCGCTCCTTCTCGACGTCCACATCGAGAACGATCGCCTGCAGGACGTCGCCCTTCTTGTATTCCTCGATGACCTGCTCGCCCGGACGGTTCCAGT
>JAEWKP010000041.1 GCA_023393655.1 Pseudomonadota bacterium | reverse complement strand
GAGCGGCGGTGGCAGCGGCGGGGGAGGTCCCTGGGGTCAGCGCGGAGGTAGTGGTGGCGGCGGTCCCTGGGGCGGCGGTTCAGGCGGCGGCGGGGGCAACGGCAACCCGCCCGATCTCGAAGAAATCCTGCGGCGCAGCCAGGCCCGGCTGAAGACCCTGGTTCCCGGCGGCAATATCGGCGGGCGCGGCCTGCTTCTCGGCATTCTGGCGCTGATCCTGATCTGGCTCGGCTCCGGTATCTATTTCGTGCGACCCAACGAGGTCGGCCTGAACGTCGTCTTCGGCCGCTTCTCCGGCAAGACCGGCGAGGGCATGAACTGGAACTGGCCCTATCCGATCGGCAACGTGATCAAGCCGCAGGTGACGAACGTGATCACCACCGAGGTCGGCTTCCGGACGGTCGAATCGGTCCGGACCTCGCGCCAGACCGACGTCACCGAAGAAAGCCTGATGCTCACCGGCGACGAGAACATCGTCGATATCGATTTCATCGTGCAGTGGCAGATCGATCCGGCCTCGCCCGAGGACTACGTCTTCAACATCCAGGACCCGCCGGGCACGGTGAAGGCCGTGGCCGAGAGCGCGATGCGCGAGATCATCGGCCGGCGCAACATCCAGC
The DNA here is from genome assembly GCA_023393655.1 of Pseudomonadota bacterium. GTDB lineage: Bacteria > Pseudomonadota > Alphaproteobacteria > Rhizobiales > Beijerinckiaceae > Allobosea. The sequence goes on along the minus strand of JAEWKP010000041.1, from coordinate 2,416 downwards.
CGGTGCTGACGACCGATCGCGGCGCGATCGAGACCGAGGTGCGTCAGCTGATGCAGGAGACGCTCAACGGTTATAATGCCGGCGTGCGCATCAGCCTCGTCCAGCTCCAGAAGGTCGACCCGCCGCAGCAGGTCATCGACGCCTTCCGCGACGTCCAGGCGGCCCGTGCCGACCAGGAGCGCCTGCGCAACGAGGCGCAGACCTATGCCAACCGCGTCGTGCCCGAGGCACGCGGCCGGGCGGCGCAGATCACGCAGGCGGCTGAAGCCTTCAAGGAGCAGACCGTCGCCGAGGCGCGCGGTCAGGCCAGCCGCTTCAACGCGGTCTACGAGCAATACAAGAACGCTCCGGGCGTGACGCGCGAGCGTCTCTTCCTGGAGACGATGGAACGCGTGATGGGCGGGACCGACAAGATCATCCTCGACTCGACGGGCAACGGACAGGGCGTCGTGCCCTACCTGCCGCTCGACCAGCTCCAGCAACGGCGCCCGGCCCCGGGCCAGCAGCAGGGAGGGGCCCAGCGATGAACTCCCCCGTGTTGCGCGGCGTGCTCTTCTTCGCCGCCGTCATCGTCGCCGTGGTGCTCTATACTTGCACCTATGTCGTCTCGCAGACGCAGTCGGCCATCGTGCTCAGATTCGGCGCGGTGCGCGCGGTCACGACCGCACCGGGCCTCTACTTTAAGTGGTTCGCGCCGGTCGAGACGGTGACGCTGCTGGATAACCGCATCCTCGACCTCGACCTGCCGGCCCAGGAAATCATCGCCTCGGACCAGAAGCGTCTCGTCGTCGATGCCTTCACGCGCTACCGGATCTCCGATCCGCTGCGCTTCTACCAGGCGGTCAACAACATTCCGCGGGCGAATTCGCAGCTCGCCTCGATCGTGAACGGCAATGTCCGCTCCGTGCTCGCGGAAGCCAGCTTCATCGCCATGGTCCGGACCGAGCGCTCGCGCCTGATGAACCGCATCCGCGACGACGTGAACCGGGAGGCCGCCCGCTTCGGCATGTCGGTCGTCGATGTCCGGCTACGTCGCGTCGACCTGCCGGCAGCCAACTCGGCGGCGGTGTTCCAGCGCATGCAGACGGAGCGCCAGCGCGAGGCGGCGGAAGCACGCGCGCTCGGCGGCCAGCAGTCGCAGGAGATCAAGGCCCGGGCCGACAGGGAGTCGACCGTGATCGTGGCGGAGGCGCAGCAGCACTCCGACGAGATCCGCGGCGCGGGCGAGGCGGAGCGCAACAAGGTCTTCGCCGAAGCCTTCGGCAAGGATCCGGAGTTCTTCGCCTTCTACCGCTCGATGCAGGCCTATGAAGCCAGCATCAAGCCGGGGGATACGCGGATGGTGCTGACGCCGGATTCGCCGTTCTTCCGTTTCTTCAACGGCCCGAACGCGCAGCGTCAGGACGGCCAGGCTACCGCTCCGGCGGCGCCTGCCCAGCCTGCCCCGGCCCGGCCCTGATCATGGCGAGCGACGCGGATGCTTGATTTCGTCGCGGCGCTCGGCCTGGTCTTCGCTATCGAGGGCATTCTCTTCGCCGCGATCCCGCATCTGGCGAAGGATGCCCTGCGCAGCGCGGCGGAGACCCCGCCGGACCGGATGCGGCTCATCGGCATCGGCTCGGCGGTGCTGGGCGTGATCCTGGTCTGGGTCGCGCGCGGCATCTGGTAGAAGGGCCAGGCACAGGATCGTGTTCGATGACATGATCGTGCGTCGCCCTTCCGCCGCATTTCGGAGTTCAATCATCGGGCGCGCCTGTCTGCTTCGCATGGTCCGGGCGCGCTTGCCTGCATCGATCGGCCCGCATCTTTCCGACATGAGGACCCCTATGGCATCGAACACCCTTTCCGCAGCCCGGCCTGTCCGCATCGCTCTCGCTGCCGGCGTCGCCGGCCTCGCGCTGCTGGCCGTGCCGGTGCTGGCGCCGGGGCATGCGCAGGCCAATACGCCGCTCCTCCAGGGGCAGACCTCGCTTGCCGATCTCGTCGAGAAGGTGATGCCGGCGGTGGTCAACATCGCGGCCGTCACCACCAATGACCAGAAGGGCCGCAACCTGCCGCAATTGCCGCAGCTCGGCCCCGATACGCCCTTCGGCGACCTGTTCGAGGAATTCTTCAACCGCCGCAACCAGCAGGGCGAGCGTCAGGCGCCGCAGCAGCGCCGCTCGCAATCGGCCGGCTCGGGCTTCGTCATCGACCCGTCGGGCATCGTGGTCACCAACAACCACGTCATCGGCGACGCCAACGAGATCACGGTGATCTTCAACGACGGCCTCAGGCTCAAGGCCGAGGTCATCGGCAAGGACACCAAGGTCGACCTCGCGGTGCTGCGTGTGAAGCACGACAAGCCGCTGCCCTTCGTGAAGTTCGGCGATTCCGACAAGATGCGGATCGGCGATCCCGTGATGGCGATCGGCAA
>JAEWKP010000038.1 GCA_023393655.1 Pseudomonadota bacterium | reverse complement strand
CTGATATAGAGAAGATCGAGATCCTGGCTGATGGCGCCGCGGACATCTGTCGGCATGCCGTCGCCAATTGCCAGCACGCGCTCTCTGGCAACCTCGCCGCGCGCCTGGCGGGCGCATGACCGGAGCGCTGGCGGCCGGCGGCGTCGCCGCTTTCACAACCGCCTTCGCGCTCAGCGTCTTCGGCTTCGCGCCGCTGCTGCCCTGGTGGCTGATGACCCTGACGGCCGTCATGCTCCTGTTCGGCGCCATCGCGCGGGGCCAGTACCGGACCGACCGCCCCGCCGTGCCGCTGCCGACACGCGCCCCCAACCATACGCGACCCAAAGCCTCCCAACCGCCGCATCAATAGTGGCTCGGGCTCACGGCGCTTGACGGGCCGGCACCGGCCGCGCACTCGTGCCGCCTGATCGGAAACGCTGCGGCAGAGGACCAGAGCGCCATGACCTTCGACGTCACCCCGTTCGACGTCACCCTCGCCGATGTTCAGGCCGCCGCCGCGCGCATCGCCGGCAAGGTCCGGCGCACGCCGACCTATCACAGCGTCGGACTGTCGGAGCGCCTGGGAGTCGAGACCTGGATCAAGCTGGAAAGCCTGCAGCTCGGCGGCTCCTTCAAGGTGCGGGGCTGCTTCAACAAGCTGTCGGGGTTGAGCGAGGCTGAGCTCCGGCGCGGCGTCGTCACCGTGTCCGGCGGCAATCATGCGATCGCCGTCTCCCTCGTTGCGCGCGCTGTCGGCACGCGGGCGCTGGTGTTGATGCCGAAGGCAACGCCGGCGCTCAACATCCGCCTGACGGAGGAAGCCGGCGGGCAGGTCGAGCTCTGCGAGGATTCCATCGCCGCCTTCGCCAAGGCCGAGACTTACGCCGCGCAGGGCATGACCCATGTCCATTCCTATGACGATCCGGCGATCATCGCCGGCCATGGTACGCTCGGCCTCGAACTGGCCGCCGATGCCGGCGGGCGGCTCGACCATGTCTTCGTCTCGATCGGCGGCGGGGGTTTTTCGGCCGGCGTCGGCGCAGCCCTGAAGGGTCTCGATCCGGCGGTACGATTGCACGGCGTCGAGACCGAAGGCGCCACGACGATGGCGCAGGCGCTCGCGGCCGGCGAGCCGGTCTCGATCCGCCCGAGCTCGATCGCCCGCACGCTCGGCGCGCCCTTCGCGACCAGACGCACGATGGCGGCGGCGCGGCAATTGCTCGAGGACATCATCGTCGTGCCGGATGCCGCCGCAGTCCGCGAACTGGTCTGGGCCCTGCAGAACGAGCGCGTGCTGCTGGAGCCGGCGGCCGCCTGCGTGATCGCCGCGGCACTGGAGCGGAAGGACAGCTTCCGGCCGGGCGAGCGCGTCTGCCTCGTCTTCTGCGGCTCGAACGTCGCCCTCGCGGATATCGAGAGCTGGCGCTCGGGCTTCGGGATTTAAGACAACCCGGTCAGCGGCTGTTGCGGGCCACCCGCGTGTAGTGGCGGCGCTTGCCGGCGGAAGCGTAGCGGCTGCGCTTGTGGCCGTACCAGGAAATCTCGCGCGCGCCGACATCGGCATGGACCAGGCCGTTCGAGTAGGTGCCGACGCCGCCAACGCTCTCGATCGAGCGCGCCGCGGCGGCAGCCTTGCGCGACGACGTCGCCATCGGCCGGAAATCGATCGCCCGGCCGCTGTAGTGCTGGGAGTGGCGGGCATGACGGCCGCCGCAGGTCGAGGTGATCTGGATCGGGCCGATCTTCGCAACGAGTTCGGCGATCATCGCTTTCGTCTCGGGCTTGAGGCAACCGAGGCCTTTGACCTGCGGCTGGAAGGATATTTTCTCGGGCGTGACATCAGCCAGGGCGGCAGCAGGCAAGAAGCCGCACAGTAACGCAAGCAACGACAAGCGACGCATCATATACCAGACATGTAAGGGGGAATTGGAAAGGATCAGGCCAGATAATCTCGATGGCCCGAGCGGATGCCGCCTCCGCTAATCGTGAAGCAAGGCCAAATCATGGCTGAGGCCTTTCCGGGTTATTTCACTAACGTAACCCAGACCGCTCCTGGCTCTTGGTCATGCCGCGAACGCCCCCTGGTTGGCGACCTGGAACGGCGTCGAGAAAGGGAGATGTCATCCCGCGCGCGGTGCAGCGCGCAGCGGTGCACCGCAGACACGGGACCGCAGGACGAGACGCTCTTTCCTGAAAACGGTCCCGTGTCTGCGTAGCGACATTCCATGCCGCAGCGCGCACGGGATGACCCGGTGAATTGCGCCCGCCATTCCGCGAAGGCCCATCCCCTGCGCGCCACCGGCTTGGACAGGCGGGCCGCGGCTGGGCTAGCCTGCGTTACGGCACCCGCTTTCTGCGCGGTCGCCCCATACCATCTCAGAGGATACGATGCCCAAGACCGACATCATCGCGGCGCTCACCCCGGAAATCACCGCGATCCGCCGCGACATCCATCGCCACCCCGAGCTGATGTACGACGTCCACCGGACTGCCGGCCTCGTCGCCGACAAGCTCAAGGAATGGGGCGTCGACGAAATCGCCACCGGCGTGGGCCAGACCGGTGTGGTCGGCATCATCAAGGGCAAGAGCCAGGCTTCCGGCCGGGTCATCGCCATGCGCGCCGACATGGATGCGCTGCCGATCCACGAAGAGACCAATCTCCCGCACCGCTCGACCGTGCCGGGCAAGATGCACGCCTGTGGCCATGACGGCCATACTGCGATGCTGCTCGGCGCGGCGAAGTATCTGAGCGAGACCCGCGATTTCGACGGCACCGCCGTGCTGATCTTCCAGCCGGCCGAAGAGGGCGGCGCCGGCGCCAAGGCGATGATCGACGACGGCATGATCACCCGCTTCGGTATCCAGGAAGTCTACGGCATGCACAACAAGCCGGGCGTGCCCGTCGGCAAGTTCGAAATCCGCAAGGGCCCCGCCATGGCTGCGGCCGACCGCATCCACATCAAGATCGAGGGGCTGGGCGGACACGCGGCGGCGCCGCACCGCGTCAACGACCCGATCGTCGCCTCCTGCGCGCTCGTCACCGCGCTGCAGACGGTGTCCTCGCGCAATGCCGATCCGCTCGATTCGATCGTGGTCTCGGTGACGGCGCTGAACGCCGGCGAGGCGTTCAACGTCATCCCGCAAACCGCCGAGATCAAGGGCTCGGTCCGCACACTGACGCCGGAGATGCGCGCGCTGGCGCAGAAGCGCATCACCGAGATCGTCGAAGGCGTGATGAAGGCCTTCGGCATGAAGTACGAGCTGGAATACCATCTCGGCTATCCCGTGACCTTCAACCATGCCGGCCAGACCGATTTCGCGACCAGCGTGACGAAGGAGGCCTTCGGATCGGATGCGATCAATACCGAGGTGCCGCCGACCATGGGCTCGGAGGATTTCTCCTACATGCTGGAGGAGCGCCCTGGCGCCTTCATCAATATCGGCAACGGCGACTCGGCCGGCCTGCACAACCCGGCCTACGAGTTCAACGATGCGGCGATTCCGGTGGGCGTGAACTACTGGGCAAGCCTGATCGAGATCGCCATGCCGCAGCGCGCCTGACGACCGGCGATGAGCGACATCGATTGTCTGGTGATCGGGGCCGGCGTCGTCGGCCTCGCGGTTGCCCGCGAACTGGCGCTGGCCGGACGCGAGGTCGTCATCACTGAGGCCGCCGAAGGTATCGGCACCCAGACCTCGGCGCGCAATTCCGAGGTCATCCATGCCGGGATCTATTATCCGCCCGGCTCGCTGAAAGCCCGCGTCTGCGTCGCGGGCCGTGAGCTGCTCTACCGCTACCTCGGGGAGCGCGGCTTGCCGCACAAGGCCTGCGGCAAGCTGATCGTCGCCACCTCCGAGGCCCAAAAGCCGGCGCTGGAGACGATCATGGCCCGCGCCAGGGCCTCGGGCGTCGAGACGCTGCGCTGGCTCTCCGGCGCGGAAGCCAAGGCGATGGAGCCGGAGGTGCGTTGCGAGATCGCGCTCCTCTCCCCCGAGACCGGCGTGGTCGACAGCCATGCGCTGATGCTCTCGCTGCTCGGCGAATGCGAGGCGGCTGGCGGCTCGCTCGCGCTCAACACGCCGATCACCGGCTGGCGGCGCGAGGCGGACGGTTTCAGTGTCGATTTCGGCGGAGACGATCCGGCGACTTATTCAGTGCGGACGGTGGTCAATTCGGCCGGCCATGGCGCGCCGAGGCTGCTCGGCCTGCTCGACGGATTCCCGGCCGCGCATGTGCCGGTACAGCACTATGCCAAAGGCAATTATTTCGCGCTGACCGGCAAGCAGCCGTTCAGCCATCTGGTCTATCCGGTCCCGGAAGCAGCCGGCCTCGGTATCCATGCCACGATCGATATGGGTGGGCGGGTCAAGTTCGGCCCCGATGTCGAATGGGTCGGGAGCGATCAGGATCTGGTCGTCGATCCCGCGCGGGCAGAGAAATTCTACGCGGCGATCCGGACCTATTGGCCGGCGCTGCCGGACGGAGCGCTCGTCGCGGATTACGCCGGCATCCGGCCGAAGCTGCATGGGCCGAGCGAGCCGATGCCGGATTTCCGCATCGACGGGCCGGAGGTGCATGGGGTCACCGGGCTGGTCAATTTGCTGGGCATCGAGAGCCCTGGGCTGACGAGCTCGCTGGCAATCGCCGGGATGGTGCGGGAGAAGCTGTCGTAGAGTGTCATCCCGCACGCGCTGCGGCACGCAGTGACGCTGCGCAGATGCGGGACCGCGCGACGAGAAGGCGCTCTTCTCGCTCGCGCTCCCCGCAAAAATGTCCTTTCCGGAGAACGGTGCCGTGTCTGCGCAGCAGCGTTACACGCTGCGGCGCGCACGGGATGACACCCTTCTTTTCCGCGCTTTTGTTCCCGCGCCTCGCTTCTCAGCTCCGCGCCTTCAGGAACGCGTCCTTCGCCTCGCGCGCCAGCGTCTCGATCCGCTTCCAGTCACCTCCGGCGATCGCATCCGCCGGGACCAGCCAGGAGCCCCCGACGCAGATGACCTGCGGCAAGGCGAGATAGTCGGCGAGGTTTTTCAGGCCGACGCCTCCGGTCGGGCAGAAGGTCATCTGCGGGAACGGCCCGGAGAGCGCCTTCAGGGCCGGCGGACCACCGGCCTGCTCGGCCGGGAAGAATTTCGCGGTGGTGCGACCAGCCGCGACCGCACGCATGCAGTCGGAGGCTGTGGCGACGCCCGGCAACCAGGGCAGGCCGGCCTTGCGGAGTGCCTCGTCGACGCTCTCGCTGAAACCGGGACTGACCACGGCCTGCGCGCCGGCATCCTTGACCTGCTGGGCCTGCGCCGGCGTCACGACCGTGCCCGCCACGGCCAAGGCCTTCGGCACCGACTTGGCGATGGCTGCGAGTGCTTCCATCGCGGCCGGACGGCGCAGCGTGACCTCAACGACATCGATGCCGCCGGCGACCAGCGCATGGGCGAGATCGACGGCGCGCGAGGCATCCTCGATCACCACGACGGGGATCACGCCGCAGCTCTTCAACCGGGCAATCGCGGCAGTCTCGTCCATGGTCTCGTCTTTCAATCGATTTGAACTGGAAACCGGGCTCTACTCCTTCGCCCAGTAGACGTCGAGCCCTCGCACGCTGCCGAGCAGAAGATCGACCGGCAGCGGCCGGTGCTCGCGCTCTGGAGCGGCCTTGAGCACCGCCTCCTTGGCAGCGCCGGAGATCAGCAGGCTGGCCCACCCGGCGCCGAGCAGGCGGGCGGGCGAGAGCGACAGGCGCGGCGGCAGACCCGGCGGGCGGGCGACGACGATGCCGCTGTCCGGCACCGCGTTGAAGGCGGCCTCCCCACCCGGAAAAAGCGAGGCTATATGCCCATCCGCGCCCATGCCACTGACGAGCAGGTCGATCTCGGGCAGTTCGGCCAGCTTCGCACAGAGCAGCGCTGCAGCAGCCTCGATGTCGCTGCCGTGCTCGTGGAACGACAGGAAAGCGGCGCGCCCCTCCGCCAGCGGCGCGAATTGCGCGCGGATCATGCGCTCGTTCGAGGCGGCATCATCGGCCGCGACGAAGCGCTCGTCGGTCGGCAGCAATGTCACCTGCTCCCAGGGCAGATCATGCCGGCCGAGCGCGGCGAGAAAGCCCGCCGGGGTCGTGCCGCCGGGCACGGCGAGAAGCGCCCTCCCCTGCGCGGCGAGCAAATCCTTCAGCCGGATGGCGACCGCCTCCGCCAGCGCTTCGGACGCGTCGGCGAGGTTGGCGAAGCGGTGCCAGGCGAGCGGGCCGGCCATCAGACCAGGTCCGGATCGGCCCATGAACGGCCGTCGCGCTCGATCAGGCCGATCCCCTGCGAGGGCCCCCAGGAGCCGGCGGCGTAGCGATGCGGATGGGGATAGTAGTCCTGCCAGCCGGCGATGATCGGATCGACCCAGGCCCAGGCCTGCTCGACCTCGTCGCGATGCATGAACAGCGTCTGGTCGCCGCGGATCACGTCGGTGAGCAGGCGCTCGTAGGCGTCCGGCGTGCGCTCGTCGAAGGCAGTGGAATAGCGCAGGTCGAGCTGGCGCGGCACGATCTTGAGCCGGCCGGAGCCCGGCACCTTCATCATGAGCTGAAGCTGCACGCCATCGTTCGGCTGCAGGCGGATGAACAGGCGGTTGGCATCGAGCCGGTCGCCGCCGCCATTGCCGAAGATCGAATGCGGTACCGGCTTGAAGGTGACGGCGATCTCGGAATAGCGCTGCGCCATGCGTTTTCCCGTGCGCAGATAGATCGGCACACCGGCCCAGCGCCAGTTGTCGACCTCGCAACGGATCGCGACGAAGGTCTCGGTATTGGAGGCGTGGCCGAGTTCATCGGCATAGCCCTTGACGCGCTGGCCATCGATCTGGCCGGCGCCGTACTGGCCCCGCACGGTGAAACGCTGGACATCCGGCCCGACGATGGGGCGCAGCGCCTTCAGGACCTTGATCTTCTCGTCGCGGACGGCGCCGGCCTCCAGCATGTTCGGCGGCTCGATGGCGAAGAGGGTGAGGAGCTGCATGAGATGGTTCTGCACCATGTCGCGCATATGCCCGGACTTGTCGTAATAGCCGGCACGCTGCTCCAGCCCCACCGTCTCGGCGACGGTGATCTGGACATGGTCGATGTCGCGGCTCGACCAGGAGCGCTCGAACAGCGTGTTGGCGAACCGCAGGACGAGCAGGTTCTGCACCGTCTCCTTGCCGAGATAATGGTCGATCCGGTAGGTTCGGCTTTCCGGCAGGATGCGCGCGACGGCATCGTTGATCGCCCGCGCCGAGGCAAGGTCGCGGCCGAGCGGCTTCTCCAGGATGACGCGCGATGTCGGCGTCAGGATATCGGCCTTGGCGAGGTTCTCGCAGATCGGGATGAACAGGTCGGGCGGGGTCGAGAGATAGAAGGAGTGGACACGCTCGCTCTCGCCCAACGCCTTCTTCAAAGCCTTGTAGGTTTCCGGCTTCAGCGCATCGAGCATCACCATGGTCAGGCGGCGCAGGAAGGGCTCAACCTGATCCTTCGGGATGCCCTCTTCATCGAGGCGCCTGGCGATCTGCTTCGGCAGGCCCTCGACATCCTCCTCCTTGCGGACGACGGCGAGGATGCGGCTCTCTTCGGGCAGGACGCCCTCGCGGTTGCGCTGGGCCAGCGCCGGGAAGAGCTTGCGCAGGGCGAGATCGCCGCCCGCGCCGAAGATCACGAGATCGAAGGGCGGGACCGGCGTCCGCTCGGGAATGGTCTCGGGCCGAAGCGCGTTGTCCACGGTGGCGTCCATAGGTCCTGTAACTCCGTCAGGCGGTGCCGGTTCGCTGGACCGGCGCAAGCCTCGTCAGCCGGCTGCGGTCGGGGTCGAACCCGAAGCAGCTAGCGCAAGGCTGCGACCAGAGTGAGACGGATTTGCCGCGCTGCAAAGAGGGCGCGGCGCAGGGCCGCTGCCCTCATCGCTCAGCCCGCGCGCCGGAAGCCTGCGCTCGCGGTCAGCAATTGCTGGGCATAGGCCGTCTGCGGCCGGCGCGCGGCCAGGGTCTCGACCGTCATCTCCTCGACGGCGCGGCCGAACTGCATGACCAGCAGGCGCTCGCACATATGGCCGACGACGGAGAGATCGTGGCTGACGAGGATATAGGTCAGCTTGCGCTCCTGCCTGAGCGCCGCAAGCAGGTTCAGCACCTCCGCCTGGATCGAGACGTCGAGCGCCGAGGTCGGCTCGTCGAGCAGCAGGATCGAGGGCTCGAGCACCAGCGCACGGGCGATCGCGACGCGCTGGCGCTGGCCGCCCGAGAGCTGATGCGGATAGCGGAAGCGGAACGATGCTGGCAGACCGACATCGGAGAGCGCCTTGCCGATGCGGGCCTCGGCATTGTCGAGGCCATGGATGGCGAGCGGCTCGGCCAATGTGTCGTCGACCGTCTTCTTGGGATGCAGCGAGCCATAGGGGTCCTGGAAGACCATCTGGACGTCGCGGTAGAAGGCCTTGTCGCGAACCTTGGGCTGGACGGCGCCCTCGATCGCGACCGCACCGCTCCATTCCCGGTTGAGACCGGAGAGAACGCGCAGCACGGTCGACTTGCCCGAACCGGACTCGCCGACGAGGCCGTAGCTCTCGCCCTTGCGGACTTCGAAGGAGAGGTCCTTCACGACATGGGAATCGCCGAAGGAGACGTTGAGCTTGTCGACGGAGATCGCTGTGTTCGTCATGCCAGCCACGCCGGGTCACGGTTGAGGGTGGCGAGCTTCGCCCGGGGATGGTCGAGGTCAGGCAGGCATTCGAGCAGGCCGAGCGTGTAGGGATGGCGGCGGCTGCGCGCCGCCGGATCGGCGAGTTCGGCGGCCGGCAGGGTCTCCATGACCTTGCCGCCATACATCACGATGACGCGGTCGCAGAAGGACTGCACCAGATGCAGATCGTGGCTGATGAAGATCAGTCCCATGCCGCGCTCGGTGACGAGATCGTCGAGGATCTTGAGGATCTGGAGCTGCACGGTGACGTCGAGCGCCGAGGTCGGCTCGTCGGCGATCAGCACCTCGGGCTCGGCAATCAGCATCATCGCGATCATGACGCGCTGACCCATGCCGCCCGAGACCTCATGCGGGTAGAGGTCGTAGACGCGGGCGGGTTCGCGGATCTGGACCTGCTCCAGCATGGCGAGGCTGCGTTCGCGCGCCTCGCGGACGCCGGCCTTGCGGTGGATGCGGTAGGCCTCGGCGATCTGGCTGCCGACGGTCTCGACCGGGTTCAGCGAGAATTTCGGGTCCTGCATCACCATGGAGATGTGGCGGCCCCGCAGCTTGCGGCGCTGGCGGGCGTCCATCGCAGTGAGGTCCTGCCCGCGGAACGTCATCCGGTCGACGGTGACGACGCCGGGCGGCGGGATCAGGTCGAGGATGGCGCGGCCGGTCATCGACTTGCCGGAGCCGGATTCGCCGACGATGCCGAGCCGCTCGCGGCCCAACGTGAAGGAAAGGCCTCGCACGGCTTGGACGATCCCGGTCGGGGTGTGGAAATCGACCTTGAGATTGGCGATGTCGAGAAGGGGGTGGTTATCCGCCATGGCGCTCACCTAGCATCCATGACGTCGCGCAGGCCGTCGCCGAGCAGGTTGAAGCCGAGCGCGACGATACAGATGGCGAGGCCGGGGAAGGTCGCGACCCACCACTGGTCGAAGATCTGCTCGCGCCCGGCCGAGATCATCGCGCCCCATTCCGGCATGGGCGGCTGGGCGCCGAGACCGAGGAAGCCGAGGCCCGCGGCGGTCAGGATGATGCCGGCCATGTCGAAGGTGGTGCGCACGATCAGCGAGGGCATGCACATCGGCACGACATGCTTCCAAATGATGCGGGCACGCGAGGCGCCCTGCAGGCGCATCGCCTCGATGTAATCCTGGTTACGGATCACCATG
>JAEWKP010000478.1 GCA_023393655.1 Pseudomonadota bacterium | reverse complement strand
GAACATCGCGTCTTCCAGCGGCGTGTTGCCGAGCATGTTGGAGACCGCGCTCATGATCGAGATCGAGACCGTGGTCTCGGTCATCAAGGCCGCGCCCTCGGCGATCTTCTTCACGCGCTCGTTGAGCTCCAGCATGCCGGCAAGGTCGCGCGCCCGGATGGCGTAACGCACCTTGGCCGAGGCCTGCACGACGTTGGGCGCGATGCCGCCGGCATCGAGATAGGCATAATGGATGCGCGCGTCGGACGGCGCATGCTCGCGCATGTAGTTGACGCCGACATTCATTAGTTCCACCGCATCGCGCGCCGAGCGGCCGAGGTGCGGCGCCGCGGCGGCATGGGAGGCGCGGCCGGTGAACTGGAAATCCATCCTTGTATTGGCGAGCGACAAGGCATCATCGACCTTGGTCATCGTCGCCGGGTGCCAGCTTATGGCGACATCGACATCGTCGAAGGCGCCGGCCCGCACCATGAAGGCCTTGGCGGCGCCACCCTCTTCCGCCGGGCAGCCGAAATAGCGCACGCGCCCCGGCCGGCCGGTCCTGGCGAGCCAGTCCTTCACCGCGGTTGCCGCCAGCAGCGCAGCCGAACCCAGCATGTTGTGACCGCAGCCATGGCCGTGGCCTCCGGCCTCGACCGGCTTCGGCTCGGCGATATTGGCTTCCTGGCTCAGGCCCGGCAGCGCGTCGTATTCGCCGAGGATAGCGATGACCGGGCCACCCTCGCCCGCCTCGCCCGTCACCGCGGTCGGGATGCCCGCGACGTTCTCGGTGATGCGAAAACCCTGCTCCTTGAGCATGGCGATATGCTCGCCGACCGAGCGATACTCGGTATAGGCGATCTCGGGCATGCCCCAGACGCGGTCGCTCAACGCCTCGAAGGGCTGCCGCTTGGCATCGACCAGCTCCCAGATGATCTCGGAATTCTGCATGGGTCGGTCCTCTTTCAGAGATGCTCTCGCAGGAATCGGGCCACGCCGCCGAAGACGGTGCGCCGGTTCTCGATCCGGGCGAAGCCATGGCCCTCGTGCGGGATGCGCACATACTCGACCGGACGGCCGAGGCCGCGCAGCACCGAATAGACCATCTCGCTCTCGCCCGGCGGCACGCGCGGATCGTCGAAACCCTGCGCGATGAACAGTGGCACGCGGATCTGGTCGAGCTTATGGATTGGCGAGAAGCGGATCAGGTTTTCGCGGTCGGCGGCCGGATCGCCATATTCCACGGCGCGCAGATAGCGTCGCCACGGCCCGGTCGTCTCCAGCAGCGTCAGGAAATTGGCGATGCCGTAGAACTCGATCCCGACCTTCCACAGCTCAGGCTGCTCGGTCAGCGCCGCCAGCACCATGAAGCCGCCATAGGAGCGGCCATAGACCGCAACGCGGTCATCGTTCACGTCGGATTGCTCGCGCAGCCACAGCCTGACCGCCTTGAGGTCGGCGACGCTGTCCATGCGCAGATGCTTGTCGTCGAGATGGTGATAGCTGCGGCCATAGCCGGTCGAGCCGCGCACGTTCGGCGCGATCACCATGATGCCCTGGCTCAGGAAGAATTGCAGGTCGGCCCGGAAGATCGGGGTCCATTGCGCCTCCGGTCCGCCATGCACGACAACGACGGCCGGATAGCCACCTTCCGGCGCCTTGCCGCGCGGCCGGTAGACGAAGAACGGCACTTCCAGCCCGTCGAAGCTCCTGGTGCTCGCAACCGTCGGCTCGACGAAAACAGCCGGATCGAGCCCAGCCTTCGAGGCATCGGTCAGGCGTTTCACCTGCTTCGAGGCGATATCGAAACGCCAGATATCCGGCGACGACGTCGAGCCGTCGAGCGGAAAGACGAGCCCGGAACCATCCGGCAGCCAGGCGACGGATCCGACCGAACCGGCAGGGAAGCCTTCGACCTCGAACTCGGCTCCACCGGCGATCTCGCGCACGAAGATGCGGTTCCAGCCGCGATCATTCGCGACATAGGCCAGGCGGTTCTGGTCCGGCGCCAGCGCCAACGCCTCGATATCCTGTCCGTCGCGCTCGACGATCCAGTTCAGAGTGCCGTCGGCCGCCGAGCGGAAACCGACGCTGAGAAACTCACGCCCCTGGTCGGTGATGGAGAAGAAGCCGCTGCCATCCTTCTTCATCCGGCTCGCGGCATAGCGGGCGCGCCCCTCATGCGGCAGCAGCGCCTCGCGCGCCCCGCTTTCAAGATCGAGCCGGAACAGGTCCTGATCGTTCATCGCGTGGGTGGCGTCAGCCACAAGCAGCGAACGCCCGTCCGGGAAGAAGGCCACCGCCTCGCGATAGCCGCTGCCCTCGAACACGCGGCGTGCTGCCCGCGTCGCCATGTCCATCACATAGATGTCCATGTGCTCGCGGTCGCGCGCGTTCGAGGCGAAGGCGATGCGCTGCCCGTCCGGCGCCCAGCAGCCCCAGACATGGACAACGGTCGGGCCGTCGGTCAGCGGCTGCGGCACGCCGGAGGCGCCCGGCACGAGCCAGAGCTGGTGCCGCTCGTCGCCGCCGCAATCCATGGTGAAGAGCAAGTCGCGGCTCTTCGGGTTGAAGGCGATCGAACCGACCGGCTCCGGCATGTCGGTCAGGCGCCAGGGCGCCCCGCCGGCGAGCGGCCGGAGCCAGATCTGGTGCGTGCCGCTCTCGTCGCTGAGATAGGCGAGGAGCTCGCCGTCCGGCGCGACAGCCGGGCTCTTGGCGCTGCGGATTTCGAGATAGGGCTCGATGCCCAGGCGGATCTGGCTGGCAGCTTCGTACATGGTCGTTCCTTCAGGCCGCGAGGGCCAGCATCGAATCGCGCAGGCGGTCGGTCGCATCGCGCAGAGCGTGCGACAGGGCGGGCGCGCTCGGAGTCGCCGCGTGGTTGGCCTCGGTCACGATGGTGAAGCGCGCCTCGGGCCAGGCGGTCTTCAGCTTCCAGGCCGTGCACATCGGCGTCACGATGTCGTAGCGCCCCTGCACGATCTCGGCCGGCAGATGCCGGATGCGCGAGACGTCGCGCAGCAACTGGCCGGGTTCGAGGAAGGCGCCGTTGACGCAGTAATGCGTGAAGATGCGGGCGAGCGCGAGCGCGGCATCCGGCTCGGTCAGGGCCGCGACATGCTCGGCATCGGGCAGGAAGGTCTGAGTCTTCCCCGAGAAGGTGCGCAAGGCGACGGCCGCCGCCAGTTGCTGCTCGCGATCGGGGCCGGTGAGCCGGCGGTAATAGGCGCCGAGCAGGTCGCCGCGCTCCGCTTCCGGCACGAAATTGGCAAAGGTCTCCCAATGGTCCGGGAAGATCGTCCGCGAGCCGTGGAACCACCAGTCGATCTCGGCGCGCTCGGCCATGAAGATGCCGTGCAGGCGGAAGCCGAGGCAGCGTTCGGGATGGGCCTGTCCATAGGCGAGGCCGAGACAGCTCCCCCAGGAACCACCGGTCACCAACCAGCGCTCGATGCCGAGATGCTCGCGGATACGCTCCAGATCGGCGATCAGCGCCTGCGTGGTATTGCCGGCGAGTTCCGCCAGAGGGTCGGAGCGCCCGGCCCCGCGCTGGTCGAAGGTCACGATCCGGAAGGCGGAGGGGTCGAATGTCTTGCGCTGGGCTGGCTTGGTACCGCCGCCCGGCCCGCCATGCAGAAAGACGACGGGGATGCCGTCGGGATTGCCGCTGAGATCGACATGAAGCTCATGCCCGTCGCCGACCGGCAGTCGCAAGGACCGATAGGGCTCAACCGCCTCGTAGAGGGCGCTGTAATCGTCTGGCACGCCGGGCTCCGCCGAACCGGAGCGCCGGAACGCTCCCCTGATCCGGCGAGGATGGCACGCGCGAACAGCCGCTGGCCAATGCATTCGAAGCGCATTGTTTATGATGTCGCGGAATAGACCGGCCTCTGTTCCGCTCCGCCGAACTCCATCCCCGATTCGTCCCGGCATTTCACATCGCACCGCGACAGGCAGCAGGCTGTCCATCGGCTCGTGCAAAGACGATGCAACAGGTACAGTATCCGGTCCTTCCGCCATCTGGAGAATCGCTTGCACAGCCCGGCGCCCCCCGTTTCCCGGCTCGACCTCCCCGGCTTTGCCGGCGCGCTCCTGCTCGGGCCCTGCCCTGGCCGGCGGCAGGAGGCGCCGGATGACGCCACATCGCAGACCGCCCTGGCGGAGGATCTGTCACGTCTCGCAGGCTTGGGCGCAACCGGCCTGCTCAGCCTCGTCGAAACCCAGGAACTACCGGGCGGCTTCGACGGCTTCGCCGCCGCGGTCCATGCGGCCGGGCTGGCATGGCGCCATCTTCCGATCCCCGATTACGGCGTTCCGGATGCAGGCTTCATGGCCGACTGGCGCAAGCTCGACCTGTCGCGCCGCCTGCGCGAAGGCGAAAGCTGGGCGATCCATTGTCGCGCCGGCCTCGGCCGCACCGGCACCATCGCCGCGTTGCTGCTGGTCGAGAACGGGGCCGGCGCGGCCGAGGCGATCGCGCGGATCCGCCGCGAGCATGACGCGGCCGCCGTCGAGACCGAGGCCCAGGCGAATTTTCTGATTGCGCAGGAACGGGGCGCTCTCCGGCCCGCTATCACTCGTCCTGCGCCCTGAAGGTCAAAACCGCTCCCGGCCAATCAGCCCGCAATGCCAAGCCGCTTGATCACGGCAGCCGTCAAACGCTCGCAGCGCCGGCCAGCGAAGGGGAAGGCGTCGAGCAGCACCGGGCCGATCTGCTGTTCCAGCTCCTTGCGCACCAACAGCCGCGCCCGGTGCAGCCGGGTCTTGACCGTCTCGGGCCGGATATCGAGGAGCGCCGCGGTCTCCTCGACGCTGCGCCCCTCGACCACCCGCGCCATGAACACGCCGCGATAGACGTCGGGGAGATTGTCGGTCGCGCGCTCGACCAGTTGCAGGATCTGCCGCTGCGCCATCATTCGCTCCGGATCGTCGCGGCTGGTGCTGCCGGGAAAGGGGATGATCTGCGCGGGAACGCCCGGGTCCTCCGCGCGCAATGCCTTGTCCGCCCGCTTCTTCCGGCGCAGGCGGCCGAGCGCCTCGTTGAGGGTGATGCGCGACAGCCAGGTCGAAAGCGTCGCCTCGCCGCGAAAACTGTCGAGATGACTGAAGGCCCTGACATAGGCCTCCTGCACAACGTCCTCGGCCTCGCTGTCGTTGCGGATCACCGCCCGCGCGATGCGATAGAGCGCCTGGTTATGCGTCGTCATGATTGTGCGAAAGGCCTGCGGATCGCCTGCGCCCGCGCGACGCGCGAGGTCGAGATCACCTGCCGAGGCGGAAGCAGCATCGAGCGCGGCTGTAGGAACGGATGGCATGGTCTGTCCTCCTGTCCGCATCGGATGACTGAAGCCGCAAAAGGTTCCCGACAGTCCGCTGCGGAGCAAGTCGACGCGCCGCCGTTTGCAGCGGCGGCAAACCTGCTTAGGCTGCCACCCGAACGATAGGCCTAACACCACGAGGGATAGAAGCCGTGCCGATGCCGACCCGACCAACCTCCTTGGGCGAAACACGATCGCCGAGGCCGTGATGGAGGATCGCGTCAACGCCTTCGTCCCCGGCCCGCGCATCCGCATTCCCGGCCGGTCCGGCGGCTCGCTTTCCGGCCTGACCTTCGCGGTCAAGGACCTGTTCGACGTCGCAGGCACGCCAACCGGCGGCGGCAACCATGACTGGGGCAAGGTCAATCCCGTCCCGGAGCGCCATGCCTGGGCGGTGCAGACCCTGCTCGCTGCCGGCGCAGAATTCGTCGGCAAGACCATCACCGACGAGGTCTCGCTCGGCATCCTCGGCGAGAACGCCTTCGACGGCACGCCCCTGAACACGGCAGTCCCGGATCGCGTGCCGGGCGGCTCTTCCTCCGGCTCGGCCGCAGCCGTCGCTGCCGGGCTCTGCGACACGGCGTTGGGCACCGATACCGGCGGCTCGATGCGCGTGCCCGGCAGTTTTTGCGGACTCTACAGTATCCGGCCGACCCATGGCCGGCTTGACCTGACCGGGCTGATGCCGCAGGCGCCAAGTTCGGACACGGCCGGCTGGTTCACGCGCGACGCCGCGACCTTCGCCCGCGTCGGCACAGCGCTGCTCGACGAAGCACCCGGCCCGCTGCCGACCAAGCTTCTCGTCGCCGTCGACGCCTTCAGCTTCGTCGATCCGGAGGTCGCGGAAGCGCTGCAGCCAATGGTTGAGCGGCTCGCCCGCGTGCTGGGTGCGACACCGCGAGACGAGATCATGGCGCCGCAGGGCCTGTCGGTCTGGGCGCGGGCGCAGCGCAGCCTGCAGCCGGTCGAGGCCTGGCAGACCTTCCGCCCCTGGATCGAGCGGGACAATCCGCGCATGGCCTTCAGCGTCGCGGCCGGACTGATCGCCGGCTCGCAGGTGCCCGTCGCCGAGCAGAACTGGGCCGCCCTGATGCGCGAGGAAGCCCGCGCCCGGCTGCGCTATCTCCTGCCGCCCGGCACCATCCTGTGCCTGCCGACAACGCCCTTCCCGGCCCCCTTGCGCGGCCTGCCGATGCCGATCCTCCGGCCGATGCGCGACCGCATCACCTGCCTCTGCGCGCAGGGCGGGCTTGCCGGCCATCCGCAGGTCAACCTGCCCGGCGCCCGCGTCGACGGCGCGCCCGTCGGCTTGTCCATCATCGGCGGGCGCGGCACGGATGCCAGCCTCATCGCTGTCGCACAGGCCATGGAGGCCGCATCATCATGACCGACCTGACCCCGAACATCCCCGAAGTCGTGGCCGAGATCAGCGCCCGGTTCGAAGCCTACGAGCAGGCGCTGATCGACAAGAATGTCGACGTGCTGGACGCTGCCTTCTGGAACAGCCCCTACACGATCCGCTACGCGCTGCACGAGAACGGCTACGGCTTCCAGGAGATCCACGGCCATCGCGTCGCCCGCCCGCCGGGACCTGGGATCAAGGAGAAGCGGATTCGGCTGGAGATCCTGACGCTCGGCCGCGACATCGCGACCGTCAATCTCGAGTTCAAGGTGCGCGGGCGCGACATCATCGGCCGGCAGAGCCAGAGCTGGGTGCGCTTTCCCGATCTGGGCTGGAAGGTGATCGCCGCCCATGTCTCGACGATGGAGGGACCGCGCCTCTGGTAGGCACGGCCAAAAGTCTCAGCGCTTGCGGACGAATTCCGTCCGCAGCACGAGGCCCTTGATCGTGTCGTGGCGGCAGTCGATCTCCTCGACATTCTCCGTCAGGCGGATCGAACGGATGACCGTGCCCTGCTTCAGGGTCTGGTTTGCGCCCTTCACCTTGAGATCCTTGACCAGCACGACGGAATCGCCATCGGCCAGCACATTGCCGGCGGCATCGCGCACCACCGGAGCGGCGGCAGCAGCGGCCGCCTGCTTCACTTCCGAGGCCGGGCGCCATTCCCCGGTCGCCTCGTCATAGATGTAGTCGTCGTCGGACATGTCTTTCCCGTCTTGCGGCCGGGCGCTCGCTATCGGCCCGGTCCGGCGGGGTTACACGATGCCCGGCGACTTCGCCAAATCGGCGGTCAGACAGTGCCCAGCGGCTTCTCGGCCATCTCGGTCGCGATGGCCTCGTCGATCGGCGTCTCATAGGTCATCAGCATGTAGCCGAGCACCGAATAGAAGCCGACGGTCGCGATCAGGTCGAACACCGCCTCGCGCCCGATCGCCGCGGCGAGCTCGGCTTCAAGGGAGAGCGACAGGCGCTTGTCGATGAAGAGCGCGTCGACCGCCCGGACGATCAAGCCGTCCTCACCTTCCGGCTGGCCGCGCAGTGCGGCGATGCGCTGATCGCTCATGCCGAGCACCCGCGCCCGGCTGACATGATGCGCCCATTCATAGGGCGAGCCCATGCGATGGGCCGCGCGCAGAATCACCACTTCCGAGCGCACCGGCCCGAGCGCGCTGTCCTTGACAATGTGCTGCCGCAAGGGGCCCCAAGCCTTCAGCAGCGCCGGGTGATGCGCCATCGTCCGGTAGACATTGAGCGCGCCGGCAAAGCCGGTCTTCATCTCTGCGATGGCCTCGGGCCAGTCGGCATCACTGATCGGCGGGCAGGGAGAGGTCGTCATCGGAGGTCTCGTTCGCTCAGGGCGTCAGGTATTTGGCGTAGAGGTCAGGCGCCCGGTCGGCCCAGATGCCCGTGAAGCTGCGATAGCGCGCGATCTCGGCCAGGTCGATCTCGACCCGCAGCACGCCCTCCCGATCATGATCGAGCGCGCCGAGCACGCGGCCATCGGGGGCCACCGCGCAGGAGCGGCCGAAGAAGCGCTGCCCGCCGCGGCTGCCGCTGCGGTTGCAGCTCAGGAAGAAGACGCCATTCTCGGTCGCCCGCGTATAGGCGCGGTGGATGAAGAGGCCTTCGTCGGTCACCGCTGCGTTCTCGGCGCCGAAGGAGGCCCAGACCGAGGTGACGATGCTCGCGCCCTGCAGAGCGAGGATACGAGTGATCTCGGGAAAGCGGATATCGTAGCAGACCTGCATGCCGAGCCGCGTCCCGAAGACCGGATAGGTGTCGATGCTGTCGCCGCCGGTGAAGAACAGCTTCTCGTTCTGCCACTGGTGGATCTTGGTGTAATCGCCGATCACGCCTTCCGGCCCGATCAGCAGCGAGGCGTTGCGCATGACACCCGCACGCAGGCGGTCCCGCAGGCCGAGACCGATGACGAGATGCACGCGGTGCCTCGCGGCGAGCGCGACGAGCGCCTTGATCTCGTTGCCATCCGGCGCGGCGCAGGCCTCGTAGAGCGCAGCCCCGAAATGCGGGACGTCGCTGACGACAGCGCCGCCCGGCACCAGCGGCTCGACATAGCCCGTGTTCGCCAGCTCCGGGAACAGGATGAGCTGGACGCCCTTTGCCGCCTCCGCTGCAACGAACTCATGCATGCGCCGGAAATTCTCGGCCGGCGCCAGGGACTGGACGTCCATCTGGACGAGGCTGGCGGAAATCATGTTGTGGCTCCGGCGATGCGGCGCCCGGCCGCGAAATCCCAGTCCCGCCCCGGCGCCGCATTGATCAGCGCACGGGTATACTCGTGACGCGGCTGGTCCAAAACCTCGGCGGCCGGCCCCATCTCGACGACGCTGCCGCGCTGCATCACCATCACCTCGTCGCAGATCTGCGCGGCGACGCGCAAATCATG
>JAEWKP010000422.1 GCA_023393655.1 Pseudomonadota bacterium | reverse complement strand
GTCTGGGCGTGACCGAGGCCACGGCACGCACGACGCTGAAACGCATCCTTACCAAGACCGGCACGCGCCGGCAGGCCGATCTGGTCGGCCTGTTGAAGAGCGCGGCCGGGCCGCGCTGAGGTCGTTGCGGACAGATCGGGAAATCCGTTCGCGGCCATCGGGAAACTCGACGGGTCGGCCGTAACAACCCCGATCTTCCGCCGGATATTCCTTCTGGAAAGCAAAGCCCCATTTGGGGGTAGAAAACCGGTTCTGTGCAGCCATTGTGGAGCTGCTCGACAAGGCCGCAGGGTCTGGAGGCGGGCACAGCTTGCACTGCCGAAGCCGGGTCAAGCAGCTTCGGCAGTGCCTTTTCGCGCTGCCCGCATGCCCGCGCTCCCTGACATGAAAAGGGGCGCCGTAGCGCCCCTCCTGGATCAGCCTTTGTAGGGCACGAAATTCTGCTTCTGCTCGCCGAGGCCCTCGATGCCGAGGGTGACGACCTCGCCGCCCTTCAGGAAGCGCGGCGGCTTGAAGCCGAGGCCGACGCCGGGAGGCGTGCCGGTGGTGATGACGTCACCCGGATCGAGACGCATGAACTGGCTGATATAATGGACCAGATAGGCTGCGCCGAAGATCATCGTCTTGGTCGAGCCGTTCTGCACGCGCTCGCCATCGACCTCGAGCCACATGCCGAGATTCTGGATGTCCTTGACCTCGTCGGTGGTGACGAGCCACGGACCGAGCGGTCCGAAGGTCGGGCAGCCCTTGCCCTTGGCCCACTGGCCGCCGCGTTCCTGCTGGAAGGCGCGCTCGGAGACGTCGTTGCAGACGCAGAAGCCGGCGATCGCCGCCATCGCGTCCTTCTCCTCGATATAGGAGCCGCCATCGCCGATCACGATGGCGAGTTCGACTTCCCAGTCGGTCTTCTGCGAGCCCTTCGGGATGATCACGTCGTCATTGGGCCCGACGATGCAGTTCGGGGCCTTGTTGAACAGGATCAGCTCCTTCGGGATCTCGGCGCCGGTCTCCGCCGCATGGTCGGCGAAGTTCAGGCCCACCGCGATGAAGTTGCGGACATCCGCGACGCAGGCGCCGATGCGCGGCGAGCCTGAGACCAGCGGCAGCGATTCCGGCGAGAGCGCCTTAATCTTGGCGAGCGAGGCCGCGGTGAGCGCCTTGCCGGCGAGGTCGGGAATGACGCCGGACAGGTCGCGCAACCCGCCCTTGGCATCGAGAAGGGCCGGTTTCTCCTGGCCGGGTGCGCCGTAGCGGAGCAGTTTCAAGGTGTTTCCCCCGTTTCAAACGATCTAAATGGGTCGGGGATTCTGATCGGATGCCGGCCCGAAACACAAGCCCGTCACCGCGCATAGCGTATCCGCGGCGCGCAGGCGGCTGAATTGTTGCTGGAATGCCACGACTCTTTTCAAAGCGAAGTTTCCGACGAAGGACGCAGTCGAGGGCAGGGCGGCCGCGAACACTCAAAATCGGCAATAGTTCTTATATAAACGATATCTTTCTGAACGATCTCGGTGAGGCTTGTTCAGAAAAGGTCATTTTTGGATCGTTTTTGAAGATCCGGCTCGAATGAGGAGGTCGCGCGGCGAATCCGCGGCGCGTGAAGCAGGATTGCGGCCGGAAACGGCTCAGGTCATGCTTCGAATCAAGCGAGGTATCTGGCCTCGAAAAACCTTGGAACCGGGATGGATTCGATGAAGGGCCTTGTTCGTACAGCCGCTGCCGCCTCGGTTTCGCTCGCCGCTCTCCTCGCGGCTGGAGCCGCCTCGGCGAGTTCTTTCGCCATCCGCAGCGGCCAGGGCGCCGAAGGTCTCGGCATGGCCTATGCCGGCTCGGCCTCGGGCGGCATCGGCATGAGCGCTATGCACTGGAACCCGGCGACCATCACCATGTTCCCCGGCCGCACCAGCAACTGGAACTACACCTATCTCAATGCCAATGGCGATTATCAGCCGACGAGGCCCTCGCGGCTCGGCGGTCCGGCCGCGCCGGCGCCGCTGAACCCGATCCAGTTCGGCACCGGCAACCTCGGCGGTGACGGTGCCATGATCCCTGCTTCGGCCAGCGCCTGGCAGCTCACCGATCGGCTCTGGGTCGGTGTGACCACGGGCGCCCCCTATGGCCTGCGTTCCAAGCCTGAAAACCAGGTTCACGCCGCCCAGGTCTACGGGCGTTCGGCCAAGGTCGTGACCATCAACGTCTCGCCGACCGTTGGCTACAAGGTCAATGACTGGCTCTCGGTCGGCGCCGCTCTGCAGGTCCAGTACCTGAGCGCCAAGCTGAAGCAGGCCGGCGGCCTCGGGCCTGCGGCCTCTCCGGTCATTCTCGAAGGCGACACCATCGATTTCGGCTATCGCCTCGGCGCGACGTTCACCCCGTTCGAGGGGACCAATATCGGCGTGGCCTATCGTTCTGCGATCCGCCAGACCCTCCAAGGCTCGCTGGCCACGCCGACGCCGATCCTCGCCCGCTTCCCGGTCAAGGCCAACCTGAACCTGCCCGATTCGGTCGTCGTCGGCGTTTCGCAGGTCATCAACGACCAGTGGCAGGTCCATGCCGGGGTCGAGTGGACGAACTGGAGCCGCTTCCGCAACATCCCGATCGTCAACGAGCTCAACGGCCGCCCGCAGACCAGCCTGAATTTCCAGTATGACGACGCCTGGTTCTTCAGCGGCGGCGTCGAGTACAAGTACAGCAAGGACCTGACGCTGCGCGCCGGCATCGGCTACGAGATGTCCGCGGTCAACGACCGCAATCGCACCATCTATATCTCCGATAATGATCGACTCTGGCTCAGCGCCGGCGCGAGCTATCAGATCACCGACCGGCTCAAGCTGGATCTCGGCTACACCTATATCGACGTGAAGAAGGCGTCGGTGAACTACAATCCGGGGCACCCGCAGTGGAACCCGGCCGTGCCGGTCTACTATGTCGCCGAAGCCAAGCCCTATGTTCATATCGCCTCAGTCGGCATTACCTATCGCTGGGACGATCCGAAGCAGACGCTCCCGGTGCAGCCGGTGGTCCGCAAGTACTGAGCGGGGATTGATCGGATCGACGAATGAAAGCCGGCCCTCGGGCCGGCTTTTTTGTTGCCGTCTTCGCACCGGCTTTTCGGATCGCTGGCTTCAGCGCGACGCGAGCGGCGCCCGAGCGGGGAGGAGGGAGGCGAAGTCCCTACGCCTTCACCTTCACATAGGTCCCGGGCGCGTCGGCCAGCGCCTTGAGCTTGCCGCCGCCCGGCTCGCGGGCCGGGACTTTCTTCGGCGCCTGCGCCTCCAGCCAGCCGAGCCAGTGCGGCCACCACGAGCCCGGATGCTCGTCCGCCTTGGTCAGCCAGTCGGCATAGCGGCCCTTCGCCGGTCCGCCGGTCCAGTACTGGTACTTCACCTTGGCGGGCGGATTGACGACGCCGGCGATATGGCCCGATCCGGCGACAACATGCTCGACCGGTCCGCCGAAGCATTGCGAGCCGTTGAAGACCGACTGGGCCGGCGCGATATGGTCCTCGCGCGCCGCGAGATTGTAGATCGGGATCGTCACCTGCTTGAGGTCGAGCGCCTTGCCGCCGATCCGCATCCCGCCCTTGGACAGCTTGTTGTCGAGATAGCAGTTGCGTAGGTAGAAGGAGTGGTTCGCCGCCGGCATCCGGGTCGAATCCGAGTTCCAGTAGAGCAGGTCGAAGGGCGTCGGCGCCTTGCCTTTCAGGTAGTTGTTGACGGCGTAGGACCAGATCAGGTCGTTGGGCCGGAGCATGTTGAAGGCGCCCGCCATGCGCGATCCGTCGAGATAGCCGGTCCTCGCCATCTGCTCCTCGATCGCGCGGATCTGCTCCTCGTCGACGAAGACCGAGAGCTCGCCGGCTTGCGAGAAATCGACCTGCGTCGTGAAGAAGGTCGCGCTCTCGATGCGCTTGTCGCGCATCGCCGCCATATAGGCCAGCGTTACGCCGAGCAGGGTGCCGCCGACGCAGTAGCCGATCGCCGAGACCTTCTTTTCCCCCGTCGCTTCCTCGATCGTGTCGAGCGCGGCGAAGATGCCTTCGCGCATATAGCTCTCGAAATCCTTGGCGGCGTGGCGCGCATCCGGATTGACCCAGGAGATGCAGAACACCGTCAGCCCCTGCTCGACGCACCAGCGGATGAAGCTCTTCTCCGGGTTGAGGTCGAGGATGTAGAACTTGTTGATCCAGGGCGGCACGATCAAGAGAGGCCGCTTCAGCACCTGCGGCGTTGCCGGCGCGTACTGGATCAATTCGATGATCTCGTTGCGGAAGATCACCTTCCCCGGCGTCGTCGCGATATTGACGCCGACCTCGAAGGCGCCGCCATCGGACTGGCGGATCTTGAGCTCGCCGCCCCCGGCCTCGACATCCTCGGCGTACATCTTCATGCCGCGCACGAGGTTCTCGCCGTTCTGCTGCATCGTCTCGCGCAGCAATTCGGGGTTGGTGGCGACGAAATTGGTCGGCGAGAGGGCGCCTGCGATCTGCTTGATGTAGAAGCGGGCCTTCTCGCGCGTATGCGGGTCGAGATCGTCAGCCTTGTCGACCATGGTCTCGGCCCAGCGCGAGCCGATCAGATAGGCCTGCTTGATGAAGTCGAAGGTCGGATGGTTCCAGTCCGGGTCCTTGAAGCGGCCGTCGCGCTTGTCCGGCTCGGCCACGGGCGCGACCTCCTCGCCGCTCGCACGCTTCAGCGCCGTGCTCCACAGGTTCATGAAGTCGCTGGTGAGGGAAGCCTGCGCCTCGATGATCTTGGAGGGATCGTTGACCCAGCGCTCGGCGACGCGGCCGAGCGTCTTGACCATGTCGCTGGCTTCGTCGGCCTGGCCGGTCTTGGCCTCGCCGCGTTCGAGTGGTTTCAGATAGGCGGCGGTGATCTTGCCGTATTCCTCGACGAGGCGGCCCATGTTCTGCGCAAACTGGTCGAAATCGGGAGCGGCGGCCTCGGTCGGGCCGGTGGTGTCCTTCGCCCTGTCGCTTTTCCCGCTCATGTCTCGCCCTTTTCCCCTGTCGTTATAGGATAGCGCATGGCGCTCCATTTTGGTCCTATTAAGGACGCAGCCGCTGTGCTTTACCAAGCAAAATCGACAACCGCTGGATGACCCGATGCCGACTGAAATCTCCGCGAAAAAGCTGCTCCTGATGCCGGCGGCGTTGGTCGTGGTCGGCACGGCGCTCGCCGGTTGCGGCAGCGACGAAGGCTTCAAGGGGGTCGCGGAGGCCGCCGGCCTGGCGACGACGCCGCAGCAATCGAAGACTTTCGTACGGGAAGCCCGCCCGGCCGATCTCGAATACATTCCC
Organism: Pseudomonadota bacterium; assembly: GCA_023393655.1. Lineage (GTDB taxonomy): Bacteria > Pseudomonadota > Alphaproteobacteria > Rhizobiales > Beijerinckiaceae > Allobosea. The sequence goes on along the minus strand of JAEWKP010000422.1, from coordinate 6,304 downwards.
ATCGGGTCGAGCGTGACCCGTGCGGCTCCGCGCAAGCCGGTCGAGGACTACAAGAAGATCGAAGCCGGGCTGGACGCGAAGCAGAAGGCCAACGAAGCGGCTGGCAACACGGCCAAGGCGCTGGGCGCGACGCCGCCGCCGGAGCCGGCGAAGATCCCGCAGAACTGAGGATAAGCCCGTTCCAGGCAGGATGGTACGGCTGCCGACTTACTTCTCCGTGCCATGAATCGCATAATATTGCGTCATTGGCCCTGTCATGACGAAAGATGCGATGGTAAGCACCCTCGGCGCAAGGATGTAACCCGCGCGAAATCATGACACCGCTCCTGGGCGGCCGAGGACCTGATCGAGATGACCGATTTCCACCGTATCAAGCGCCTGCCGCCCTACGTTTTCGAACAGGTCAACAAGATCAAGGCTGCCGAGCGCGCCAAGGGCGTCGACATCATCGATCTCGGCATGGGCAATCCCGACCTGCCGGCGCCGAAGCACGTCATCGAGAAGCTGGTCGAGACGGCGGGCAAGCCGCGTACCGATCGCTATTCCGCTTCGAAGGGCATCGGGGGCCTGCGCCGCGCGCAGGCGAATTATTATGAGCGCCGCTTCGGCGTGAAGCTCAACCCCGACACGCAGGTCGTCGCGACGCTGGGCTCGAAGGAAGGCTTCGCCAACATGGCGCAGGCCATCACCGGGCCGGGCGATGTCGTGCTGGTGCCGAACCCGAGCTATCCGATCCACGCCTTCGGCTTCCTGATGGCGGGCGGCGTGATTCGCTCCGTCCCGGCCGAGCCGACGCCAGCGATGTTCCCGGCGCTGGAGCGGGCGATGATGCATTCGGTGCCGAAGCCGATCGCGCTCGTCACCTGCTACCCGGCCAATCCGACGGCCTATGTCGCCTCGCTTGATTTCTACCGCGACCTCGTCGCCTTCGCGAAGAAGCATGAGCTGATCCTGCTCTCCGACCTTGCCTATGCAGAGGTCTATTTCGACGAGAACAACCCGCCGCCCTCGATGCTGCAGGTGCCGGGCGCGATCGACGTCGCGGTCGAGTTCACCTCGATGTCCAAGACCTTCTCGATGGCCGGTTGGCGCATGGGCTTCGCCGTCGGCAACGAACGCCTGCTGGCGGCGCTGGCGCGGGTGAAATCCTATCTCGACTACGGCGCCTATACGCCGATCCAGGTCGCGGCCGCCGCCGCGCTCAACGGCCCGGACGACTGCATCCGCGAGATGCGCGAGATCTATCGCAAGCGCCGCGACGCGCTGGTCGAGAGCTTCGGCAAGGCCGGCTGGGAATTTCCGGCGCCGCAGGCCTCCATGTTTGCCTGGGTCGCGATCCCCGAGAAGTTCCGCCATCTCGGCTCGCTCGAATTCTCCAAGCTCCTGATCGAGAAGGCCGAGGTCGCGGTCGCGCCGGGCATCGGCTTCGGCGAGCATGGCGACGACTATGTCCGCATCGCCATCGTCGAGAACGAGCACCGTATCCGCCAGGCGGCGCGCAATATCGGCCGCTTCCTCAAGGGCGCCGACACGACCCTGCACAACGTCATCCAGATGCCGAAGGCGGGGTAGGGCACTCTCCAGGCCGTCATGCCCGGGCTTGTCCCGAGAATGACGGCCAGGGCTCTGGACCGCGCCCGCAAAACATGGGAACCGATGCGATGCGGACGGATCGCTCCGCATCGCGCTCGGGGCTCGTTTCCATGTCACGAAAAGGCCGCCTGCTCGGCGTCGCTCTCGCCGTCTTCGCGCTGGTCTGCTTCGTTGCGACCTATGACTATTCCCGGGGGCGCATCCCGCAGACGCGCTCGGCCCTGGTTTCGGACGTGCTCGCGGTGACCAATGGCCGCGAATGCGCCCGCGACGCGACCGAGATCGTCACCCGCTACATCCCGGTCGGCACCGGCCGGGCCGACGCCGAGCGCGTTCTCTCCGAAGTGACGATCGACCCGCCCAAGCCTTGGTTCTGGACCCCCGCGGTCGAGAACAGCACGGTGTCCGCAGGGACGACGATCGAGGCGCTGCACACCATCAAGGCGACGGCCTTCGGCACCAACCTGCTGCGCATCTATCTCGGTTTCGAGGACGGCAAGGTGAAGCGCGTCGCCGCCGAGGTCGTCTGCCATTTCGGTTGAAATACCGTCCCGCTGCGGTGAGGAGCGGCTTCCTCGTTGACTCCCGCCGCGCCTCATGCGACCCCGCGCGAATGACCAGCGTGCCTCTTTCGCCTGCCTCCCAGCCCTTGCGCATCGGACTTGCCGGCCTCGGCACGGTCGGCGCTTCCACCTTGCGCATCCTGCGCCGGCAGGAAAATGCGCTTGCGGCGCGCTGCGGCCGCGCAATCCGGGTGACCGCCGTCTCGGCGCGCGACCGCAATCGCGACCGCGGCATCGATCTCGGCGGGCTCGCCTGGTTCGACGATCCGGTCGCGCTGGCGAATTCGGGGGAGATCGACTGCTTCGTCGAACTGATTGGCGGCTCGGACGGCCCGGCCAAGACAGCGGTCGAGGCAGCCCTGTCTGCCGGCAAGCATGTCGTCACCGCCAACAAGGCGCTGCTCGCGGCCCATGGCGTTGCGCTTGCCGACCTGGCTGAGAGCAAGGGCGTGGCGCTCGCCTTCGAGGCCTCCTCGGCCGGCGGCATTCCTGTCGTGAAGACGCTGCGCGAGGCGCTGGCCGGCAACAATGTCAGCCGCATCTCCGGCATCCTCAACGGCACCTGCAACTACATCCTCTCCCGGATGGAGCAGGAAGGCCTGACCTTCGAGGCCTGCCTGAAGGACGCGCAGCGCCTCGGCTATGCCGAAGCCGACCCGACCTTCGACGTCGAGGGCTTCGACACCGCCCATAAGCTGGCGATCCTGACCAGCCTCGCCTTCGGTACGAAGATCGACGCCGAAGCGATTCATGTTGAAGGGATTTCGGCGATCACGCCGCTCGACCTGAAGATGGCCGACGATCTCGGCTACCGCATCAAGCTGCTCGGCGTGGCCGAGCGGACCAAGACCGGTATCGAGCAGCGCGTGCACCCGACGATGGTGCCGAAATCCTCCCCGATCGCGCAGGTGATGGGCGTGCTCAACGCGGTCTCGATCGACGCCGATGCGGTCCGCGAGGTCACCTTGGTCGGCCCCGGTGCCGGCGGCGACCCGACAGCCTCCGCCGTCGTCGCCGACATTGCCGATGTCGCGCGCGGCACCGCCGGCCTGCCCTTCGGCCTGCCGATCGCGCGCCTGGAAGAGCCGAAGCGCGCCCCGATGCAGCGTCATGAGGGCGGCTATTATGTCCGTCTCGCCGTGGCCGATCGTCCCGGCGCCGCCGCGGCGATCGCGACCCGCATGGCCGAGGCCGACATCTCGCTGGAAAGCATCGTTCAGCGCCGCTCGCCAGAGGCCGCGACGCGCGATCCCGGCGGCCGCTCCGGCGCGCCGGTTCCGGTCGTGCTCATCACCTATGCCACGAGCGAATCCGCCATCCGCGATGCGCTCGAAAAGGTCACGGCCGATGGCCATGTCGCGGAACCGCCGCAAGTCATCCGCATAGAGCGGGAACAAGCCTAGAGCAGGATGCGAAAAAGTGGGAACCGGTTTTTCGCGCTAATCCTGCTCTGACCTATCCGGCTCTTGCGGCCATACCTGCCAAACTCATTGCAAGGGGACTAAATTTCATGTCCGTCGATCTCCGCATCTCCCCCGACCAGATCATCGAGCGCTATCTCTCGATGGAACTTGTCCGCGTCACCGAGCGCGCTGCTGTCGCGGCGGCCCGCCTGCGTGGCCACGGCAACGAGAAGGCGGCCGACCAGGCCGCGGTCGATGCGATGCGCCGCGAGCTGAACCGCCTGCCGATCGACGGCGAGATCGTCATCGGCGAGGGCGAGCGCGACGAGGCGCCGATGCTCTTCATCGGCGAGAAGGTCGGCAACAAGCAGGGCCCGAAGGTGCATATCGCGGTCGACCCGCTCGAAGGCACCACGCTCTGCGCCAAGGACATGCCGGGCTCGATCGCCGTGATGGCGATGGCCGGCGCCGGCAGCCTGCTCTATGCCCCCGACGTCTACATGGACAAGATCGCTTGCGGCCCAGGCTACGCCAAGGGCGTGATCGACCTCGACGCCTCTCCGGCCGACAACATCAACGCGCTGGCCAAGGCCAAGGGCGTCAAGCCGAACGAGATCTCGACGCTGATCATGGACCGCCCGCGCCATGCCAAGCTGATCGAGGAGGTCCGCAAGACCGGCTGCTCGATCCGCCTGATCACCGATGGCGACGTCGCCGGCGTGATCTTCTGCACCCAGCCCGAGAAGACCGGCATCGACCTCTATCTCGGCATCGGCGGCGCGCCGGAAGGCGTGCTTGCGGCGGCTGCCTTGCGCTGCGTCGGCGGCCAGATGCAGGGTCGCCTCATCCTCGACACCGAGGAGAAGCGCGTGCGTGCGCACGGCATGGGCGTGCTCGATCCGAACAAGAAATACGACATGTCGGAAATGGCTTCGGGCGACGTCATCGTCTGCGCCACCGGCGTCACCGATGGCGGCATGGTGTCGGGCGTCCGCTTCGGCAAGGATTTCATCGAGACCGAGACGCTGGTCTATCGCTCGATCACCGGCACGGTTCGCCGCATCTATGGCGAGCACCGCGAGTTCTCGAAGTTCCAGCTCGATTGAGCGCTTTCCTCACGCGGTCATCCCGGGCGACCGAAGGGAGACCCGGGATCCATTCCGGAACGGTTCAGGCATGGATCCCGGATCGGCGCCGCTAATGCGGCTTGTCCGGGATGACGTGTGAACTGGTCATGCTATTGCCCCCACCGCTCGCCGGGCGGCGCGGCCCGAGAAGATGCAGCCGCCGAGGGAGCGCGTCCCGTGCCGTGATCGGCACAGCTTTCCAGCCCGGCATGTCCCGACACAGGTTGACCTCGCCGGCCGCTTGCGCGACGCCGGATGCATCATGAGTCTGATGCCGCCCCGTGCCTTTCTCGGCGTGACCCGTTCGGTGCTCGGCCGCCCCTGGCGCGACCGGCTTGACATCGCCGGCCTCGGCCGCGCCGAGGCGCTGAGCCAGTTGCAGGGCTTGCCGGATATCCTCGCCCGCCTGCTTGCCGCGCGCGGCGTCGAGCCCGGTGAGGCCGCCCGCTTCCTCGAGCCGAAGCTGCGCGACGTCCTGCCCGATCCCGCGGTCCTCATCGACATGGAGGCCGCTGCCGCCCGGCTGGCACAGGCGGGCATAAGGGGCGAGCGCGTCGCGATCTTCGGCGATTACGATGTCGACGGCGCCTGTTCCTCGGCGCTGCTGGCGGGCTTCCTGACCCAGGCCGGCGCCCGCCCGCGTATCCATATCCCCGATCGCCTGATCGAGGGCTACGGCCCCAACAGCGAGGCGATCCGCATGCTGGCGGGCGAGGGCGCGACCCTGCTCGTCACGGTCGATTGCGGCACCACTAGTGAGGAGCCGCTCGCCGAGGCGCGCCGGCTCGGGCTCGATGTCGTCGTGCTCGACCACCATCAGGCGCCCGAGCGGCTTCCCGCGGTCGAGGCGCTGGTCAATCCCAACCGGCAGGACGATCTCTCCGGCCTCGGCCATCTCTGCGCGGCCGGCGTCGTCTTCCTCGCGCTGGTCGCGACCAGCCGGGCGCTGCGGCGGCAGAGCCATTGGGCGGCGCGCGGCGGCGAACCCGACTTGCTGGCGGCACTCGATCTCGTCGCCCTGGCGACCGTCGCGGATGTCGTACCGCTGCAGGGCCTCAATCGCGCCTTCGTCCGGCAGGGGCTGGCCATGATGCGCAGCCGCGCCCGGCCGGGCCTCGCGGCATTGATGGACGTTTCCGGCCTCGACGGGCCGATCCAGCCCTGGCATCTCGGCTTCCTGCTCGGCCCGCGCATCAATGCGGGCGGCCGCATCGGCGATGCCGCGCTCGGTGCGCGCCTGCTCCTGACCGAGGACGAGGTCGAGGCACGGACCATCGCGACCGAGCTCAACCGCCTGAACCAGGAGCGCCAGGAGATCGAGCGTCTCGCGGTGCTGGAGGCGGTCTCGCAGGCGGAGCACGAGCTTGCCGGCATGGCCGAGATGCCGGTGCTGCTCGCCGGCAGCGCCGCCTGGCATCCCGGCATCGTCGGCCTCGTCGCCGCCCGATTGAAGGAGCGCTTCCGCCGCCCGGCTTTCGCGCTGGCGCTCAACGGGGAGGGTGGGGCGACCGGCTCCGGCCGCTCGGTCGCGGGCGTCGATCTCGGCCGCGCCGTGCGCGCCGCCGTCGAGGCCGGGCATGCGGTCAAGGGCGGCGGCCATGCCATGGCGGCGGGCGTG
>JAEWKP010000377.1 GCA_023393655.1 Pseudomonadota bacterium | reverse complement strand
CTGTAGACGCCGTCGACCTGCGTCGCCTTGAGCAGGTGGCTGCAGCCGAGCTCGGCCGCGCGCAGCGCCGCGCCGGTATCCGTGGTGAAGTAGGGGTTGCCGGTACCGCCGCCGAGGATAACGACCTTGCCGTTGCTGAGATGGTCGAGCGCGCGCTTGCGGGCGTAGCTCTCGCAGAGCGAGGGCATCGGCACGGCCGACATGGCGCGCGCCGGGGCGCCGGCGGCCTCGATCGAATGCTCCAGGGCGAGCGCGTTCATCACCGTGCCGAGCATGCCGATCGAATCGGCCGTGGTCCGGTCGAGACCCTTGTTGAGGCCCTGGACGCCGCGGAAGAAGTTGCCGCCGCCGACGACGATGCCGATCTCGACCCCTTCGCGGGAAGCATGGGCGATGTCGGCGGCGAGCGCCGTCAGCGTGACGCCGTCGAGCCCGTTGCCGACAGGCCCGGCCAGGGCTTCGCCGGAGAGCTTCACGAGAACGCGTTGGGGTCTCATCGATGTCTCTCCGTCTTGCTGGGGCCGGCCGCGATTCGACGCAGCCCTATCTTCCTACAAAAAAGGCCGCGCGATGCGCGGCCTTTTTCTTTTTCGCAGGAAGACTTATCAGCCCGTTGTGCCGCCGGCGGCAGCGCCCTCGGCCGCGAAGTCCTGCTCTTCCTTCTCGATGCCCTCGCCGAGCGCGAAGCGAGCGAAGCCGGTGAGCTGCACGGGAGCGCCGACCTTGCCCTCGATCTCCTTGAGGATCTGCGCGACCGACTTCGAGCCGTCATGGATATAGGCCTGCTCGAGCAGGCAGTATTCCTTGGCGTAGCTCTTCAGGCCGCTCTCGGTGATCTTGGCCAGGACATGCTCGGGCTTGCCGGCGTTCTTCTCGGCCAGGATCGCCTTCTCGCGCTCCAGGACGTCCGGGGCGACCGAAGCAAGGTCGAGCGCGACGGGATTGGTCGCCGCGACATGCATGGCGAGCTGGCGGCCGAGCGCGGCGAGCTCATCCGACTTGCCGGTCGATTCCAGCGCGACGATGACGCCGATCTTGCCGAGACCATCGGCGATCGCGCCGTGGACATAGGAACCGATCAGGCCCGAGGAGACCTTGAGCGCGGAAACGCGGCGCAGCGTCATGTTCTCGCCGATGGTGGCGATGGCATTGGCGATCGCGTCCTGGACGGAACCGCCGCCCGGATAATGATGGCCGAGCAGAGCCTCGACGTCGCCGCCACGCTCCAGCGCGACATCGGCGATGGTCTTGGCGAGCGCCTGGAATTCCGGGTTGCGCGCGACGAAGTCGGTCTCGGAGTTGACCTCGACGACGACGCCCTCATTGCCCTGCACCGAGACGGCGACGAGGCCCTCGGCGGCGACGCGGCCGGCCTTCTTGGCGGCCTTCGACAGGCCCTTGGCGCGCAGCCAGTCGACGGCGGCCTCCATGTTGCCGTCGTTTGCCGAAAGGGCGGTCTTGCAGTCCATCATGCCCGCGCCGGTCTTGTCGCGGAGTTCCTTCACCATTGCGGCGGTGATCGCTGCCATCTGTCTTGTCCTTGCTGTCGGTGCGGCGCTGGCCCTGGGACCGGCCGCGGATCGGATTTATACGGACGCCTTCATGGGGAAACGCCGACGCTCCGTTTCCGGCCGTCGGCGCGTCCTCCAGCTCTCTGGTCTTGCATCGGCTCTGGCCGAAAACCGCGGGCCACTTTTCGGGCCGATGCCCTAAAGCCCGGCGTCAAACGAGAGACCCGATTGCGACGCGCCGATGACGCGCCGCAAGGGCAAACCGAATTACGCGTCGGCGAGTTCGCGAGCCTGGGCGACCCAGCCCTCGCGCTCGATCTTGCCGCCGAGCTTCAGATCATGGTCGATCCTGGTCACGTCGGCCGGCGACATCGCAGCGATCTGCCAGAAGTGGTAGATGCCGCCGTCGTTCAGCTTCTGGACCGCGTCGGGACCCATGCCCGAAAGCTTGGTCAGGTCGTCCGGAGCGCCGCGCGGGGTGGTCAGCGTCTCGAAGACCCCGCCTTCGGCGGCAACCGGCTCGAGAACCTCTTCCACGACCGGCGCCTCGGCGGCGCCGACATCGATGCCCTGGTCGCCCGAGGCGCGGCCGATGCCGTCGATCGCCGAGCGGGCGATCAGGTCGCAATAGAACTGGATGGCGCGGCCGGCGTCGTCATTGGCCGGGACCGGGAAGGTGATGCCGTCCGGATCCGAGTTCGAGTCGACGATCGCGGCGACCGGAATGCCGAGGCGCTGGGCCTCCTTGATCGCGAGCGCTTCCTTGTTGGTGTCGATCACGAAGATCATGTCCGGCGTGCCGCCCATGTCCTTGATGCCGCCGAGAGCCTTCTCGAGCTTGTCGCGCTCACGCGACAGCATCAGGCGCTCCTTCTTGGTCAGGCCCGAACCGCCACCGGCGTTGAGCAGCTCGTCGACCTTGCGCAGGCGCTGGATCGAAGCCGAAATGGTCTTCCAGTTGGTCAGCATGCCGCCGAGCCAGCGGGAGTTGACATAATACTGAGCCGAGCGCTTGGCGGCATCGGCGATGGAATCCTGCGCCTGGCGCTTGGTGCCGACAAAGAGGACGCGGCCGCCGCGGGCGACGGTGTCCGACACGGCCTGGAGGGCGCGGTGCAGCATCGGCACCGACTGCGACAGGTCGAGGATGTGGATGTTGTTGCGGACGCCGAAGATGTACGGGGACATCTTGGGGTTCCAGCGATGGGCCTGGTGGCCGAAATGGGCACCGGCCTCGAGGAGCTGGCGCATGGAGAAATCAGGCAGAGCCATGGTGTTCTAGTCCTTCCGGTTGAGCCTCTGGAGCGCGAATGAACAGGGCATGAGCTGCCACGTCACCGGAACGCCTCGGAAATCGAGGTGATGCACTCCATGTGGGATGGGCTGCGCCTTACAGGGGATGGCGCAGCATTGCAAGCCGGCGCGGCCCAGAAAACCGGAAGCGCGCCGTGATAAGACCCATGCGAACGCCGCATGGGCTCATTTGGAAGCGGGCGCGGGGCGTAACTTCGCCCTCGCCTCACTGCGGCAGCTTGGCGCCCATCTGCTTCACGAGATCGCCGATCTGCTTGCAGTAGGCGGCCGGCGTGCCGTTCTGCGCCTTGGCGATCACCTCGATGTTCTGCTCCATGCCCATGGCCGAGATCGTGCCCTTCCGGCCGGCCGCCTCGGCAGCATCGCCGCCGCTGACATCGGCCGGAGCCGGAATGAACCCGATCAGCTTCTTCTGCACATCGGAGGCAGAGGCATCGATATGCCCCTTGTCGGCACAGTAGCCGAGGATGCCGAGCTGATTGCGGGCCGCCTGGTAGGCGACCTTGAGCTGGTCGGCCTGGGTCTGCGCGAAAGACGGGGCGACCGAGCCCAAAAACGCGGCCGCTGAGACGGCCATCAACGACTTATAAAAGTTCATGGGGAATATCCTCAAGCTATCATGTTCTCAAGCATGCCAAGATGCACATCCCCCCACCCCGATCTGCCTAGCGTGCGCAGCCGGGCCGGGCAACCCGGAACGCCGGGGCGTCCCCGGACTCATGGGGCGGACCGGGACCTGTGGCCAGCTGTTTCGGCAGGTGCACGCGGATCGATCCGACGAAGCGATCCCGGGAGGCCGACATCGGCGTGATTCTCGATCTGAGAACGATCTTCGTCACGGGCGCGCTCACCTGCTTCATCATCGGCGTGATGCAGTTGATGACCTTCGCGACCGGCCGCTTCACCCGCAGTCCCGTCTGGTGGGGTGTCAGCAGCCTGTGCATCGGCACCGGCCTGCTGGGCGCGGCGTTCCGCGGCACGATCCCCGATATGGTCTCGATCGAATTCGCGAACACGGCGCTGCTGGCCGGCTGCCTGCTGCTGCTCCTGGGGATTCGAAGCTTCGCGGGCCGGGAACTCAACTGGTTCGGATTCGGGGTGGTGCTTCTCGGCAGCTGGGCACTGCTCGCGCTGTCACCGGGCATCGAAGGTTATTCCACGCGTGTCATGGTCGTGGCGACGGTGATGGCGCTCTGCGATGCCGCCATCGTGCGCGAGGCCGTCCGGCTCGGCCGGCAGGAGGGGCTGCGCTCGGCCTGGCTGCTGGCCATCCTGTTTGCTCCGACAGTCGGGATCTATGCCGGACGCATCGCACTGGCGGCGCTGGACCAGGTCGGCACGACGCTGTTCCCGGCGGATTCCGGAGCGGCCGGCTGGCTCGCAGCAACCGGCGTGGCCTTCGTCATCCTGAGAGGCCAGGCCCTGCTCTTGCTCGCCGCCGAACGCAGCAACCGGATGCTGGCAACCCTTGCCCGGCGCGATTCACTGACGGGAGCGATGAACCGTTCCGGCCTGGAGCAATGGCTGGTGCAGCAATCGCGCGGGGAGAGGCAGGCCGGGCTCCTGCTCGTCGACATCGACCACTTCAAGCGGCTCAATGATACGCTCGGCCATGCGGCCGGCGACCGGATCCTGCGCCTGTTCGCAGATTCCGTGCGGGAGCAACTGCGCAGCACCGACATCCTGGCCCGACAGGGCGGCGACGAATTCGCGATCGTCCTGCCCGATGTCGGCGTCCGGGAAGCGGTGCGGGTGGCGGAGCGCATCCGCCATGCCTTCCGCGACAAGCTTGCCGATCTCGCCGAAGTCCGGCTGCAGCCGACACTCAGCATCGGCGTGGCCGAGGCCGAGCTCGGCGGACGCGAGATCGACGATCTTCTGGTCGAGGCGGACGAGGCACTCTACCGCGCCAAGCGGCTCGGGCGCGACCGCGTCCAGGCGCAGCTCAAGCCCGCAGCCTGACGCCCGCCCCTCACGCTTCCGGGAAGGAATGGAACACACGCAGGCGATGCCCGTCGAGGTCGCGCGCCGTGAAGGTGCGCCCGAAATCGAGATCGGTCGGCTCCTGCAGGATCACGATGCCGCGCTTGCGCCAGTCCGCATGGGCGGCGTCGACGGCTTCCAGGCTGGGGGCGATCATGGCGATCTCCGCCGCGCCGCCCGTCGTGGTCGCGGCCGGCTCCACAGTATGACGTGACCACAGGCCGAGCCTGGCACCCGAAGGAAGCGCGAACATCGCAAAGGTCGGCGACAGCTCCAGCGGCTTTTTGCCGAGCAGGTCCGCATAGAAGGCGGCGCTGGCGGCCGGGCTCTCGACATGAAGCAGGATGAAATGGGCGTCGAACATGATTGCCTCCCGATCGGTTGAGATGAGGGAGATTAGAATCAGATGCTGCCAATTTCCGGCAGCGTCGATCACGCAGGTGGCGCGATGCCCTCCTTTTCACGCCAGGCCTTGAGCAGGGCCTGACGCCGCTGCGGATAGCGGCCTTCCAGAGCCTCGAAACGCATCAGTCGGTCGGTGCGGAAATGGCGGAAATCCTGCCTGAGTTCGCACCAGGCGACGAGGACGCGGACCTGATCGAAGAAGGAGAGCGCCAGCGGCCAGACGATGCGCTCGCTGACGCGGCCTTCCGCATCGCCATAGCCGATGGAAGCGCGCCGCTCGGCGCGGATGGCTTTGCGGATGGCGGCCAGATCGAGCTGCGGGGCATCGACCAGCATTTTCCCCGGCCCGAGGATCAGCGCGGCCTCCTCGACGCGACGGGTCAGATCGGCTGGCAGCACGGCGACGATCTTGGCCATGGCGTCGCGTGCAGCCAATGCGAGGGCCGGATCGGCCCGATCCGCGACCCAGCGCGAGCCGAGCACGAGAGCCTCGATCTCCTCCTCGCTGAACATCAATGGCGGCAGCATGAAGCCGGGCTTCAGGATGTAGCCGAGGCCGGGCTCGCCCTCGATCGGCGCGCCCTGACCCTGCAGCGTGACGATGTCGCGATAGAGCGTGCGGATGCTGACGCCGAGTTCGACCGCGAGCTTGCGGCCGGAGACCGGACGGCGATGCCGGCGCAGCACCTGAACGAGATCGAGCAGGCGCTGGGCGCGGGACATGCTCCCTCAAGCCATGAAGGTTGCGGCACGGACGCGCCTGACCCCGGCCGCTGCCATATCCGCCCAGGCGCGATCGAGCGAGCCGTCGAGGTCGATCGCCCGGCAGGCATCCTCGACCACGATGGTCTCGAAGCCGGCACGGGCGGCGTCCTGCGCCGTCCAGTTCACGCAGAAATCGGTGGCGAGGCCGGCAATGACGACCTTCGCGATACCGCGCTCGCGCAGATAGCCTTCCAGCCCCGTCCGCGTCCGGCGGTCGGCCTCGACGAGGCCGGAATAGCTGTCGATGCCCGGGCGAAAGCCCTTGCGGATGATCGCCGCGACATGGGGCAGGTCGAGCCCGGCATGAAAGGCGGCCCCGACCGTGCCCTGCACGCAATGATCCGGCCAGAGCACCTGCGGGCCATAGGCCAGCCCGATCGTCTCGAACGGTTTGCGGCCGGGATGGCTGGAGGCAAAGGAGGCATGCCCGGCCGGGTGCCAGTCCTGCGTCAGCACGACATGGCGGAAGCGGCGCCCGAGCGCGTTGATAACGGGAACGACCGCGTCGCCGCCCTGCACCGCGAGACTGCCGCCGGGACAGAAATCGTTCTGGACGTCGACGACGAGCAGCACGGTCCGGTCGTCAGCCATCGGCATGGCCCCTATTGCAGCCTGACATCGACCACGCCGGGCGCGGCGCGCACGGCATTGGCGATCTGCTGGTTGACCGGAAACTTGCCGGGCAACTCGATCTCGACCTCCTGCGCCCCGTCATCGATGATCATGATGATCGAGACCTTGCCCTCGGCGCGCGTCGCCTCACGCGGGCGGATGCGCTCGGCGACCGAGGCCACCGCCTTCTCGTCGCGCAGATAGACGACGAGATCCTGCTTCTGGCGTGCGGCGAGATCATCGAGCACCTCGGCATCCTCGATGCGCGGACGCACCTCTTCGCCGTCGAGCACCGCCGACAGGCGCAGCACCAGCGCCCTGCCCGGCTCGAGCAGGTCGCGCAATTTCATCAGCCCTTCCGAAAACAGCACGGCCTCGAACTGGCCGCTCGGATCGGAGAGGTTGACGATGCCCATCTTGGAGCCGGACTTGGTGCGCCGCTCCGACTTGTCGATGACGGAGACCGCGACCTTGCCGACGCCGGTGCCGTTGGCGCGCACGGTCTGGGCAAAATCGGCATAGCGCTGCACGCGCAGGCGCTTCAGCACATGCTCGTAATCGTCGAGCGGGTGGCCGGAGAGGAAAAAGCCCACCGCCTCGTGCTCGCGCTTGAGCTTCTCGGCCGGCGCCCAGGGCTCGACCTGCGGGATGCGGAAGGCTTCCTGCACCACGCCGCCGCTCAAGAGATCGAACTGCCCGGCCGCCGCCTCGTCGCGTGTGCGGTTGGAGAGCGCCAGCATGCCGTCGAGCGCCGCAACCGCCCGCGCACGATCCGCCTCCAGCTCGTCGAGCGCGCCGGCGGCGATGAGCGCTTCCAGCGTGCGGCGGTTGACGAGCCTCGTGTCGATGCGGCGGGCGAGGTCGGCGAGGTCGCGGAACGGGCCGGCGGCCTGCCGCGCCGCCACCAGCGATTCCACCGCCGCCGTGCCGACGCCCTTGATGGCGCCCAGCGCATAGAAGATTTTGCCGTCGGCCACGTCGAACTCGACGCCGGACTGGTTGATCGCCGGCCGCTCGACCTTGATGCCGAGCCGCTCGGCATCGCGGCGGAATTCCGAGAGCTTGTCGGTATTGCCCATATCGAGCGGCATCGCCGCGGCCAGGAACTCGACCGGGAAATTCGCCTTGAGATAGGCGGTCTGGAAGGCGACGACGGCGTAGGCCGCGGCATGGCTCTTGTTGAAGCCGTAATCGGCGAATTTCGCCAACAGATCGAAGATCTCGGAGGCTGTCTCCTTCTTGATCTTGTTTTCGATCGCGCCCTTCACGAAGCGGTCGCGCTGGGCGTCCATCTCCGCCTTGATCTTCTTGCCCATGGCGCGGCGCAGCAGGTCCGCTTCGCCGAGCGAATAGCCCGAAAGCGCCTGCGCCACCTGCATCACCTGTTCCTGGTAGACGATGATGCCGTGGGTCTCGCGCAGATAGGGCTCCATGCCGGGATGGAGATAGGTCGGGTCTCCCAGCCCGAGCTTGCGGCGGCAATAGGTCGGGATGTTGTCCATCGGGCCCGGCCGGTAGAGCGCGACCAGCGCGATCAGGTCCTCGATCCGGTCGGCCTTCATCTCGACCAGCGCCTTGCGCATGCCCGCGGATTCCACCTGGAACACGCCGACCGTCTCGCCGCGGGCCAGCATGGCGTAGGTGGTCGGGTCGTCGAAGGGGAGCTGCGCCAGATCGATCTGGATATCGCGCTGGGCGATGAGCTTCACCGCCGTGGTCAGCGTCGTCAGCGTCTTGAGGCCGAGGAAGTCGAACTTCACCAGCCCGGCCTGCTCGACCCACTTCATGTTGAACTGGGTGACGCGCATGCCGGTGCGCGGATCAACCGACAGTCCGACAAGCTGTTCGAGCGGCCGGTCGCCGATCACCACGCCTGCGGCGTGGGTTGAAGCATGGCGGTGAAGCCCTTCCAGCTTCTGGCCAATTTCGAGCAGCCGCGCGACGATCGGCTCCTCGGCGGAGGCCTGCTGCAGCTTCGGCTCGCCCTCGATGGCGTCCTTCAGCGAGATCGGCTTGGCCGGGTTCTGCGGCACCAGCTTGGTCAGCTTGTCGACCTGGCCGTAGGGCATCTCCAGCACGCGGCCGACGTCGCGCAGCACGCCACGCGCGAGCAGCGTGCCGAAGGTGATGATCTGCGCGACGCGTTGCTCACCATAGTGATGCTTGACGTACTCGATCACCTCTTCACGCCGGTTCTGGCAGAAGTCGATGTCGAAGTCCGGCATCGAGACGCGGTCCGGGTTCAGGAAGCGCTCGAAGAGCAGGCCGAAGCGCAGCGGGTCGACGTCCGTGATCGTCAGCGCATAGGCGACGAGCGAGCCCGCGCCCGAGCCACGGCCCGGCCCGACCGGAATGTCCTGATTCTTCGCCCATTTGATGAAGTCGGAAACGATCAGGAAGTAGCCCGGGAACTTCATCCGGGTGATGATCGAGAGTTCGAACTCGAGCCGCTTCTCGTAATCCTCGACCGAAAAACCCTCGGCCGGCCCATGCTTCTCGAGCCGGGCGGCGAGGCCGGTGCGCGCCTGCTCCTGAAGCTCCTCGGCCTCGTCGCGCCCCTCCTCGCCGAAGCGCGGCAGGATCGGCTTGCGGGTCGCGACGCGCCAATGGCAGCGCATCGCGATCTCGACGGTGCTGGCCAGCGCCTCGGGCAGGTCGGCGAAGCGCTTCTTCATCTCGGCGCGCGAGGCGAAGTAATGCTCGGGCGAGACGCGGCGACGCGTGCCGTCAGAGACGAGGCGCCCTTCCGCCACGGCGAGCAGCGCGTCATGCGCGTCGAAATCGGCGGGCTTGGCGAAGAAGGGCTCGTTGGTCGCGACGATCGGCAGGTCGGAATCATAAGCAAGGCGCAGGAGATGGGCCTCGCGGGCCGCCTCGCCCTCGCTGCCATGGCGCTGGATCTCGACATAGAGC
>JAEWKP010000344.1 GCA_023393655.1 Pseudomonadota bacterium | reverse complement strand
CTCCAAAGCCCACCTGCGGCGTCGGGAATTCGGCCGCCCGCGGCGTCGCGGCGCTTGCCGATACCAGGGGTATCGGCTTCACGCCGCTCCTGGCGGAGCGGACGAATTGCCGGCGTCGAGACCCCTCCGGGTTTTGTTAGAGGCTCTTAGCACCCTGCCGGCCCACTGGATCATATTGAAATGGCTGATCAGCCGGCGCAGTCGGTCTTGCCGCAGCGGCGCACGGAATCGATCTTCGCCTTGAGGGCGGCCTGGCCGACCGCGCCGAAGACGATCTCGTCGCCGATGATGAAGGCCGGCGTGCCGGTGAGGCCGAGGCGGTCGCCGAGCGCGACGGTATCGGCGATCGCGGCCTTGGTGGCGGGAGCCTCCATGTCCTTCTTCAGCTGGGCGACGTCAGCACCTGCTTCCTTGGCAACGTCGAGCGCCTTGGCGGCGTTGACCTTGCCCTTCACGGCCATCAGCTTGTTGTGGAACTCGAAATATTTCGGGCCCTGGAGCTGGTTCTTCGCGGCCACGGCGACGCGGCTGGCCTCGACCGAATCAGGGCCGAGGATCGGGAAGTCCTTGAGCACGACGCGCAGCTTCGGATCGGCCTTGGAGAGCGCCGTCACGTCCTCCATCGCCCTTTTGCAGAAGCCGCAATTGTAATCCATGAACTCGACCAGGGTGATGTCGCCCTCGGGATTGCCGATGATGACCGAGGTCGCCGGGTCGGTGATGCGGGCCTTCTCGGCGGCGACCGCATTGCGCTGGGCGTCGGCCTGGGCGACCGTGTTGCGCCGCTCCAGCTCGATCAGGGCGTCCTGGATGATCTCGGGATTCTTCAGGATCGTCTCGCGGATCAGGTCGGTCACCGCCTTGCGCTGCTCGGGCGAGAGCGGCTGGCCCTGCGCCATGGCCGGCGCGGCGGAGGCCGCGAGCCAGAGGCTCAGCGCGAGAGCGGCGGGCCGCAGGCATGCGCGTGCCAGGCTGGTCAGGGTCGGGAAAGCCATCTCGTCATCCTTTCAGAGCCGCCGGCCTGGATTGCGCCGGCAGAAGCAATGCGTCTGGGCGCGAGCTTGTGGGTCCTCGCGGGGTGAAGGTCAAATCACAGCTCTGCCAGCAGTCGCTGCCGATGGTTGCAGGCCGCCGCCGGCTCGGTTAGAGCATCGGACCGAAAAGTGGAATCCACTTTTCGGAAAAATCCGATGCTACACCAAAGAGATAGATCGCCATTTTGCGTCGGTGACGACGCGCGGCGATCTAGGTGGGCTGGCCGCCTTGCGAACCCGGACAAGCTGATGTCGAAGCCCCTGACCGCCGCCTTGCCCGCCCTGGCCGAACGCGCCGAGCGTGTCGCCCCCTTCATCGTCATGGACGTGATGAACCAGGCGACCGCCATCGAGCGCCGTGGCGGCTCGGTCGTGCATATGGAGGTCGGGCAGCCCTCGGCGCCGACGCCGGCCACGATCCGCGCTGCCGCCGGCCGGGCGCTGGAACACGGCCGGATCGGCTATACCCAGGCGCTCGGCACGGATTCGCTGAGGGAGCGCATCGCGCGCCACTATCAGGATGCTTATGGCGTTGAGGTGGCGGCCGAGCGCGTCGTGGTGACGACGGGTTCGTCCGGCGGATTCATCCTCGCCTTCCTCGCCTGCTTCCAGCCGGGCGCGCGGATCGCGATCACGGCGCCGGGCTATCCGGCCTATCGCAACATCCTGATCGCGCTCGGGCTGGAGCCGGTGGCGATCGAGGTCGGCCCCGAGACGCGCTTCGCGCTGACGCCGGACCTGATCGAGCGGGCCCATCGCGAAAAACCGCTGGCCGGCGTGCTGACGATGAGCCCGGCCAACCCGACCGGCGTCGTGATGACGCCTGAAGCCATTGCCGATGTCGCCGCCTGCTGCCGCAAGCTCGGGCTCTGGTACATCTCGGACGAGATCTATCACGGCCTGACCTACGAGGCGCCGGCGACGACGGCGCTCGCCGCCGATCCCGACGCGATCGTCGTCAACTCCTTCTCCAAGTATTATTGCATGACCGGCTGGCGCGTCGGCTGGCTCGTGGTGCCGCAGCGCCTCGTGCGCACGATCGAGCGATTGCAGCAGAATTTCTCGATCTCGGTGCCCTATCTCAGCCAGGTGGCGGGCGAGGCGGCCTTCGATGCCACCGCAGAATGCGAGGCGATCAAGGCGGGCTATGCGCAAAACCGCGCCTTCCTGCTGAAGGCGCTGCCGGAGATCGGACTCGGCGATTTCCTGCCGGTGGACGGCGCCTTCTACATCTATCTCGACATCGGCCGATATTCGAACGATTCCATGGCCTTCTGCCGCAGCGTCCTCGAAGAAGCCGGCGTCGCGATCACGCCGGGGCTCGACTTCGACGAGGCGCGGGGCGCGCGCACGATCAGGCTCTCCTTCGCCGGTTCGCTCGACGAATGCGAGGAGGCGGTGACGCGGATCGGCACCTGGATGAAAAAGCGCTGAGGCGACGGCCGGCGCGGCCTCGGAAACCGCTTGCCAGATTTCAGGGAAGCCCCGCATTCTGCCGCCGTGGGATAGCGTGGAGGCTTGTCATGAACGTCGCTGCACCGGGCGCATCCGTCCCGCGGCGAAGCGTTATCCGATGGGCCGTTGTTCTCGGCTGGCTGGCGCTTGCTTTCGCATTCCTGTCGCCGATCCTGCCCGCTGCGGCTCAGGACCAATCCTCGGTCGTTCTCAACCTGCGCGGCGACGAGACACCCGAGACGATCCGCAAGATGGTCGATGCCCTGTCCGGCCCGGGGCGGCAGGTCGAGATCAGGGTCGGTGGCGTGGCGGCCGCAGCGGCTCCCGCACCCGCAGCGGTGCCGCCGAAGCCCGAGGCGCCGAAGCCCTCCATGGCCGAGGAAGAAGGGTTCCAGGCCCAGATCAATGCGCTGATCGACCAGTTCGTTGATGGTCTCGACTATGGCGGCGGCGCGATCCCCAGCATCGCCCGGCTTCCAGCCGATTGGGGACAGATCTGGGAGCGCAACCTGAACGGACGCAGCGGGCCATCGGCCGGCTGGCGCAGCTTCGGCATCATCTGCCTCGCGTTTGCCGTGGCCTTCGCCTTCCGGCTGGCGGGCGAGCGCTGGTTTGCGCGGCGGCGGCTGCCGAAGGGGCCGGAGTTCACACCGCGCTTGATCGCTTCCGGATGGGGATTGCTGCAGGACGTCCTGACGATCCTCGTGGCCCTGATTGCGGCCCGCGTCGCGCGCAATGCCTGGTTGCCCGAGAGCGACCTGGCGATGTTTGCCCTGACGACTGGCGCCAACGGTGCCACGATCGGCGCGCTCTACATCGCGATCGGGCGTTTTCTGCTGGCTCCAGGCGTGCCCGAGCGGCGCGTCATGCCGCTGCCGCGTGCCGAGCGGCATTACCGCTCGCTGATCGTCTATGCAGTGGCGACGCCCTTGGCGGTGACGAGCATCCTGCTGGCGCATCATGTCGGCTCCGGCCCCTTGCCCGCGACCGGCCTCATCGCGTTGAGCAGCACGGCGCTCACGGTGTTCAAGCTGTGGTTCTTCAACGATGTACGCCGGGATCTTTCCATTCTGATTCTGGCCGGGGCCGGCGAGCCCGGCCCGTTGCGCCGCCTGATCGCCGCCGGCGCAGCCTGGTTCTACATGGGCGTGATGGTGGTGCTCTGGATGGTCAGCTGCGCTGCGGCGATGATGCGCAATGGCGGGCGCTGGGCCGAAGCCGCGGCGCTGACGGAGCTTGCGGTCGTCGTCATCCCGATCGTGGTCGTCGGCGTGTCGAGCCTGCTCAACTGCCATGCCGCGCGGCGCGAGGCGATCGAAGGCGCGACGCCACTGACGCTTGCCGGCGGGGCGGCCTTGCGGGCGGCGGCCGTCGGCGTGATCTGGGCGGCCGGCTTCTTCGTGCTGTCCCGCATCTGGGCCGGCCTCCTGCTCGGCGTCACCTCGAGCCAGTTCGCCACGGTGATGCGGCAGATTGCCGGGGTCGCGATCTTCGCCTTTGTCGGCTGGGTCGCGCTCGTCTTCCTGCACGCCTTCTTCGAGGGCTACACACCGAAGCGCACCGCGATCGGCCCGGCCGACGAGGACGCCGTCCACGAAGCCAGCGTGCCGACGCGGCTGGCCACCGTGTTGCCGGTGCTGCGCGGTGTCGTGCTCGGCGCGGTGCTCGGCCTCACCGTGCTCATCGTGCTGTCGCGGCTGGGCGTCGATATCGGGCCGCTGCTTGCCGGCTTCGGCATTCTCGGCCTCGCCATCTCCTTCGGTTCGCAGGCGCTGGTACGGGACATCGTCTCCGGGCTCTTCTTCATGCTGGAGGATGCCTTTCGCGTCGGCGAATACGTCGATACCGGCCGGCTCAAGGGCACGGTCGAGAAGATTTCGCTGCGCTCGATGCAACTGCGCCATCAGAGCGGACAGATCCATACCGTGCCCTTCGGCCAGGTTCAGTCGCTGACCAATTCCAGCCGTGACTGGGCGACGGTGAAGTTCAACGTCCGTCTCGACCATTCCGCCGATATCGAGCTGGCGCGGAAGGCGATCAAGAAGACCGGGATCGCGCTGCTGGAGGACCCGGAATTCGGGCCGCAATTCATCGCCCCGCTCAAGATGCAGGGCGTCGCGGATATTGCCGACAGCGCCATCGTCATCCGGTTGAAATTCACGAGCAAGCCGAACCAGGCCTCGATGATTCAGCGCGAGGCGCTGAAGCGGGTCTACCGCGCCCTGAACGAGGCGCGCATACCCTTCGCCTCGAATGCCGTGACTGTGCGCGGCGGCGAGGGCGGCACGCAGGGCCATGCCGCTGCGGCGATCGCGACCGTGCCACCGCCGAGCCCGCTGGTGCCGGCCGTGGGTTGAGAGCGGTTGTCGAAACCGTGAAAGCGAAAAGCCCGCTGCGCGATGCAGCGGGCTTCTTTCATGGGCCGGAATTCGACGGCGCGGTCAGGAGCGGCCGGCGAGCCTGTTCCACCAGCCGCCACGCTTGGGCCGGTTCGGGTCCGGCTCGGTCAGCACGACCGCGACAGGCTCTTCCACCGGGGCCTTGACCGGGGCGGGTTCGGGCGCCGGGGCAGGCTCAGCGGGAGCCGCGACAGCCTCGGGAGCGGCAACCGGGGCCTCGGCCTTGGCTTCGGCAGGGGCCGGAGCAGCTTCTGCCGCAGCCTCGCCACCCTCGGTGATCGGCACGACCTTCTTGCGCGAACGGCTGCGCTTGGGCTTCTCGGCCTCGGCGGGAGCAGCTTCGGCCACGACCGTCTCGGCCTTGGCCTCGGTCTCCTTGGCGGCCTCGGCCTTCGGCTTGCGGGCGCGGCTGCGCTTCGGCTTGGCAGGCTCGGCCGCCGGCTCCTCGACGACCGGTTCCGGGGCGGCTTCGGCGACAACTTCGGCCGCGGCTTCGGAAACCGGCTCGGTCGTGGCCGGGATGGCAGCGTCATCGCCGTCTTCCTCGCCC
>JAEWKP010000337.1 GCA_023393655.1 Pseudomonadota bacterium | reverse complement strand
GGTCGAGTTCCACGACCGCATATGCCGGTGGCAGGGGCTTGCCGAGAGTCGCCTTGATCGCTTACGGGTCGAGCGCACCGCGAGCCGCTCCGAAGCCCCAGGCATGGACCAGGCTTCCCAGGCCGATGTCGAAGGCGCCGTCCGACGCGCGCCCGATCTCCAGCCCCCGGGCCAGGACCCGCATGAGTTCGGGCGGCAGCGGGACCCAGGTGCCGGGCGGCGCCGCATTGAAGCACATCAGGTCGCTGTCGGGCTTCCAGCTCGACATCTGGCGGTCGACGCGGTCGACGGTCAGTGCGAGCGCCGCCTCCAGCGCGGCGATATCGGTTGCGTGCACGGCGTAGAGCAGCGCCGACCACCGCGTTCCCATGGTGGCACCACTCAGGGCATGGCGGAGAAGGTCAGTAGACATCTTCGGCATATCTCCCCTCGGCCTTGAGGACGGCAGGGGTGAGGCCTGTCGGCGCGAGCAGTTCGGTCAGCGCCGCCATCACGCCCGCGGCCATGTCGCGCCCGCCGCAGACCATGATCTGTGCCCCTCCGGCGATAAGCCCCCGCAGATGCTCGGCATCCGCTCGCAGGCGGTCCTGCACATAGCCGCCGCCCTTCACGCGCGAGAAGGCGGTGGTGAGGCTGCTCGTCCGCCCTTCTTTCAGCCACGCGGCGAGTTCGCCTCCGTAGAGGAAATCGGAAGCCGGATCGCGGCCGCCGAAATAAAGGTGCATCGGGCGCCGTCTGCGGTTGGCGCGAATGAACCCGGCGAGAGGTCCGATGCCCGTGCCGGCGCCGATCAGGATCAGCGGTTTGCCTCCACCGGCCGGATGGAAAGCGGGGTTGGCTTTCACGAAGGCTTCGATCGTATCGCCGCGCTTCAAGCCGTGAAGGAAGCCAGAGCAGAGGCCACCGGCCTGCTTTCTCACGCAGATCTCGACGAAGCCGTCGCGGGTCGAGCTGGCCAGCGAGTAGTAGCGCGGCGCGGCGCAATCCGGCGGCAGGATGCCGACGAGATCGCCCGCGGCGAAGCGCGGGAAACCACGGCCGGCGAGACGCGCGAGGAGCCCGCCCTTCGGCAGGGCAAAACGCAGCACGCAGGTCGGAGCCTGGACCTCCGCGCCGTAGTCGATGCGCCCGACCAACCGCAGCTGGTGCGTGCGCGGCCGTACCGGCACATGCGCCAGCGTCAGCGTCTCGCCCATCGCGGTTGCCAGCTCCTCGCCCCAGCGCGCGAACTCCTGTGCCGACTGACGGTCGATCGTCTCCAGCGGCATCAGCGCCGGCCAGCCCCTTTGCCGTAGGGCCGCCTCCACATCGCGGGCAAACTGGCAGAAATGCGGGAACTGGCGATCTCCGAAGCCGAGGACTGCGACCGGGAAGGACGGTCGCTCCCCCAGGTCGTCGAGACGCTTCAGGAACGCGCTCGCGCTCGCCGGCGCCGCGCCGTCGCCATAGGTCGCCGTCAGCAGGAGCATGCGCCTTGCGGCCGGGTAGGAGCGCGCGAGATGGTCCATCGGCCCCGCGTGGACCTTGTGGCCATCGGCGGTGAGGGCCGCGTGCAGCGTCCGGGCGAAGCCCCATGTGCTGCCACCTTCGCTGCCCACGAGGATCACGGTGTCGGCATCTCCGGCTGGAACATTGCCGGCGAAGCGGGCGTGAGCGCGCCTCCGGCTCCACCATGCCACGCCGCCGCTGACACCGAGGACCGGGGCGCTGATGGCGCTGAGCCCAAGCAGCAGACCGAGCCACCACAGGCCTTCGCCGGTGTGCAGCATGTAGACGAGCTCATAGCTCCGCCGCGCGATCGAATGCTCCTGCCAGGCCAGCATCGCCCCGCTGACCGGATCGACATATCCGGCGCCATCAGCCGTGGTCAGGTGAAAGAGGTCGTCCGGATTGGACGGGTTGGGAAAGGTCAACGCGCGAAGCTCAGCGAGATCGATCCCGCGCAGCGCGGCGAGCTGCCCGGCCGGCTGGGCCGGGCTGCCCGTGGTCACCGCTGGGAAGGCCGGCCCTTGCGACGTGCCATCGGGGATCATCTCGAACGTCGCCAGCGCGAGATAGAGCGCGGTCAGCGTCGACAGGAGCAGCCCGAGAGCGGCCAGCCGGCCGAGATCGGTATGCAGGCGCTGCACGCCATGGCCTCGCGCAGGCTCGAGTATTCGCCGCCATCCGCCCATGCGCCGGGCGGTCATCTGGAGGCCGGAGAGCGTCAGGGCGAGCATCGCCAGCGCACCCGCGGCCATCGCCAGGCGACCGCCGTCACCCAGAAAAAGGGAGCGGTGCAGATTGGTCATCCAGCGCTCGAACGCCGGCTGCGCATAGGGCATGACCGCCTGTCCGCTCGCGGGGTCGATCACACTCGCCGCCGGGCCGTCAGCTCCGCCATGGAAGGCGACGATCTTGCCCGAGGGCAAGCGCTTGAGCTCCTCGACCTCGGGGACAGCCTGCGCAACCCGCTCTGCGAGATCTGCGACGTTGAGGGCTGCAGCGGGGGGCGAAATCGCCCCCGCGCGGTCCCAGGCCGGCATGATCGACAGGATCGCGCCGCTGATGGCGAGCACCATCAGCAGGAGCATGCCAGAGAGGCCTAGAAAGGCGTGAATCCGACGCATCATCGCTCCATCCCTCCGCGGCCCGGTCACATGCCGTAGGTGAACGAGCGGATGTAGCTGCGCCCCTTTGCGGGCTGCCCCGCTCCGGCCGAGGTCAGCGGCACGACGACGTCCGAGGGGCTGTCGCGTATATCTTCGACCGCGGCGTCGATATGGAGCTTATAGCCGGCATCGAAGAGCGCGTCGGCCAGGTCGAGCGTCACCTTCAGCGTGCGCCCGGCCCCGACGCTCGCGCCGGTGATGCCGCTGATCTGCGCGAGATTCCCGCCCGATCCGCGCTCCCAGCCGCTGAGATGGCTGTAGTATTTCGACTTCCCGCCCGCGATCCAGAGCGTGCCCTTGTAGGCACCGGCGGCATCGGTGACGTAGAGTGCGAGATAGGCGCCGTCCCCGCCATAGTTGTTGAGCGTCGTCGTCAGCGTCACGGGGCGCGCCGCGGCCAGTTCGGGAGCGGTCAACGCCGTGGATATCACGAGGGCGGCAAGAAGCGATTTCATCGTTGTCTCCAGAAGCGGTCTGTCATCGGGCCGAAACTGGGCGCCGGGGCTGACACCTTCCTGAAGCGCTGCGGGTTTCTCCTTCAGCTCGCCGTCAGCTTGGATCGGCCGCCAAACGCAAACGCCCCGCGCGAGGCGGGGCGTTTCAGAAAGCGGAATGAGACCGGCGAGGCGCAGGCCGGCCATCCTCACTGAATTTCGACCTTCGGCGCCGCCCCATCGCCAAACAGCCCGTTGGCCGGCGGCGGGCCGGCCGGGGCAGCCGGCGCGGGCGAAGTCCGGTCGCGATGGCGTCCTTCGCTACGGTCGTGATCCTCTCCTTTGCGCTTGAGACGGATCACCGCGAGCGATCCCGGGTCGATCTTCGCCTTGAATGCTCGGCCGTTCTCGTCCTGGCCCCTGATCTGGTAGCAGCCGTCGTCGACCCTGATCCTGCTCACGGTCCAGCCGCGCGCCTTCGCCATCTCGGCAACGGCTTCGCGGGGCTGCCATTGCGCCATGGGCACCGTGCAGTCATCATCTTCGGCCATCGCCATACCGGACGCGAGCACGCCCAGCACGGCAACGGCGATCAATGCCGCCCTTCTCATATCCTGCTCCTGTTCGAAGTTCCTTGGTTCGAGACTGGCCCCCTTTCCTGACGGAGGGCTGAAGACGCGGCGATGCTTGCTTCAGGTCAATGTCAGCTTAGCGTCCGAGTTTAATGAGCCAAGCCGCGGGCTGGCGGGCGGAAAGGCCGGCGAAGGCGAGACGATGCGCATCCTCCTGATCGAAGACGACACCATCCTGGGCGCGGCGATCCGCGACCAGATCGTCTGCGACGGCCACTCGATCGACTGGGTCACCCGACTCGACGCCGCGCGGGACCATGTCCTCAGCGCCGCCTATGACCTGCTTCTGCTCGACCTGATGCTTCCGGACGGCCGCGGGATCGGCTTCCTGCGCGAGCTGCGCGCCAGGGGTGACGCGACGCCGGTCATCATCCTGACCGCGCTCGACCAGCTCTCCGATCGCATTGGAGGGCTCAATGCCGGCGCCGACGATTATATGATTAAGCCTTTCGACCTCTCGGAGCTGTCGGCCCGGCTGAACGCGGTGGCGCGCCGGTATTGCGGCAACCCGAACCCGCTCGTGCGGATCGGCGATCTCGAGATCGACCTCGTCGCGCGCTCGATCCTGCGCGCGGGGCGAAATGTCCTCCTCACGGCGCGCGAATGGGCCCTGTTCGAAGCTTTCGTGCAGCGCCCGGGCCAGATCCTGTCCAAGGCCCAACTGGAGGAGAGGCTCTATGCCTTTGGAGAGGAGGTGGAGAGTAACACGATCGAGGTCCATGTCAGCCGGCTGCGCAAGAAGCTCGGACAGGCCGTCATCGAGACCGCGCGCGGCCTCGGCTACCGGCTGGGGCGCGCCACGTGACCGCACCGCGCAGCCTGCAATGGCGGATTTCGCTCTGGCTCGGGCTGGGCGTCACGCTACTCTGGATCGCTGCGGCCGTGTTGACGGCGCAGAAGATGCACCATGAGATGGATGCGGTGTTCGACAGCGCGCTCGAGGAGACCGCGCAACGCATCCTCCCCCTCGCCGCGCTTGAAATCGTAGGGCGGGAAGAAGGCGACACGACCCAGCGCATCGCCACGCTACGCCAGCATGACGAGTATTTCACCTATGTGGTGCGCGACGCGCAGGGCGCCGTGCTGCTGCGTTCGCACGCCGCGGACGATACCGTGTTTCCGGCCTTTTCGACGATGGGCTTCGTCGATACGGCGACGCATCGCCTCTATTTCGACGCCGCGATGCAGGGCGCGGTGACGATCGCCGTGGCGGAGCCGCTGGCTCACCGCCAAACGGTGGCGCGGCAGGCCCTGATGGGGCTGGCCCTGCCGCTCGCCCTGATCATTCCGCTCAGCCTGCTCGGCGTCTGGGCGGTGGTCCGGGTCTCGACGGCGCCGGTGCGGAACCTGCGCGGAGAGATCGGCGCGCGCGGCAGTGGCGATCTCTCTCCTGTCCCGGTCGCGGGCCTGCCTTCCGAGATCGGCCCCATCGCGGAGGCCGTCAATCATCTTCTGAACCGGCTACGCCGCGCCCTCGAGGTGGAGCGGAGCTTCACAGCCAATGCCGCCCACGAATTGCGCACGCCCGTCGCCGCCGCGCTGGCCCAGACCCAGCGTCTGATCGCCGAGACGAAGGATGCCGCGGCAAGGGACCGGGCGCAGCAGGTCGAGACGGCGCTCCGGCGCTTGTCGCGGCTGGCAGAAAAGCTGATGCAACTGGCAAAGACAGAGGGAGGACGGCTGCGGAGCGCGGAGGCTTCCGATATCGGGCCGGCCATCAAGCTGGTCGTCGACGAGATCGGCCGCAGCCCGGAGGCGTCCGGCCGGATCGCGCTCAGCCTGCCGGATGCTCCGGTCCTGTCCGATATCGATCCCGATGCCTTCGCCATCGCCGCGCGGAATCTCATTGAAAACGCCTTGAAGCACGGAACTCCCGGCGGGCCGGTGACCGTCACGCTGTCCCCTGCGGGAGAGCTGACGGTTTCAAATGATGGATCGCCTATTCCTCCGGGAGTGCTGGAGCGCCTTTCGCAGCCCTTCGAGCGTGGCCAGACGATCGCGGATGGCTCCGGCCTCGGTCTGGCGATTGCCAGGGCCATTGCGTCCGGCGTTGGAGGCAAGCTCATCCTGAGATCGCCGTTGCCGGGGCGGGAGAGAGGCTTCGAGGCAAGGTTTTCTTTGCCCGCCTTAACGGCTCCTGCATTCCGCGAGGTCGATTGGTGAACCTCCGAGGCGGGAGCGGACATTCTTAGTGTCAGGAAGGGCCAACCTCGACCCTCCTGGCGAATAGGCAATTAGACTGCCCGAAACCAGACGTTGTCAGAGTCAGGAAAGGGCCAGAGGTGCACGTTGGCTTATTCCGCTCCGGGCTCAGTCCTCGTCGGCAGAAGCCCCTCCTGGATCGTCATCACGGTCACCTTCAGCCGCCTCTTGTCTTGCGAACGACGGCACGAGCTCACCGGCGAGGAGCTTGTCCTTGCTGAGGAGGCCGGCGTCCTCGAGCTTCTCGAAATCCGGCAGATCGCGCAGGGTCTCGAAACCGAACTGCGACAGGAACGCTGGCGTCGTCACATAGGTATAGGGCGCGCCGGGCTGCGGGCTGCGCGGTCCTGCGGCGATGAAGCCGAGTTTGCGCAAATGGCCGATCGTGTCGCGGCTGACCTCCTTACCAAAAACCTGGCCAAGCTCGGCGCGGGTGATCGGCTGGAAGTAACCGATGCACAGCAGCACCAGGCTCTCGGACTGCGACAAGGCCTTGTCGTAGCGCTCGCTAAGCCCGGTCGCCGTCCGGATCGCGACCGCGAATCCCTTCTTCGTCCGGTGCTGCCAGCCGCCGGCGACAGAAACGAGCTCGTAGGGTCGGCCGGCCAACTCATCGCGGATGTCAGCGATCAGCAGATCGATACTGCAGTCGCGGCCGACGATCCGGGTCAGCGTTTCGCGTCCGACCGGCTCCGGCGAGGCGAAGATCACCGCTTCGACCCGCCCCATCCATTCGCGCCAGCGCATCTCCGGCGGCAGTTCCGCGAGCTCGGCGTCGAAAAGTTCCTCCCCCTGGGCGCGTTTGGCCATGCTCTAGAGCCCGTAAAGCCGAAAGCTGGCACGCCCGGAGAGCTCACGCACAGCCCCGAAACTGACCAAACGCTCGAACAGCCGACGCGAACCCCAGCGGGTCAGATGGGTGGTCTGCAGCGTGCCGGGCACGGCATCCTCATCGAGCAAAAGCTGGATCACCTCCACTGCCCCCTTGGCCCGCAACTTAGGTGTCACCTCGATGAGCCGTGCCGCCCGCGGCGCGATCTCGCCGGCAAGCCAGCAGGCTTGCGCCGCTGCCAAGGCGACTGCCACGCAGATCGCGCGCTCGAACCCCTCCCCTCCCGCACGCACGCGACCGCGATCACCTGGTTTGCGGAAAGCCGGTCCGCGCGCCTGCGTCACCAACAGGGGCACGGGGATCGGCCAGCCCATGCGTCGGGTCAGGACCTGATCGGCGAGCCACCAGCCGAGCAAGCCGGCTTCCGGGTGCAGCCGTTGGACTTCCGACGCGATCGCCGCGGCCGCCAGGGGCGCCGGCTGCCCCGACCGTGTGAAATCCCTCAGGCGTTCCGGCAAGATCGCGAGATCCTCGTTCCAACGCAGGCCGAGCAGGTCGACGACCGCGCGCAGCGACGACGCGTCGACAGCCCTCGAACGCGCGGCCAATCCACGCCACGCCGCGAGAATCTTGCCGGCAGGACCGGGATCGTCCCCTGTCGCGCGCAGATGCCAGGCGTCGCGAAGCCGGGCCTCGTCCTCCGCCCGCCCGGCTTCCACGACGGCGGCGGCCGCACATTTCAAGGCGAGCCTCTGGCGCCAGGCGCCCGCCCATGGCGGCTCGGAGCGCACGAGATTGTCGAGCGCGGTCAAGGCGCCGCCGGCCAGATAGGCGGCCTCGATATCGCTTGTGACCGGACCGCGCGGGACCGCCCAAGCCGGGACGGTGGGCAGCGCAACGCTCGCGACAGAGGTCGATTCGGCCGGTTTCATCAACCGGGAGGATAATCGAACTGTGCGCTTATTCCTAGAATATCGCGCAAAATACGCACGTGCTGTATCGCATGAATAACGTCCGATAATCTTGCATTATCGGACGTTTATCTCTTTATATAAGGAATGGCTGAAATCGTCGCCCAGAACGCCGAAAATCACCTCCCGGAGAGCTCCGCGCCACCGGAGAGTCCGGCGGTACCTGTCGATATTTCCGCCGTGGAGTCGTCGGCCGGAATAGCCAGCGCCCTCCCCTCTCCCGTCACAGGCACACGCGTTGTGCCGCCCCATCTCGCGCGGCTGGCCGAGCGCGCCCGCGATTATGTCGAAGCCGCGAGCTCCGCGAACACCCGCCGGGCCTACGCCTCGGACTGGCGGCATTTTGTGAGCTGGTGCCGGCGACAAGAGCTCGAGGCCTTGCCGCCGTCGCCGGATGTGGTCGGCCTCTACATCACGGCTTGCGCCTCGGGCGCGGCCACTGCCGATCGCAAGCCGAACAGCGTCTCGACGATTGAGCGGCGGCTCTCGGCTTTGACCTGGAGCTATGCCCAGCGCGGCACCCCGCTCGATCGCAAGGACCGGCATATCGCCACCGTCTTCGCCGGCATCCGCAACACCCATGCAGCGCCGCCGCACCAGAAGGAAGCGGTGTTGCCCGAGGATGTCATCGCCATGCTGGAGACACTCGATCGCGGCACCCTCCGGGGGCTGCGGGATCGTGCCATGCTGCTGACCGGCTTTGCGGGCGGCCTGCGCCGTTCCGAGATCGTCGGCCTCGATGCCGGCCGCGACCAGACCGAGGACGGCCGTGGCTGGGTCGAGATCCTCGACAAGGGAATGATCGTCACGCTGCGCGGCAAGACCGGCTGGCGTGAGGCCGAAATCGGCCGCGGCTCAAGCGACGCCACGTGCCCCATCGTGGCGCTCCGAACCTGGCTGAAGCTCGCCAGGATCGCGCACGGGCCCCTGTTCCGACGTGTCACTGGCCAGGGCCAGGCTGTCGGTCCCGAGCGCCTGAACGATCGTGAGGTCGCACGCCTGGTCAAGCGCACCGCACTCGCGGCCGGCGTACGTGGCGATCTCTCCGAAGCGGAGCGTCAGCAAAAATTTGCGGGTCATTCGCTGCGTGCCGGCCTCGCCTCCTCAGCCGAGGTCGACGAACGCCATGTCCAGAAGCAGCTCGGTCACGCTTCGGCCGAAATGACCCGCCGCTATCAGCGCCGGCGCGACCGCTTCCGGGTCAATCTCACCAAGGCAGCGGGGTTATAGCGCAGAGGCCACAGACTGGTGTCCTGGGTCGAATTCAGCGCCAGGACAACTGATCTTTCGGGAGCCGACCGCTTGGATCATGGACGGTAACCTGATGCGGAAGATCAGGGCCCCATTTCCAGAGCACAAGGTTGAGATCGTCCGCTTCAGCGCCAGGCGCGAAGCTCGGCACGCATATTCCGGCGACACCTTGCGCCACAAGCCGATCATAGACCGACCACGATGCCGGACGGTGGCCATCGGCAAGGGCTAAGGCCCACGCACAAGCCATCTCATCGTGTCGGACCGCATACGCTCCCCTTCCCTCTTCGGTCGTCAGGTCGGCAACATTCTCGCAATCGATTTCGTAGGAACACAGCACACAAGGATCAATCCGATGCGCAAAGCCCTGATTGGCCTCCTTGATCGCCGTCATGATGCTCAAACTGAGATAGAGGGTTGGAACGCTCTTCGGATTGAAGCGAGCGCCCCTGATTGCCGCGCCATCGCCGGACATCGGCTTGAAAGCCCATCGCGGATCATGCGCCCGGTAGCAGGTTCCGACGAACCTCACGCAAATCCGCCAACGGCTATGTGATCGAGATAGTCCCGAACCGCCGAGGCCTTACCATCCTTGACGAGCGCCTCAGCCGTCCGCCCACCGAACGCTGGCAGGGGCTGAGCCCGATACCAAGCCATGGCCTGATCCTTGCCGCCAGCCCAATCCGAGACCCGGCTGATGATCTCCAACATCTCACGCAGCCGCCCCTGAGCCTTGCGAGCACCGCGACGTTCAGCTCGGTAAAGCGTTTCTCGGGCAAGCCCCGCCGTCTCGGCAAGCTGGGACTTGGACATACCAAATCCATCCGCGAGCTGATTGATCGCGATCCTGCCGGCTCGATCCATATAAGACAGGACCAAGGAGCCAGCATGTATTGGAGCCTTTGCGGCGTGTGCCATCATGACCTCCTTGCCATATCCGCATCCATATTTTCTGGACAAAATATATGGCACCAGCGAGCCGAATTCAACCAGAAGCCAACGTCGGCGCAAATCAGCTCTGAAGCGACGACCACAGGGACGGCAAATCGGCTACGCTCGCGTCTCGACCGACGAGCAGGCGACGGAAGCGCAGAAGATCGAGCTACGGCTCCGCCGAGTGCGACCTCATCATCCAGGAGCACGGTTCCTGGATCGAACGAGCGTCGCAAAGTCTGAGCATCGCCTCCCTGTGGACGACAACGTCCCGCAGCGAGAGCCCAGGCGCAATGCCGTTCTACCAGACCATGACAACAAGCTCAGCGCTGTTGCGATTGCGCATCGAGGGGCATCGCCTCGGCTCGGACCTCTGCGAACTCGGATGCGACGATGCGATAGCCGCGTTTCGTCTTTCTGCGCAGCCAGTCCTCCAGGGCCTCGGCCGCTTGCGCGATACCCGGAAACAGATCCAGCCGCCGCCGGCCAGAACCGCCCCAGCGTCCCCACTCCCGCACCAGCGCAGCATCGCCAAACAGCGTCGGTTCGACGGAGAGCATATAGAACCGTGCCATGTTCTGACCCGGATCGTTTCGATCCAGCACCAGCATCTGCAGCCGCGGGTTCGAATTGAGGGCGCTGCCCATGCCGGCATTTCACGCCCGGCGGTGAGATAGGTCCAACGCAAAGGTTAAATCGATCCCGCGCCGACGATTCACACATGTGGTCGATCAAGGAGCGTGCTCTCCATGGAACGCCGCGCAATCACGGGCGCGCTACCGGAGGCTATTCCACCCCGCGATCACTCCCGGGCGATCGGCGAACGGCCCCCGCTTGCTTCTGGCGTTCCTCGAGGCGATGCACGGTTCGCGAGAGGGCCTTGTCGATCGTGACCAGCCAATTTCTGATTTGGGTTACGTCTGTGGCCAGTTCGCAGATCTCACTCAAGCGGCCGATCGGCACTGCCATGATGAAAACCGGCCTATGATCGTGAATCCGATCCGCAAGCGCCGCCCGCTGTTGCGGCGTCGTGCAGGCAATCAGAACTCGCCCTGTTGGCGTGTGATCACCTGACAGGGAAGCAAGGTCCTCGCGACGCACTGCGAGCCGGACAAATCCAGCACCCTGTTTGCTACGCAAAGCTGGCTTTCGCCGCACCAACTGCTCCAACTCCGACTGCACCCGTTCGCGAAGATGAAGGAGTTCCGTTTCCGCCTGCTCCGCCAGCCGTTTTTCACCGGCGATCTCACTCTCCCGTTGCCGCGCGGCGACCGCTTTTGCGGCCTCGGCGAGAGCGTCAGGCGACCGGTGCATTGGTGATTGCCACGACCGATCTGCGGCAGCTTTCATCGCCTCGCGCCGTGCGACTGCTTTCGCAGTTGCGACGAGGAGATCGGACTGGAGAGGCGGCGCGAGGACCGCCAGATTCTGGGCAGCCTGAGAGCGAGCGATCCCAGCGCCTTTTTCAACGGTATCGATATCGCGGTACTCTCGGGAGGCGACGCTGAGGTCCTGACGCGCCTGCAGGATTTCTTCATTCAGCCTCGCGCGCCGGGACCCTGGTACATAGATCGTGTCGCGCTGGCGCGCTTCGCGCCGCCGCCGTCGCTCGACGGCCATCAAATCCGGTCCCATATGCTTCGTACCGAGGCCAGGTAATCCCGCATCGACCCGAGACCGATGGTCGATCCGCTCCGAGCGCCCGGCCGCAAGCAAGGCTTCGTTTGCCATCGTGGCCCAGGTGACGCGCAACTGCCTGATTTCTCCTGATCCGGTCCTCGCGGAATCCAGAACGCGCGTTTTAGCACCGAGCCTTCCATCTGCCTCAACCACGCGCGTCGTGGTGAGAATATGAGCGTGGTCATTGCGCTGATCGCCCTCGGGGTTCGGCGCATGGATCGCGACATCGGCGGCGATTTTGTAACGCGAAACCAGATGGAGGGCGAAACGGGTCGCGAGCTCCCGTCGGGCGACGGCACTCAGCTCGGTCGGGAGCGCCACCTGGTACTCTCGCGCAACCGTCGCATTGGATCGCCGCTCAGCATTTTCTGCAGCATTCCAGAGAACGGTGCGGTCGCCGGCCCAACGGGCCGCTTTGGGGGCGACGAGGAACGAGCGCACGATCCCGGTCTTTCGCCGGTAGTCGTGGACCACTCCATCGCGGCTATCCGCGATCAGGACACCCGCGCGATAGGCCGCAGCAGCGGTTGCGGAGCGACCGGAAGAACGCGAAATCACTTTGACGCTGAGGTGATAGATGGCCATCGCGCTTCGTCAGCTTGGCTTCTCGAGCCTTCAGACACAGCGTAGCACGCCCCGCCAGTTTGCATAAGTGCGCCCTTGTGGAATTTCTGGAGTACGGCAGCTCGACGGCCCGTGAGCCGGGCTTTATAATAGCACCCATTCAAACAACTCATATTCGATTGGAATACTGAAATGAGCGATATGGAGTCGAGCCCGCTCGCAACCCGCAAAATGTTGGCCCGCGAGAAAGTCGAACGGGCCAAGGCAAAGCTTCAGAAGATCGAGGCCGCCGAGCGCACTCAAGTCCGAAAAGCGGACATGAGGAGGAAGGTCCTCCTTGGCGAAAAAATCCTCGAGAAACTGCCGACAAATCCTGGCTTGAACAAGTTCGTGCTCTCGTTGATCGTGGAAATGCAAGAGCGCGAGCAACAGCTCTTCAAGGAGCTCGTATCCGAGATCAAAGAACGCCTGCCCCAGGACCCGCATCGGCCGGCTTAATCGCGCTCCGCTTGCGGTTCAGGCGCGACAAAAATCGTCAGCTTACTGTCACGGCCAAGGCCGCTCAAAAGGGCAATCCGAACCGCGGCCGTCACGCCGCGGTTCGGGAAACGTTTCGACCAAGGATACGACAGCCTTGAAGCTCTTGATTCTCAGCGATCTGCATTTGGAATCGCTGCCTTTGCCGGATGCATTCCGGCCAGCACTTTCCAATTTTGATGTCCTGGTGTCAGCCGGCGATATCTGGTCGGCCAATGTCGGCCGCGGCTTCGAAATTCTGCGCAAGATCGCAGGCTCCAAACGCGTCGTCGCCGTACTCGGCAGCCGATCGAACAGACGGCGCGAGCCCCAGCGTGTTAGCTTACACGAGCGCCCGGCCGGACGATGCCCTGTTGCACGACGCGATGAAGGCCGTGGCAGGAGAGCGCCGGCGGTTCGGCTACCGCAGGATCCACATCATGCTGGACCGCCAGGGCATCGTGATGAACCAGAAGAAGCTGCGGCGGCTCTATCGCGAGGAGAAGTTGC
>JAEWKP010000286.1 GCA_023393655.1 Pseudomonadota bacterium | reverse complement strand
GCTTCTACCAGCCGCAGGAAGGCCAGATCGTCTTCAAGGGCGAGCGCCGTGCCAAGATGCGCCCGCATCGCGCGGCTGCCGGCGGCATCGCCCGCACCTTCCAGAACGTCGCATTGTTCAAAGGCATGTCGACGCTCGACAACATCATGACCGGCCGCACGCTCAAGATGAAGAAAGGCTTCTTCTGGCAGGCTTTGCGCCATGGCCCGGCGATGCAGGAGGAAATCGCGCATCGCCGCGTCGTCGAGGACATCATCGACTTCCTGCAGATCGAGCACATCCGCAAATTGCCCGTCGGCAAGCTGCCCTACGGCCTGCAGAAGCGCGACGAGCTCGGCCGCGCGCTCGCGATGGAACCCGAATTGCTGCTGCTCGACGAACCGATGGCCGGCATGAACCTCGAGGAGAAGGAGGACATGTGCCGCTTCATCCTCGACGTGAACAACCAGTTCGGCACCACCATCGCCCTGATCGAACACGATATGGGCGTGGTCATGGATCTCTCCGACCGCGTCGTCGTGCTCGAATACGGCCGCAAGATCGCCGACGGCACGCCTGAAGAGGTCAAGGCCGACCAGGCGGTCATCGACGCCTATCTCGGCGTGGCGCATTGAGGAGCGTGGAGACATGAGCGACATCGCCCCCCGCCCCGCCCCGAACCTCCTCGCCAACCCGCTGGTCAAGGCCGGCCTGATTGGCGCAGCCGTCATAGCCGCGCTCGCGATCGGCGTCCGGCTCGACCCCACCAACACGCTGTATGCGATCTTCGTCGACCCGTTCCAGCAGATGGTGCAGGCGCCGGACCTGCTGGTGCAGACCGTCTGGGAAGGGCTCGTCTCCGGGGTGCTCTACGCCCTGATCGCGCTCGGCTTCGTGCTCATCTTCAAGGCCTCGGGCGTGTTCAATTTCGCCCAGGGCATCATGGTGGTGTTCGCGGCGCTGACGCTGGTCGGCCTCTACGAGATGGGCGTGCCGGCCTTCCTCGCGGTCATCCTGACGCTCGGCGTGATGTTCGCGCTTGCCGTCGCGATCGAGCGCGTGGTGCTGCGCCCGCTGGTCAACCAGCCCGACATCATCCTGTTCATGGCGACCTTCGGCATCACCTATTTCCTGATCGGCTTCGGCGAGGCGCTCTTCGGCGGCAGTCCCAAGCAGATGATCGCCGAGCAGCTCTATCTGCCGAAGGGCGCGGTCGACCTGCAGATCCTCGGCGGGCTGGTCTCGCTGCAGAAGATCGATATCGCCGCGGCGCTCATCGCCTCGCTGATGATCGCTGCGCTCGCGGTCTTCTTCCAATACACCCGCATCGGACGAGCCCTGCGCGCCGTGGCCGACAGCCACAAGGCGGCGCTCTCGGTCGGCATCTCGCTCAACCAGATCTGGGTCATCGTCTGGTTCACCGCCGGCATTGTCGCGCTGATCACCGGTATCATGTGGGGCGCCCGCTCGGACGTCTCCTTCGCGCTGGAGATCGTCGCGCTGAAGGCCCTGCCCGTGCTGATCCTCGGCGGTTTTACCTCGATCCCCGGCGCCATCGTCGGCGGCCTGATCATCGGCATCGGCGAGAAGCTCGGCGAGTTCTACTGGGGCCCGCTGATCGGCGGCGGCATCGAGAGCTGGCTCGCCTATTTCATCGCCCTGGGCTTCCTGCTGTTCCGGCCGCAGGGCCTGTTCGGCGACAAGATCATCGAACGTATCTGAGGAGCCGGACACAATGCTCTACCGTGAGGCCGGCCAATACAAATCCAGCTACGCCACCGACATGGCGGTCTTCCCCCTCAGGGAGGACCGGATCGGCATCGCCGTCATCCTGGCGATCGCGCTGGTCGCCATCCCCTTCCTGGGCAGCGACTTCTTCATCGCCTCGGTGATGATCCCGTTCCTGATCTTCTCGCTGGCGGCGATCGGGCTCAACATCCTCACCGGCTATACCGGGCTGATCTCGCTCGGCACCGCCGCCTTCATGGGTGTCGGCGCCTATAGCTGCTACAAGCTCACCACGCTCTTCCCAGGCGTGAACATCATCGTCCTGATCCTTGTATCCGGGTTGTTCTCGGCCGGCATCGGCGTGCTCTTCGGCCTGCCCTCTTTGCGCATCAAGGGCTTCTACCTCGCCGTCGCGACGCTCGCCGCGCAGTTCTTCCTGCAATGGGCCTTCGTGCGCGTGCCCTGGCTGTTCAACTACAACGCTTCGGGCGCGATCGAGGTGCCGCAGCGCACGCTCTTCGACATTCCCCTGACAGGCGCGTCCGCGACCCCGGAGACCCGCTATTTCGCCTGCCTCGGCCTCGTCGTGGTGCTGACCTGGTTCGCCTCGAACATCGTCCACGGCAAACTCGGCCGCTCCTGGATGGCGGTGCGCGACATGGACATCGCCGCCGAGCTGATGGGCATCAAGCTGCTCAATGCCAAGCTCGCCGCCTTCGCCGTCTCGTCCTATTTCTGCGGCGTCGCCGGCGCGATGATGATCTTCCTCTGGTACGGCGGCGGCGAGGCGGCGGACGTATTCTCGATCCGCCTCTCCTTCAACATCCTGTTCATGGTCATCATCGGCGGCCTCGGCTCGCTCATCGGCTCCTTCTTCGGCGCGGCCTTCCTGTCGATCCTGCCGACGGCGCTGAAATTCGGCCTGCCTGCTCTGGGCATCCCGATCCAGGGGGCGGCGGCCGAACATGTCACCTTCATGCTGGTCGGCGCGCTGATCATCATCTTCCTGATCGTCGAGCCGCACGGCCTCGCCAGGCTCTGGCAGATCGGGAAGCAGAAATTGCGGACGTGGCCTTTCCCTTACTGAGGCTGGGGGAGAGACCCAAGAAACGACCGGCGACAGTGAAGCGCCGGCGGATAAAGACCGATCCGACAGCAGTCTGGTCGGGAGGAAACGAACGGAGGAAGTCCATGAAGACCAGCAATCTGTTGAAGGGTGCAGCGCTCGGAGCCCTGCTCACCGCCGGCACCCTTGCCCCGGCCCTGGCGCAGGACAGCGTCTACTTTGCCAACAACGCCTATCGCACCGGCCCGTTCTCGGGCTCGGGCATCCCGATCGGCGACGGCATGCGCGACTACATCACCATGATCAACGAGCGCGACGGCGGCGTGAACGGCGTCAAGGTCATCTATGAGGAATGCGAGACCGGCTACGACACCAAGAAGTCGATCGAGTGCTACGAGCAGGCGAAGTCGAAGAACACCATCGTCTACTCGCCCTGGTCGACCGGCGCGACGCTGGCCGCGATCCCGCGCGCCCATGTCGACAAGATCCCGATCCTGTCGATGGCCTACGGCCTGTCCTCCTCGGCTGACGGCACGAACTTCCCCTGGGTCTTCATCCCGCCCTTCACCTATTGGGACGGAGCCTCCGTC
>JAEWKP010000272.1 GCA_023393655.1 Pseudomonadota bacterium | reverse complement strand
GTCTGATCCAGATCGTGTTCGGCCTGTCGATTGCTTTCGCCGCGTCGAGCTTCTTCCTGTCGTTCTTCTCGTTCGGCGGCGGGGCGCTCGTTTGATGGCCGTCGCGTTCGAGCAACTGGACGCCGTGCCGGGCTTCACGGTCCCGGTTCACCGGGCGCTGACCGAACATATCCTGCTCGGCGGCGCTCCGCGCGCCATCGCCATCATGAACGGAACGCTGGCCGGAGCCGTGGGCCTCGGCCTGCGCCTCTGGCTGGTCGGCATCGCCATCTGGGCAATCGGCCACTTCGCGGCCGTATGGGCGGCAAAGCGCGATCCCCTCTTTGTCGAGGTCGGGCGGCGGCATCTCCGCATCCCCGGTCATTTGGCGGTTTGAGGGTGCAGCCATGATGAACCTTTCCGAATTCCGCCGCACCGCCGCGCGCCTCTCTGATTATCTGCCATGGGCCGCGCTGGTCGGTCAGGGCGTTGTGCTCAACAAGGACGGCAGTTTCCAGAGGACGGCGAAGTTTCGCGGTCCCGATCTGGATTCCGCCGTCGCGGCCGAGCTAGTCGCCGTCGCCGGCCGCATCAACAATGCCGTGCGCCGCCTCGGCTCCGGCTGGAGCATCTTCGTCGAGGCGCAGCGCAGCGAAGCCGCCACCTATCCCGACAGCACCTTTCCCGATCCCGCGTCGGCGCTGGTCGATGCCGAGCGTAAGGCCGGTTTCGAGGAAGCGGGCGCGCATTTCGTGTCCGGCTACTTCCTCACCTTCCTCTGGCTGCCCCCGGCCGAGGAAGCCGCCCGCACTGAGGCATGGCTCTACGAGGGCCGGGAGAAAACGGGGGTGGACCCGTGGGAAGTCCTGCGCGGCTTCATCGACCGCACCGACCGCGTGCTGGCCTTGCTCGACGGCTTCATGCCGGAGTGCCGTTGGTTGGATGACGGCGCGACGCTGACCTATCTCCATTCCACCATCTCGACCAACCGCCATCGCGTGCGCGTGCCCGAGGGGCCCATGCACCTCGACGCGCTGCTCGCCGACCAGCCGTTGACCGGCGGGCTGGAGCCGCGCCTTGGCCACGCACATCTGCGCGTGCTGACCATCGTGGGATTCCCGACCGCGACGACGCCGGGCCTGCTCGACGAAATGAACCGGCTGCCGTTCCCCTACAGGTGGAGCACGCGCGCGATCCTGCTCGACAAGACCGATGCAACCCGGCTGCTGACCCGCATCCGTCGCCAATGGTTCGCCAAGCGCAAGAGCGTCGCCGCGATCTTGAAAGAGGTCATGACAAACGAGGCGTCCGCGCTTGTGGACACCGACGCCGCCAACAAGGCGCTCGACGCCGACATGGCGTTGCAGGAGCTTGGGGCGGACGTGGCGGGCATGGCCTACGTCACGGCGACCGTCACCGTATGGGATGCCGACCCGCGCCTTGCCGACGAGAAGCTGCGCCTGGTCGAGAAGATCGTTCAGGGCCGCGACTTCACCGCCATGCCCGAGAGCGTCAACGCGGTTGATGCATGGCTCGGCAGCCTGCCCGGACACGCCTACGCGAATGTCCGTCAGCCACCCATCAGCACTTTGAATCTCGCCCACATGATCCCGCTATCGGCGGTGTGGGCGGGGCCGGAACGGGACGAGCATTTCGGTGCGCCCCCTTTGCTCTTTGGAAAGACCGAAGGCTCAACCCCGTTCCGGCTAAGCCTCCATGTCGGCGACGTAGGCCATACCCTTGTCGTCGGCCCCACTGGCGCGGGCAAATCCGTGCTGCTCGCCCTCATGGCCTTACAGTTCCGGCGCTATGAGGCCAGCCAAGTCTTTGCCTTCGACTTCGGCGGTTCGATCCGCGCCGCATCGCTCGCCATGGGCGGCGACTGGCACGATTTGGGCGGCGGCCTCACGGAAGGGGCCGAGACGTCCGTTTCGCTCCAGCCGCTTGCCCGCATCCACGATACCTATGAACGCGCATGGGCGGCGGACTGGATCGCCGCCATCCTCATGCGCGAGGGGCTAACCATCACGCCCGAGGTCAAAGAGTATCTTTGGACGGCGCTGACTTCGCTGGCCTCGGCCCCCGTCGAGGAACGCACCATCACCGGCCTTGCCGTGCTGCTGCAATCCAACGATCTGAAACAGGCGCTCCGGCCGTTCTGCGTCGGTGGGGCCTATGGCCGGTTACTCGACGCCGAGACAGAGCATTTGGGATCGGCGGACGTGCAGGCGTTCGAGATCGAGGGGCTGGTCGGGACCGGCGCGGCTCCGGCCGTGCTCGCCTACCTGTTCCATCGGATCGGCGACCGGCTCGACGGGCGGCCGACGCTTCTCATCATCGATGAAGGCTGGCTCGCGCTGGACGACGAGGGTTTCGCCGGCCAGCTCCGCGAATGGTTGAAAACGCTACGCAAGAAGAACGCCAGCGTCATCTTCGCCACGCAAAGCCTGTCCGACATTGACGACAGCAACATCGCGCCGGCCATCATCGAGAGCTGCCCGACGCGGCTCTTGCTGCCGAACGAGCGGGCCATCGAGCCGCAGATTACGGCCATCTATCGCCGCTTCGGCCTCAATGACCGACAGATCGAAATCCTCGCAAGGGCCACGCCCAAGCGGGATTATTACTGCCAAAGCCGCAGGGGCAATCGCCTGTTCGAGCTTGGCCTGTCCGAAGTCGGCCTCGCGCTCTGCGCCGCATCATCCAAGTCCGACCAGACGCTCATTGCGCAGATCGTCACTGAGGCCGGCCGCGACGGCTTCCTCTCCGCATGGCTGCGCGAGCGCGGCGTCGAGTGGGCGGCCGGCCTGATCCCGAACCTTACCAATCTTGCCGACCGGCCGGAATCCGCCGCGCCGGCCCGGCTCGATACCCACCCCACACAGGAGATTCTTCCATGACCTATCCCAAGATCGTCGGGGCCTCGGCCCTCGCGCTGGCGCTCGCCTTGCCCATCGCGCTTTCGCCCGTGCTGGCAAGCCCGGCCTACGCACAGTTTTTCGGCCGCATCGTTTATGACCCGTCCAACTATGCGCAGAACGTCCTCACGGCCGCCCGGACGCTGGAGCAGATCAATAACCAGATCACCAGCCTCCAGAACGAGGCGCAGATGCTCATCAATCAGGCCCGCAACCTTGCGAGCCTGCCGCATAGCTCGCTCCAGCAGCTCCAGCAGAACGTCCAGCGCACGCAGCAGCTTCTCGGGCAGGCCCAAAATCTCGCGTTCGAGGTCGGCCAGATCGACCAAGCGTTCCAGAGCCAATACGGCAATGTCTCGCTTTCGGCGACCGACGCCCAGCTTGTCGCCGACGCGCGCGGCCGTTGGGAAAATACGGTTGGCGGTTTGCAGGACGCCATGCGCGTGCAGGCTGGCGTCGTCGGCAATATCGACAGCAATCGCGCCGAGATGGCCGCGCTTGTCGGCCAGAGCCAAGGCGCGACCGGCGCGCTGCAAGCCACGCAGGCCGGCAACCAGCTCCTTGCCCTCCAGTCGCAGCAGCTTTCCGACCTGATCGCGCTCATCTCGGCGAACGGGCGGGCTGATGCGCTGACCGAGGCCGAGCGCGCGACCGCTGCCGAACAGGGCCGCGAGCAGCGTCGCCGCTTCCTCACGCCGGGCAGCGGATACCAGCCGGGCAACGCGCAGATGTTCAACAACGGCAACAACTGACCGGGAGGCTCGCCATGGACGGCAAGATGCTGGCCCGGCTCGGGGCCGTGGTGTTCGTTGCGATTGCCTTGACAGTGACCGCAATCGACATGGCGCGGAAGGACGAGCCTTCCGCGCCACGACCCGCATCGGTCCTCCAGCCCCCGGCCGACCCGTTGCGCGAAACCCTGCGCCGTTGCCAGCAGCTTGGCGAGGCGGCGGCGAGCGACACCGATTGCCTCGCCGCATGGGCAGAATCCCGCGACCGCTTCCTCGGCCGTGACCGCAGCGAGGCGCGCTGACCATGGGCAACACGGGCGTCATCGACTCGTTTCTAAGCGTATTCACCTCCTACATCGACTCGGGGTTCGGGCTGCTCGGCGGCGAGGTCGCCTTCATCGCCACCACCTTGATCGTCATTGACGTGACGCTCGCGGCGCTGTTTTGGGCATGGGGCGCGGATGACGACATCATCGCGCGGCTGGTCAAAAAGACGCTGTTCGTCGGGGTGTTCGCCTACATCATTTCCAACTGGAACAACCTCGCGCGCATCGTCTTCGAGAGCTTCGCCGGCCTCGGCCTCATGGCGTCCGGCACCAGCTTTTCGGTTGCCGATCTTATGCGTCCGGGCCGCGTGGCGCAGACCGGCCTCGACGCCGGCCGCCCGCTGCTCGACTCCATTTCCGACCTCATGGGCTGGATCGCGTTCTTCGAGAACTTCATCCAGATCGCGTGCCTGCTGTTCGCATGGGCGCTGGTGGTGCTGGCCTTCTTCATCCTCGCCATCCAGCTTTTCGTGACCCTGATCGAGTTCAAGCTGACCACGCTCGCCGGCTTCGTGCTGATCCCCTTCGGCTTGTTCGGCAAGACCGCCTTCATGGCCGAAAAGGTGCTCGGCAACGTGGTGTCGTCCGGCATCAAGGTTCTGGTGCTCGCTGTCATCATCGGCATCGGCAGCACCTTGTTTTCGCAATTCACGGCCGGTTTCGGCGGGGCAACCCCGACCATCGACGACGCCATGGCGATTGTGCTCGCCGCGCTGTCGCTGCTCGGCCTCGGCATCTTCGGTCCCGGTATCGCCAACGGCATCGTCTCTGGCGGCCCGCAACTCGGCGCGGGCGCAGCCGTGGGAACCGGCCTTGCGGTCGCAGGTGCAGGCGTCGCCGCTGGCGGCGGGGCCATGCTCGCCGCTAAAGGTGGTGCTGCCGCCCTCTCCGGTGGGACCGCGGCCGTCCGCGGCGGCGCGACGGC
>JAEWKP010000177.1 GCA_023393655.1 Pseudomonadota bacterium | reverse complement strand
ACCGGCGAGGAGCCGATCCTGAAGAACGTCCCGACCTACCGATGCCGCGAGCCCGAGGCCAATGCCTATGTGCTCGACAATCTCGACAAGCTCGTCGTCAAGGAGGTGAACGGCTCGGGCGGCTACGGCATGCTCGTCGGCCCGCACGCCAATAAGGCGCAGATCGAGACCTTCCGGCGCAAGCTCAAGGCGAGCCCTGAGGGCTTCATCGCCCAGCCGACGCTGGCGCTCTCGACCTGCCCGACTTTCGTCGCCTCCGGCGTCGCGCCGCGCCATGTCGACCTGCGTCCCTATGTGCTCTCCGGCGCCAACGGCATCTCCTGCGTGCCCGGCGGCCTGACGCGCGGCGCGCTCAAGGAAGGTTCGCTCGTCGTCAATTCCAGTCAGGGCGGCGGCACCAAGGATACCTGGGTGCTCGACGCATGACAGCCTCGTCCGCCCCTGCGCCAACTCTCCCGAAACAGCCTGCCATCCCGCGGAAAGGCACACGCTGACCATGCTTTCGCGTACCGCAGACAGCCTCTACTGGGTTTCCCGCTATGTCGAGCGGGCCGAATATCTCGCCCGCATCCTCGACGCCACGACGCGCCTGACCAACCTGCCGACGACCTATGGCGGTGCCGGCACGGAATGGCAGAGCGCGGTCCTCACCGCCGGCTGCGAGGAGGACTTCGCCAAGGCCTATGGTGAAGCAAACGAACGCAATGTCTGCGACTTCCTGACCTTCAGCCCGGACAACCCATCCTCGATCCGCAATTGCCTCGCCCAGGCTCGCTCGAACGCGCGGGGCGTGCGCACGGCGCTGACCTCGGAAATGTGGGACGCACTCAACGGCGCCTGGCTGGAACTGCAGCGCTTCGAGAAGAAGCGCATGGATCGCGAGGAATTCGCCCGCTTCCTCGACTGGGTAAAGAACGTCTCGCTCGTTTTCGACGGCTCGGCCTATCGGACCATGCTGCGCGACGACGGCTACTGGTTCTCGCGGCTCGGTGTCTATCTCGAACGCGCCGACAACACCGCCCGCATCCTCGACGTGAAATACCATGTGCTGCTGCCGGCCAACGAGCAGGTCGGCGGTTCGCTCGACTATTTCCAGTGGACCACGGTGCTGCGCGAGGTCTCGGCCCTGACCGCCTATCACTGGGTCTATCGCGAGGCGGTGAAGCCGATCCTCGTCGCCGATCTCCTCGTACTGAACCGCCGCATGCCGCGCTCGCTCGCCGCCTGCTACGAGAACATCTCGCGCTTTCTCGATGCGCTCGGTGACGCCTATGGCCGCCAGGGACCGGCGCAACGCCAGGCACGCAAGACGCTGGCCAATCTCAGCAATACCCGGATCGACGACGTCTTCGAGCACGGCCTGCACGAGTTCATCGAGGAGTTCATCACCGAGAACAACCGCCTCGGCAACACCATCTTCGAGCAGTATCTGCAATGAACCGCTTGCCTGCGCTCTCGGCGCGACTGCCATAAACCCTGCCCGGACTGGATGATGCGGATCAGGAT
Source organism: Pseudomonadota bacterium (assembly GCA_023393655.1). GTDB lineage: Bacteria > Pseudomonadota > Alphaproteobacteria > Rhizobiales > Beijerinckiaceae > Allobosea. The sequence goes on along the minus strand of JAEWKP010000177.1, from coordinate 9,279 downwards.
TTCCCATACGATCGGCTACGAATATGCCGAGCCGGCGCGCCACATCACGCAGATCCTGCGGCTGACGCCGCGCGACCATGATGGCCAGCACGTCATGTCCTGGCGCATCGAGCCGAATGTCGACGGCCGCTTGCGCGCCTCGCAGGACGCCCATGGCAATATCGTGCACTCATTCTACGCCGACGGGCCGATCTCCTCGCTCGCGATCCGCATCGAAGGGCTGATCGAGACCATCGATCTCGCCGGCGCCGTCCGCGGCGGGCTGGAACGCGTCCCCTGCGAGGTCTATTGCCGCGACACTCTGCTGACGGCGCAGGACGAGGCCCTGTGCAGCTTCGCCGACGCGGTCACGGCCGGCGCCGGCACGCCGCTTTCCCAGATGCATGCCTTGATGAATGCCGTCGGCGGCCGCGTGGATTGCGTCGAGGCCAGCGGCCGCAGCGGGGTCGGCGCGGCCGCCGCCTTTGCGGCGCGCGAAGCGATTGCCCAGGACATCGCCCATGTCTTCATGGCCTGCGCCCGGCATCTCGGCCTGCCCGCCCGCTATGTCTCGGGCTATGTCGCGCAGTCCGAGAGCCTGCCCCATGGCAACGGCGCCCATGCCTGGGCCGAGGTCCATCTCGACGAGTATGGCTGGATCGGTTTCGACTGCGCCAATGCGCTCTGCCCGATCGACACGCATGTGCGTGTTGCGATAGGGCTCGACTACGCGGACGCCGCACCGGTTCGCGGGTCGCGCCAGGGCGGCGAAGGTGAGAGCCTCGACGTCCGCGTCAGCGCCCGCGAGACTGAGGGCCGCTTCGCCAACCAGTAGCCGCCTCCTTTCGGACGAGGCCGGCAACACAGGGCCAGAAAGCAGGGATCGAACCCGTGACCTATTGCGCCGGAATCCTCGTGCAGGATGGCCTCGTCATGATCGCCGACACCCGCACCAATGCCGGGCTCGACGACATCTCGACCTTCCGCAAGCTCCATGTCTTCAACTGGCCGGGCGATCGCAATTTCGGCCTGATGACGGCCGGCAATCTCTCGATCACGCAATCGGTGGTGAGTTTCCTGCACGAAGGACTGCTCAACCCCGAGACCGGCGAGCTCGACACATTGCAGAATGCGAGCTCGATGTTCAGGGCCGCCCAGCTCGTCGGCCGCTGCATCCGCCATGTCCGCGACATCGACGGGCCCGCGCTGGAGGAGGCGAACGTCAAGTTCGAGATCGGCATGCTGTTCGGCGGCCAGATCAAGGGGCAGCCGATGCGCCTGTTCATGATCTACAGCGCCGGAAACTTCATCGAATGCGGCATCGATTCGCCGTTCCTGCAGATCGGCGAGCACAAATACGGCAAGCCGATCCTCGACCGCGCCGTCACCTACAAGACCCATCTCTACGATGCCTTGAAGGTCGGGCTGATCTCGATGGATTCGACCATGCGCTCGAATCTCGGCGTCGGCCTGCCGATCGACCTCGTCGTCATCAGGCGCGACGCCGATGATTTCGAGCTCAACCGACGGATCGAAGCGGGAGAGCCTTATTTCCACGATCTGCGCGAGCGCTGGTCGGCGGCACTGCGGGCCGCGCATATGGCGATACCGCGGCCGCCCTACGCGCCGCCCGGGGCTTGAGCGCTTGAAAACCCGTGCTCAGGCAACGGGATGATAATAATTCAAGCCTTAAGTCACAGCACCAAGACCCTTTTCCGGACGCGTAATGCCCGCATTCACTGCCGCGAAGATGACGAATGCGGGCTCCTCCGCCCGCATGTTCGCGAGCACCGTGGTAACGCTGGGTTGCGCCTTCCTGCTGCTGATGGCTGCCGGGATCGGCGTCGTCGTCGCCATCACCCGCGAAGCCAATCGCCTCGAGGCCCAGCGCCAGGGCGAGCGCATCGAGACCGCCGTCAACGCCCAGATCAAGCTGAACGAACTGAGGCTGGAGCGGCTCGTCGCTGCCGGCGACCTGCCTGAAGCCCTGCAGCAGCCCGCCTCCACGGCTGCCCTTCAGGCCGCGCTCAAGCGTCTGGGCAGCCAGTTGATGGATTTCGACGGCGCCTATATCGGCGGGACCGGCGGAACCGTGCTGGCCTGGGTCGAGAACCCGACGACGATGGATCATCCGGATCACGAGCGCCCGCATCATATCGATGCGTTGCAGCGAGGTGCGAAGAGTTCCTTCGTCGCCACCGTCATCGGCAACGACATCACTCCGCAGTTCGGCGCGGCCCGCTCCACCCTCGTCGCGGACGGCAACGAAACCTTGATGCTGACGGTGATCGACCTGTCGCGCATCGCCTCCTTCAGCTCCGAGGGCGGCTCGATGCCGCTGTCCTTCGTCGCCTACCGGCACCTGTCCAGTGCCCTGCTCTCGGATCTGGCCGAGCGCAATCGCGTCACCGACATCCAGCTCGTGACCACGCCGCCTGCCGACCCGCTGTCGAATCTGAGCCTGCGGACCGCCGACGGCAAGATCGGCGCCTGGTTGACCTGGTCCCCGGCGCGCCCCGGTGACGTCATGCTGCGCCGCTTCCTCTGGGCGCTCATCGCGGTTGCCGTGCTGTTTTCGGCGATCTTCATCTTCGTCGTCCAGCGCCTGCGTGCCTCGGCCGAGCAGATCGAGCTGCGCGAGCGCCAGATCCAGCGCCTCGCCGGCCAGGACGAATTGTCCCTGCTGCCAAATCGCCGCAGCTTCGACCTGACGCTCGACCAGACCCTCGCCCATATCCAGGACGACGACGGCCCATGCCTCGCCGTGCTGCTGATCGACCTCGATCGCTTCAAGGCCGTCAACGACACCTATGGTCATACCGCCGGTGACGAACTCATCCGCCAGGTCGCGGTTCGCCTGTCCGGCGCGGTCCAGGTCGGCGACACCGTCGCGCGCCTCGGCGGCGATGAATTCGGCATCATCCAGACCCATTCCGCGCCACCGGCCGGCTGCGCTGCGCTCGGCGAACGCATTCTCGCCAGCCTCAGCGAGCCGTTCACCATCACCGGCGCCGAAGTCACCATCGGCTCCTCGATCGGCATCGCCATGGCCCCGCGCGACGGCACCAGCCGCGAAGCCCTGCTCAAGCTCGCCGATACCGCGCTCTACGAAGCCAAGAACAGCGGCCGCAACCGCTATGCCTTCTTCGAATCCCAGATGAACCGCTCGATGCAATTGAAGCGCATGGTCGAGGACGACCTGCGCCATGCCATCGACAACGACCAGCTCACGCTGCATTACCAGCCGCAGGTCTCCGTCGACGGCTCGACCATCGTCGGCGTCGAGGCCCTGGTGCGCTGGCAGCACCCGGCCCATGGCATGATCCCGCCCTCGGACTTCATCGCGATCGCCGAAGAACGTGGCCTGATCGTGCCGCTGAGCGAATGGGTGCTGCGCCGCGCCTGCACCGAGGCCAGGCGCTGGAAGGGCATCCGCCTTGCGGTCAACGTCTCGCCGATCCAGTTCCGCCACAAGGACTTCGTCGCCAACGTCATCCGCACCATCGCGGAGACGGATTTCGACCCGGCCCAGCTCGAGCTGGAACTGACCGAAGGCGTGCTGATCGAGGATGCCGACGCCGCCGAAGCCGCGATGATGGATATCCGGGCGCATGGTGTCGGTCTCGCGCTCGACGATTTCGGCACCGGCTATTCGAGCCTGATCTATCTGCGCCGGTTCGCCTTCGACAAGATCAAGATCGACCGCACCTTCCTCGAATACATGGAATCGACCGGCGAATCGGCGATCCTCGTCCATTCGATGGCCCATCTCGGGCGGGCGCTCGGCCTGCGCGTCTGCGCCGAGGGCGTCGAGACCGCAGAGCAGCATCGCTTCCTGCAGGCGATCGGCTGCCACGAACTGCAGGGCTTCCTGTTCTCCAAGGCCGTGCCCGCAACCGAGATCGACCGGCTGCTCGGCCTGGACAACCCCTTCGCTGAAATCCTCGCCGCCGCCTGACGACCCACGAGCCGGACGGGCGGCAGACCTTCAGAAGAACAGCTCGTGGATGCCGCTGAAGATCGCGTAGGCGAAGCCCGCGCTGAGCAGCAGGCCGACAGCGCCGACCGCGGCGCCGATGATGATCAGCACCCCGTCCCGCTCGACGAGACCAAGCCCGACGAGGCAGACGGCAAGCCCGAGCGGAATCTGGCCGATGAAGGGGGCAGCCACGATCAGACCGAGCGCCAGGATCAGGATCACCAGACCCAGCACCGGAATGGCATAAGCTCCCCCCAGCATCGTCAGGCGCGGCCGTGAGAAACGTTCAAGCCAGGTCAGGGCAGGCAGCGCCCGCGCCACCGCCCGGCTGAGTTCAGGCTTGCCGATGCTGCGCACCAGCAAGGCTTGCGGCAGCCACGGCATCCGCCGCCCGGTCAGCATCTGCACGGCGACGAAAGCGAGCACCAGGCCGCAGACAAGCGGGATCGGCGGCGGCATCGGCAGGCAGTTCGGCAGGCCGAGCAGCACGACGAGCAGGGCATAGGCCCGGTCCTGCAACGCGGCGACGATCGTGCTGACGGCGATGCGGTCTCCGGGCAGGCCCGCCAGCGCCGTCAGAAGTCCGGATGTACGCAAGGGAGATGACAAGGGAGCAGGCCGTGCCGAAGCGGAAGCGCCCGCCTAGCACGGCCGGACACCCGCCAACAAGCGAGCCGGACGCAGATTTTCAATGCCTCTGGCTCAGGGCCGATAGGCAGGCGGGGCGCTCAGTGCAGCGTGAACACGCCGTTCACAGTGCGGATTTCCGCCGGCCTGATCAGGCGCGAGTGAGCAACAGTGACGGAATGGAGCGGTCCGTCCAGCTCCCGCTTCCAGAACGTCAGGAAGTCCTGGAGGACGGGAAAGCGCGGCGCCAGGTCGTACTGCTGCCAGATATAGGTTTGCAGGACGCTGAGATGATCCGGCATCCGGTAGAGGATTGTCGCCGTGGTCAGCCCATAGCCTTCGAGTTGCCGCATGAAATCGGTCGAAACCATCGCCACCTCCCCTCCGTTACGGACTGAAAGCTTTGCCGGATAGATCGAGCCTGCTCCCGCCTGGTTAACAAAGGCTTGCCAGCCTACTGCCAAACTGCTGCAATCCTGAGGCAGGCCGCCGGCGGTAGCGGCATGCGCGGCAGCGGGCGTGGGGGCTTGCGTGGCGTACCGTGTGGGCAGGGCCGGACTGGCCGGGCTGGCGATGATCGTCGCCGCCGCCCCGATCTCTGCCGCCAGCGCCGATGAGGAGGAGCCCGAGCGAAGCCCGATCTCGATGGTCATATTCGGCTCGATGGAAGCCGGGCCGACCAAAACCTTTCTTTCGGTCGGGATGAAGCGCGCCATCGCCGGCGGCCTCGCCGAAAGCGGCTTCCGCCTCTTCGTCAAGGCCGGCGGCGCGCAGGAACAGACCCACCGCCACCGGCCGCACGGCGTGACCTACAAGAGCGAAACTCAGGCCCTGCTTGGCTATGAATGGCGTGTCGGCGACAGCTTTCTCGCGCTCTATGCCGGCTCGGATATCGAAAGCGAACAGCGGATCGAAGCCTTCGCCCCGTCCTTCACCGGCACCCGCTACGGTGCCCGGCTGCAGGCTGATTTCTGGATCGTTCCGGCACCCGGAATGGTGGTGCAGGCCAACGCCTACGCATCCTCTCTGAACGGGCGTCTCTGGGCGCGCATCGCGCCGGGCTGGCAGGTGCCGGCCGGATTCTATCTCGGCCCGGAATTCGAGGCCTATCGCGAACGCGACTACCGCAAGCTGCGCCTCGGCCTGCATCTCACCGGGCTGCGCTTCCTAGGGCTGGAATGGCGCCTCTCGGGCGGCCTGCAGAAGACGAGCGACCGCCCTTCCGCCTATTACGGCACGCTAGGACTGCACTGGCAGCGCTGAAAGCCGCGTTAGCTCCGCAATGCCCGCAAGGCCTCCGGCGTATCGACATCGATCGCGATGGCGGGGTCCTCGAAGGCCACGTCGATGACGCGCTCCCCGGCTTCGTCGAGCAGCCGCCGCGCCCCACGATCACCGCTCAGCAGCGAGACCGCGGGGAAGATCGCGCGAGCGAGCAGCACCGGATTGCCACGCTGGCCGAACAGGGTCGGCACGGCTGCGAGGGCCTCGGGCTGCGCGCGATGCGCCTCGACCAGGCGCTCGATCACCTCAGGCGTGACATTCGGCATGTCGCCAAGCGAGATCACCGCGGCTGTAGTTTCCGGCTGCAACGCCGCCACACCGGCCTTGAGCGAACCGGCCAATCCGGAGGTATAGTCGGAATTATGCACGAGCTGCACCGGCAGCTCTGCCAGCACCGCCTCCACCTCGGCGCGCTGGTGGCCGGTCACGACGATGACCGGGCTTAAGCCCGCCTCGATCTGCGCCTCCACCGCATGGCGCAGGATCGGTTTGCCGCGCAGGGGCTGCAGCAGCTTGTTCTGCGCACCCATCCGCGTCGATTGCCCCGCCGCCAGTACGACCCCTGCCAGCGGACCACGCTCGGGAGACCCCGGAGCGCGCGGCTGCGGCCGCGAGACGATCTCCATCAGCAGGCCTCCGACCCCCATCTTCTGGACGTCGCGACGCCCGACGGGAACACCGGCGAGATAGCGCTGCAGCACCCAGTCGAAGCTGTTCTCCTTCGGCGAGCGGGCGCAGCCCGGCGCGCCGATCACCGGCTTGCCGGCGATGCGGCCAAGCATCAGCAGGTTGCCGGGATCGACCGGCATGCCGAGATGCTCGACCTCGCCGCCAGCTTCGACCAGCGCCTGCGGGATCACGTCGCGCCGGTCGGTGATGGCGGAGGCGCCGAAGACGACGATGATATCCGCCTCCCCCGCCGCCTGCTCGGCGATGGCCACGGCCAGGGGCTCGGCCTCATGGGGCACGCGCTGGTCGGCCGCCAGCATCGCCTCGGCGGGCTCCAGCCGGTCACGCATGATGCGCAGGGTCTTGTCGACGACGCTCGGCTTCAGCCCCGGCAGCAGGGTCGAGATCACCGCGACGCTCGACGGACGATAGGCTGCGACCGAGACCGGCGGCGTATTGCCGAGCGCATCGAGCGCCTGCTCCACCAGCGCCTGCGGCACCGCATAGGGAATGATCTTCACGGTCGCGACGAGTTCGCCCGCCACGACCGCCTTGAGCGCCGGCAAGGTGGCGACGGTGATCGCCTCGTCGATCGCGTTGAAGGCATCGATCGCCGCGACATCGATGCGCAGCACCCCCGCCCGGGTCGCAAACATGTTGACCCGCCCCGTGAAGGGAGGCTCAGCCACGATCGCCTCGCCGACCATACGCTCGGCCAGCCGGGCAGCCGCGGCGTTCTCGTCGATATCGCCAGGTTCAAGCCGGACCGCGACGATCTCGGCGATCCCGGCCTCGGCAAGCTTCGCGGCCAGATCGGCCGTGACGGTCGCGCCCTTCTTCACGATCGCCCCGTCGGCGCGGATGGTATGCGCCGCGATGCAGCCGACGGCATCCGCGATGGCGACCGGTCCGAATTGCATTGTCGATCCTCAGGCGGGCTTGCGGCGCGGGCCGCGCAGCGTCGCGACGATCTCCGCCAGGATCGCAAGCGCGATCTCGGCCGGCGAGACCGCACCGATATCGAGCCCGATTGGCGCATGGATACGCCCCGTCGCCGTCTCGTCGAAACCGGCCTCCGTCAATCGCTCGAGCCGCCTGCCATGCGTCTTCCGGCTGCCGAGCGCACCGACATAGAAGCAGTCGGAGCGCAACGCCGCGACAAGGCCGGGATCGTCGATCTTCGGATCATGGGTCAACGCGACGAAGGCGGTATAGGTATCGAGCCCGATCCGCGGAAGCGCCTCCTCCGGCCATTCGGCGAGCAGCGTCACCTCGGGAAAGCGCTCGGGCGTGGCGAAGGCGGTGCGCGGATCGATCACCACGAGATCGAGATCGAGCGCCCGCGCCATCGGCGCCATCGCCTGCGAGATATGGACAGCGCCGGTCACGACCACGCGCGGATGCGGCGCCTGCACGGTGAGGAAATAGGATGCCCCCTCCGCCTCGACCATGCCGCTCTTGCCGGAACGCAATTGCCGCTCCAGCAATTCCGCCAGCGGGTCGGCGGCGATTGCCGCCTGCTTCACCAGCCTCTGTGTGCCCGTAGCGAGATCGCTCACCAGCACGGCGGCGCGGCGCGCCTGTCGCTCTTCGTTGAGTGCGGCGAGGGTCGAAAGCTCCACGGTTCAGCCCCTGTCCGTCGCGAGCTTGAGGCCCAGCGCGATCATCAGCGAACCACCGATCCAGCGCCCGAAGGCGAAGCTCGCCCTGGTCTTCTTCATCGCGCCGACGACGAGCGAGGCCCCGAACACGGTGACGAGATCGGCCGAGGAGAAGGCGAAATTCACGATCGTACCGAGGATCAGGAACTGTACCCAAACCGGCAGAGAAGCCGCCGGATCGACGAACTGCGGCAGGAGCGCGATGAAGAACAGCGCGACCTTCGGGTTCAGAATCTCGACGATGAAGGAATCGAGCAGCGCGCGCTTCACCGTCTTCGGCGGCGCGACCGGCTGGTCGGGCGAGCCCATGCGCGAGCGAATCATGCCGATGCCGATCCAGATCAGGTAGAGCGCGCCTGCGATCTTCACGGCCATGTAGAGCTCCGGCACATGCTTGAACACAGCCGAAAGCCCGAAGGCTGCGGCGAAGACATGCAGGTAGCAGCCGAGATGGATGCCGAGCATCGCCATCAGCCCGGCCTTGCGGCCATGGCTGATCGTCTGGGCAGCGGTGTAGAGCAGCGCCGGCCCCGGAAAATAGGCGACGAGGATCGTCACCGTCGCGAAAGCGACGAGGGTTTCCCAGGAGGCCATCTCAGTTCACCTTCTCGACATAGACCTTGATGCGCCCGCCGCAGGACAAGCCGACCTGCCAGGCCGTCTCGTCGGCGACGCCGAATTCCAGCATCCGCGCCTTGCCGTCGGCGATGACATCGGCGGCCGCGGCCACCACCGCTCCCTCGACGCAGCCGCCCGAGACCGAGCCGAGGAAATTCCCCTCGCCGTCGATGACGAGATGCGAGCCGACGGGGCGCGGCGCCGAGCCCCAGGTCTCGACCACGGTCGCGATGGCGACGCCGCGGCCGCCGCGCGCCCAATCCTCGGCCGCGCGCAGGATGTCGGTTTCGGTGCTGATCATGGTCGGAGGACCTTGTTGGCTCGCAGGGGAACGCGACCGGCCCCCTCTCCCCCTGCGGGTGAGGGTTGGGGTGAGGGGTCGCGCAACGCTTCTCGATATGTCGAGAGACCCCTCATCCGTCTCGGCTTCGCCGAGCCACCTTCTCCCGCAGGGGGAGAAGG
>JAEWKP010000457.1 GCA_023393655.1 Pseudomonadota bacterium | reverse complement strand
CTTCAGGCCGGCCGCGGCGCGACGCGCGTCGACGGAGGGGGACTACCCGATCTCGACGACCACCCTGCCCTTGACCTTGCCCTCGACGATGGCCTTGCCGGTCTCGATCACGGCGTCTAGCGGGATCGTCGTGGTGAGCAGGGCAAGCTTGTCGCGGTCGAGATCGGTTGCGAGGCGCGCCCAGGCCTCGACCCGGCGGGGTTTCGGGCACATCACCGAATCGACGCCGAGCAAGGCGACGCTGCGCAGGATGAAGGGCGCGACCGAGGCCGGCAGGTCCATGCCCTGGGCGAGGCCGCAGGCGGCGATAGCGCCGCCATATTTCGTCATCGAGAGCAGGTTCGCGAGGGTGTGCGAGCCGACGGCATCGACGCCGGCAATCCAGCGCTCCTTACCGAGCGGACGGCCCGGCGCGGACAGCTCGTTGCGGTCGATGATCTCGGCGGCGCCGAGGCTCTTCAGGTAATCGGCTTCCTCGGCCCGCCCGGTCGAGGCGACGACATGCCAGCCGGCCTTGGCGAGCAGCGCGATCGCGACCGACCCGACACCGCCGGCCGCGCCGGTGACGACGACGGGGCCGTCGGAGGGCTTCAGGCCGTGCTTCTCGAGGGCGAGCACGCAGAGCATCGCGGTGTAGCCGGCCGTGCCGATCGCCATCGCCTCGGCTGGGGTCAAGCCCGCGGGCAGCGGCACCAGCCAGTCGCCCTTGACGCGGCTCTTCTGGGCGTAGGCTCCAAGATGGGTCTCGCCGGTGCCCCAGCCGTTGAGCACGACGAGGTCACCCAGCTTGAAATCGGGATGGTCGGAGGTCTCGACGCGGCCGGCGAAATCGATGCCGGGGATCATCGGCCAGCGGCGCACCACCGGCGCCTTGCCGGTGACGGCCAGGCCGTCCTTGTAGTTCACCGTCGAATGGGTGACGCGGACGGTGACGTCGCCCTCCATCAGGTCGCTTTCGGCGAAATCGGTGAAGGCGAGATTCGGTCCGGTCTCGCCCTTGGTCGCCACGAGGGCCTTGAACGTCGTCATCACTATCTCCGGAACATGCAAACACAAAGGCCGACAAGGTTGCAGCGGCGTAGCGCCACCGCAACCCCATCGGCCGTGTGTAGGTCCGTCTTCCCGATCAGGCGGGCTGCGCCTCCGGCCGGTTCACCGGCTTCTCGACGATCGGCAGGTTGATCAGGGCCGAGGCGACGCCGAGCGCGACCGAGAGCCACCAGACGAACTGGTAATTGCCCATCGATTCGTAGAGCACGCCGCCGAGCCAGACCCCAAGAAACCCGCCGACCTGATGCGAGAAGAAGGCGAAGCCGTAGAGCATCGCCATGTATTTGGTGCCGAACATCAGCATGACCAGCGAGGAGGTCGGCGGCACGGTCGAGAGCCAGAACAGGCCGATCACGACGCCGAAGGTGATCGCGGTGGTCGGGCTCGGCGGCAACAGGATGAAGGCGGCGATCGCCACCGCCCGGCCGAGATAGATCCAGGCGAGGAGATGGCGCTTCGGCATGCGCGTCGAGAGCCAACCCGAGGAGAGCGAGCCGACGGCATTGGCGAGACCGATCACCGCCAGCGTCCAGCCGCCGACCCAGGCCGGCAGGCCGGCATCCTTGAGATAGGCCGGCATGTGGACGGTGATGAAGGCGAGCTGGAAGCCGCAGGTGAAGAAGCCGAGCACGAGCAGCACGTAGCTGCGATGCTTGAAGGCTTCGCCCAGCGCCTGCACGATGGTCTGGTTGGGCAGATTGGCCGCCGCGGCACCGGCCGCAGGGCCGGTCTTGCGCGTCGCCATCACGATCGAGATCGGCAGGATCGGCAGCAGCGTGAAGGCGAAGACGACGAGCGCCTGCTGCCAGCCCAGCGTGTCGATCAGGATGTTGCCGATCGGCGGGAACAGGAACTGGCCGAAGGAACCGGCGGCCGTGCCGGCTCCGAAGGCCATCGGCCGCCACTGTTCCGGAAGGAGCTTGCCGAAGGCAGCGAGCACGAGGTTGAACGAGCAGGCCGAGAGACCGAAGCCGATCAGCACGCCGGCGCCGAGATGAAGCTCCAGCGGCGTCGTCGCATAGGCCATCATGACGAGGCCGCCGGCATAGAGCAGCGCGCCGACGCAGAGCACGCGCACCGTGCCATAGCGATCAGCGATCGCGCCGGCGAAGGGAGCTCCCAGGCCCCAGAGCAGGTTCTGGATCGCGAGTGCCAGGCTGAACGTATCGCGGCCCCAGTTGAACTGGACCGTCATCGGAATCTGGAACAGGCCGGCGCTGGCCCGGGGGCCGAAGGTGATCAGGGCGATCAGGCAGCCGGCAGCGACGATGATCTCCGGAGCATAGCTGCGCGCTGGAGTGGACGTCATGGCTATCTCCGAAGCATCGAATGTGTGGCTACACGTTAGCGCCCTGCCCGCACGGCAACCAGCGCGATTTCGTGAAATCTCGCATCACGACGACAGATGGAAGGCAAGAGGCGCAGCCGCCGTTAACCGGCGCTCAACCTTACCGAGGCGATAACGGAATCCAACGAAGGCGCGCGGGTTCGGCTGCGCTTTTCGTTCCGTGCGATCGGGACGGGTTTTGTCGCTTTGAGTCATTGGCGTGTCCACAGGCATGGGCGGAATGCGCGCCCCCTCGGCATCAGATGGGCCGCGAGCACCGTCGCGCCCTGGGCCCTGTCCGTCGGCATGCTCGTGTCCTTCACCGCCTCCGCCGGCCAGAATTTCGGCCCCAACGGCCTGCCGTCGAGCGCCATTGCCCGGGTCGCGCCCGGCCCCGTCTCGGAACTGGCCGAGGGTCCGTCCATGCTGGTCGCCGCCAGCGCTTTCCGGCTGCCTGGTCTCGCCCTGACCTCGGCGGTCACGCAGGCGAAACTCTCCTTCGAAGATCCGGAGCGCCGCATCGTCGTCGACCCGCGCGCGCCGCGCGAGGACATGAAGCGCTCCGCCGCGGCGACCTTCCCCGAGGTTGACCGCACGGCCAAGGGCGACATGCTGCCGAGCCTGCGGCCGGGCCTCACCGAACATCCTTCCGTCGAGCTGGAGCGCGTGGTCTTCGGCGAGACCCAGCCGAAACTGATCTCGGGCGGCTTCTCGATCGACGCGATGCGCGCCGCCGAAGCCATAGACGGCCCCCAGATCGGCTTCGAGCTCGACGCCAATGACGAGGGCTTGACCGATCCGGCCCTGTCGGATTCCTCGCCGGTATCGCCATTGAAGCCGAAGATCCATTCGGCGCGGCAGGCCGAACTGCATCTGGAAAGCATCGACGGTTCCTCTCCGCTGGTGCCAGCGGCAAGCCAGGTCTCGTCGTCGACGCCGCTCGTCGGCTCGATCATCGGCACGCTCACGCCGCCGGCCCTGCCCGCTCATTCCGCGCCCCAGCAGCGCGCGCGCATCGCGCTCGCCTCGGCGCCGGCCGGTCGCGACCTGCGCCTGGCCGAGCCCGGCGTGAAGCAGGACTACACCCAGTTGATCGCGCCGGAGAGCATGGCGAAGGAGCAGCGCTGCCTCGCGGAAGCCGTCTATTTCGAAGCCCGCTCGGAATCGCTCCTCGGCCAGGCGGCCGTGGCGCAGGTCGTGCTGAACCGGGTCAAGAGCGGGCTCTATCCGAGCAGCGTCTGCGGCGTGGTCTACCAGAACAGCAATCGCTATCTCGCCTGCCAGTTCACCTTCACCTGCGAGGGCAAGTCGCTGCGCATCACCGAGCCCGCCTCCTGGCGCGACGCGGTACGGATCGCACGCGAGGTCTATGACGGCACGACCTATCTGCCAGAGGTCGGCGCCTCGACCCACTACCACGCGAATTACGTGCGTCCCTACTGGGCGAAAAAGCTCAAGAAGATGGACACGATCGGCCAGCACGTCTTCTACCAGCTGCGGCCGGGGCAAACCTGATCGCCCGGAACGGCCGCTGCCAGCCATTGGCGGGTCCAGACCATCGCCTTACCCGAGCATACCGGCAGGCGGTGAGCTATCCGAACAGGAAGTGCCAGACGCCGTAACCGACCACACCGATCCAGCCGAGCGTCACGACCGCTGTCAGGCACAGGCAAAGCGCGACGAACGCGTTGTCCTTGAGATCGTCCATGTGACCTTCCGGCAAAAGCGACCCGGCGACCTTTTCCCTCAACGGACCAACCCGACAGGCTGCGGCATGCGTTCGGGCCATGCCTTTGCGGTGTCATAGCGGGACGATCACGGGCCCGGCATCCTTCGTTCGAAGGGCACGGGATCGAACAGGTCGCAGGCCGCCTGGATCGCCGCCGTTAATGCCACGAGCGATCCCAGCCGGCCCGCGCACCGCCCTCAAAATCCCTAAAAATCGAGCGTTTACCTTTACTTGGACGCAATCTGCATGAATGCGCGCGCCGCGCCGAACTGGTTAATTTTACCTTGTTTTAGCGTTTACCTTGCGTTCATCACTTCGAGCGGGCTTCCTGTCTTCAACGAACGGCGCTCGGCGCCGGAACCAACAGGTCAGGTCCAACATGGTGCGCTCGCTTTCCTCAGGGTTCATCGCCGCTTCCAGCCTCGCGACGGCGCTTCTGCTCGGCGCCTCAGCCGCCCAGGCCGGTGGCGGCTGCCGCGGCTCCGCCTGCTACAACCTCGTCACCGCGCCGCCGGTCTATGGCTCGATCAACGAGACCTACCAGGTTCGCCCGGCGCAGGTGCAGCGCCGCGTCGTCCCGGCCGAATACGAGACCGTCACCGATACCGTGATGATCGCTCCCGAGCGCCGCATCCCGCATCACCGCGCCGCCGTCTATGAGACCGTGACGGAGAAGGTGCTGATCTCGGCTGCCGGCCGCCGCTGGGAGGTGACCCGCGACGCCTATGGCAACACCGTCGGCTGCTGGGTCGATGTACCCGCCCGCTACGGCTACAAGAGCCGCCGCGTCGAGGTATCGCCGGCGACCATCGATTACGAGACGGTTCCCGCCGTCTACACGCAGCGGCAGCGCCAGGTGATGGTGCGCCCGACCCAGGTCGTGCGGGAAGAAATCCCCGCCGTCTACGAGACGCGGCAGCGCCAGGTGATGGTCAGCCCCGGCTCGCAGTATTGGTCCCGCTCCCGCTACTGAGCGGATCGGGACAGAGTTTCACGCAGACCCTTTTTTACCACGGAACGACCACTTTCACCCCGGCCCTCGCGCCGGGGTTTTTTCTTGGCGGTTTTCAGAAGTGGCAAGCTGCCGTCATTCTCGGGCGGAGCGGAGCGCAGATCCGAGAATCTCTTCAGGATAGATCGGCCTCTTCGGCCCGAGATGCTCGGGTCAAGCCCGAGCATGACGCGCAAGGTGCCGAGCGCTCCCCCGGCTCAGGCGAACTTGCCGCCGAGCAGGACGACGCAGACGCCGACGACGAAGGCGAGGAAGCGGGCGGGCATGCCGACCAGCGTTCCGGGCGAGCGGCCCGTTGCATAGCCGACGAGCAACTCGACGAAGCCCAGCCCGAGCAGCACGATGGCGAAGGGCGGCAGGGCTCCGTCGGGTGCGACGAAGCCGGCCTTGACCCCATAGGCGACCATGGCGCCGAGGGCGGCGCCCAGCGCGACGAACAGCAGCTCGGTTCGCGACGGGCGCATCATAAGGGTCTACCCTGATTATGGGCGTGGTTTTGACTCAGGGCATTTTGATCGGCGGGCAGGAGCGTGGCCACAGCAAACCGTCTGGTTTGCAAGGCCGCGCGACGCACCAGCCGATCAAAAGGCCCGCGCCCCTTCGGGGTCGGGCGAAAACGGACGATAGCTGTGTCGGTCCCTTGCCCGATGCCGAGGGCATCGGGCGGCGGGCGCCTCCTGGCTCTCGGCCGTTTTGGCCCGATCAAAACCACGTCCATAATCAGGGTAGACCCTTTGGTCAGCGCCGGCGGAAGTTCTGGCGCGGCGGGCCGCCCGGAGCCGGGCCAGCCGTCTTCTGGCGGAAGTTGATACGGCCGCGATCGAGATCGTAAGGCGACATCTCGACGATGACGCGGTCACCCGCGATGGTGCGGATGCGGTTCTTCTTCATCTTGCCGGCTGCGTAGGCCAGGATGATGTGCTCGTTATCGAGCTTCACCCGGTAGTTGCCGTCCGGAAGCACCTCGACCACGGTGCCGTCGAATTCAAGCAGTTCTTCTTTCGCCATCTGTCGTCCTT
>JAEWKP010000165.1 GCA_023393655.1 Pseudomonadota bacterium | reverse complement strand
CACGTCCGAGAGGCGCGGCACATTGGTCAGCGTCAGCGTCTCGTCTGTGAGCAGGCTCGCGATCATCAGCGGCAAGGCGGCGTTCTTCGCGCCGGAAATCGGAATGGCGCCATTGAGGCGCTGGCCGCCGGTGATGCGGATCTTGTCCATCGTCGGGTCCTGCTCGGCCGGCCGGCACAGGGCCGGCGGCATAAGGGAGAATAAGGGAATTCAGGTCCGGGAGGTGTCGGCCTGAGAGGGCGGGGCCAGCTCACGCGCTTGCGCTTCGTCCGAACGGCGAGCACGAGCCTGGGCCTTGCGGCGCTTCAGGTTCTCGCGGAGCGCGGCGGCAAGGCGCGCCTGCTTCTCGTCCTCGGCTGTCTGGCGGGTCACGGCATCAGCTCGGCAAAAGATGTTTGAACGCGGGAACGCGGCGAATTCGCGGCGGTATCGTTAGACCCTGAGCCGCCGGTGGACAAGCGCCGTCGATCGCCAACCGCCCTGCCCCATGACGGGCCAGCATCGTGCCGGAGCGAGCCAGCTCCGATCCGGCTTTCCCGCCTGGAAACGATCCTTCTCCCGCAAGCCGCGACAGGGACCGTTTGTTTCCGGATTCGGACCTCTCCACGCAATGATCGTTCGCATCGCGGCGGCGCGGCTCTTGCCTGGTCGGAGGCCGGGCGTCCCGGAACGCATCACATAACGCAGCGTCATCGAAAAAAGCTTAATGCTATTAACCATTTCTGCCTGATTTCGTTTACACTTCGTTAAGCTCGTTTACGCTGCGGGCATCAAGGAGTTGGTGGGGTAGCGTCATGTTGCAGTCCTTGAAGACCAGAGCGGGGAGCCTTGCGCCGACCCTGCTGGAGAGTTGCGAAGTCATCGATGCGATCCGCTACAAGGCAGGCTTCCTGCCGGAGGTGGAGATCGCCTACGAGCCGGACATCAAGACGCTCTGGGTCACGATCCGGCCGGAGTTGAAGCCGGTCTTCACGCTGCAACTGCTCGACAGCCTAGTGAAGATCCAGAGCGCGATCGCCGCGCTATGGGGCGCGCCCGACCAGTATCACCGCGCCCCGGTGCGCTTCCTCGCCTTCCGCGGCACCGGCCCGTTCTTCCCGCTCGGCGGCGATCTCGATTTCTACCTGGACTGCCTGGCCAAGAACGACCGCGCCGCGCTGACGGAATACGCCCGGCTTTCGGCGGAAGGCGCGATCTGGAATTCCGGCGGCCTCAACGGCCTCGTGGTGACGCTCTCGACGATCCACGCCAAGGCGATCGGCGGCGGTATCGACGCGCCGCGCTCGTGCAACGTGATGATCGCCGAGGAACAGGCCTCGTTCGTCTACCCGGAGATCAAGTTCAACCATTTCCCGATCACGGCGGTGGCGATCCTGTCGCGACGCATGGGCCAGCGCGCGGCCGAGCAGATGCTGCTCTCCGGCGAAGAGATGAGCGCGCAGGAATTCATGGCGGCGGGCGGCCTCGAAGCGGTGGTTCCGACCGGCACGGGCGAGGACTGGATCCGCAAGTACTGCGCCGACTCGCTGCCGATCCACGCGGCCAAGACCGCTCTGTTCTCAGCCTTTAACCGTCGCCATGGCGACCTGCGCGAAGAGCTCGGCCATCTCGGCGAGATCTGGACGAATTGCATGCTGCGCCTCAGCCCGAGCGCGATCTCGAAACTGCAACGCATCGCCCAGACACAGGACCGGATGCTGGCCCGCGTCTATCAGCGCCACCTCGCTCCGGTGTGACCGGAAGCGGGGCGCCCGACCCATATCCCTGAGAGCGCTCCCCAGGAAAGCCACACGAAGCATTTACTTCTGCTCTCGTACAACCCTTTGGCACAATGCGCGACGTGCGAGCTTCGCGCGTTGCAATGCGCGGGGGCGGCAAAGGCGGGAGTAGATGGCAGGCGCGCTCAAGCGACTGATGACAGCTGGCGAGCGCGAGCAGGGCGAGAAAGTCGACCTGACCGGCTATACGCTGCTGGTCAGCTCGCTGTTCTCATCGCCGGCCTCGATCGTCCCCGGCGGCATCGCCGGCATCCTGACGCCGTTCCTGTGCTGGGTGTCCACCGGCATGGACATCTTCATGGTCCTTACCGTGCTGGTGACGCTCATCGTCATCCTGCGCATCATGACGGTGATCGCCTATCGTCGGCGCAACCACGCGCAGGACAGCTATGCGCAGACCCGCCGCTGGGACCGCGACTATTTCCTGGGCGCCACGGCGTTCAGCGCCATCCTCGGCTACAGTTGCTATGTCGCACTGGTCCGGACCGACGATGCCGCCGCGCATATCACCTCGGTCGCCTCGACCATCGCGCTCGCCTCCGGCTATGTCGCGCGCAACGCCGGCCGGCCGAAATTCGTCGCGGTGCAGCTCCTGACCTTCTGCATCCCGATGGCGATCGGGCTGATCGGCGCCCATAATCCCTATTACCGCTATATCGGCTATTTCGCCTTCCTCTACGTGGCGGCCAATATCGCAATCACCAACTCGCTTCACCGCAACCTGCTCGCGCTCAGCGACGCCAACAAGCAGTCGAAGGCACTCGCCTCCGCCCTGCACTCGCAGAACCTGACGCTCGACGCCGCGCTCAACACCATGATCGACGGGCTGGCGATGTTCGACCGCAGCCTCAAGCTCGCGGTCAGCAATGCCCCCCACAGCACGCTCTATGGCCTGCCGGAGACGCTCGTCCTCCCCGGCACGCCCTTGACGGCGATCGCGCGCTTCCTGGTGGAACGGCAGGTAATCAGCCAGGACCAGTTGCGGGACATCCGCACGGCCCTGACGGAGGTACAGGCGACCCAGCAGGCGACCAGCCGCGAACTGGTGACGCGGGGCGGCCTCGTACTGGTCGTGACGCTGGCGCCTGCTGCCGAGGGCGGCATCCTGATGCTCACCGAGGATGCCACCCAACGCAAGGCGACCGAGGCGCGCATCGAGCAGATGGCGCGCTTCGACGAGCTCACCGGACTGGCGAACCGGTTCGAGTACAGCACGCGGATCGCGGAAGCCTTCGCCAAACTCGAGCGCACCGGCGATGCCTTCGCGCTGCTCTACCTCGACCTGGACGGCTTCAAGCAGGTCAATGACAGCCTCGGCCACGATACCGGCGACCATGTGCTGATGGAGACCGCGAGCCGCCTGCGCAGCGCGATCCGCAGCAACGACCAGCTCGCCCGCTTCGGCGGCGACGAGTTCCTGCTGATACTCCCCTCCGCAGACCATACCGTCGTCACCGCCATCGCACGGCGCATGATCGACGTGATGTCGCGGGCCTTCGACGTCGACGGCAAGACCGTCTACGTGACGGCGAGCATCGGCATCGCGATGGCGCCACACGACGGCGCCAATCCGGCCGACCTGCTGCGCCATGCCGATACCGCGCTCTACAAGGCGAAATCGGCTGGCCGGAACACGGTGATGTTCTTCAACCCGGCCATGGCCGAGGAGATGATGGAGCGGCACGAGATCGAGATCGATCTGCGCAGGGCCTGCACCGACGGCACGCTGGAACTCTATTACCAGCCGATCATCGACCTGAAGACCCAGAAGGTCGTGTCGCGCGAGGCCCTGATGCGCTGGCGCCACCCGACCCGCGGCATGGTGCCGCCCGGCGTGTTCATCCCGATCGCCGAGCAGTCCGGCCTGATCGCCAGCATGGGCGACTGGGCGATCCGCCAGGCCTGCCGCGATGCCGCAAGCTGGGAGCCCGGCATCGGCGTCTCCGTCAACGTCTCGCCATTGCAGTTCCGCGAACCGCGCCGGATCGTCGAGACGGTCAAGGAAGCGCTCCTCGCCTCGCATCTGGAATCGCGGCGATTGATGCTCGAGGTCACTGAATCGCTGCTGATCGAGGACGACAAGCTGGCGCTTTCCGTCCTCGACGAGTTGCGGGCTCTGGGCGTTACCTTCGCGCTGGATGATTTCGGGACCGGCTATTCCTCGCTCGCCTATCTTTCGACCTACCCGTTCGCGCAGGTGAAGATCGACCAGAGCTTCACGCGCGAGGTCCACACCAACGAGGCCTCCAAAGCAGTCATCGAGGCGGTCTGCCAACTGGCGCGCCGCCTCCAGATGAACGTCGTCGTCGAGGGCATCGAGACCGAGCAGCAGCGCATCGCCGTCCAGCTCCTCGGCGCCCATCGTGCCCAGGGTTTCCTGTTCGGCCGCCCCGAGCCGCTTGCCGGCATCAAGGCCAGGAACGGCAACCGCAGCGTGGCCTGAACCGGCGAGCACCGTTCTTTTTCCGAAGCGCCTGCGCAGCGGCCTTGATTCCGCCGGCTCGGCAACGCATCAGCGATGGGACAAGCGAGCAAAACGGGACATCCGGTGAGCGACGGCACGGCCAAGGCGGCGAAACCAGCCGCGTTGACACCCGATATCTGCGTCATCGGCGCGGGCGCGAACGGCATTGCACTTGCGATCGCCGCGGCGACCTTCGGCGTCCCGGTCGTTCTGGTCGAGCGCGATGCCATCGGCGGAGATCGGGGACCGCTCGCAGCTCAAGCCCTTATCGCGATCGCTGCCCGGGCGCAGGCGCTGCGCGATGGGACGCGCCTCGGCCTCGCAGCGACCGAGCCGCAGCCGAACCCGGCCCAGATCCACGACCATATCCAGCGCGCCCTGTCCGCCGACCGCGCCAATCATTCAGCCGAGCGCCTGGCTGCGCTGGGCATCACCATCGTCCAGGGCGAGGCCCATTTCACAAGCCGCAGCACGGTCACCGTCGATGGCCGCCCGATCAAGGCACGCCGCTTCGTGATCGCCACCGGCGCGCATGTTGTGCCGCCGGCGATAGCGGGGCTCGACTCCATCCCAGTTCTCTACGAGTCCGACCTCGCCGGCCTGACCCGATTACCCGAACGGCCGATCGTGATCGGCGGCGCGGGCACCGCCCTGGCCCAGGCCCTGCGCCGCCTCGGCTGCCTCGCAAAGCTTGTCGCTCCGGACGGGCTGCTCCCAGATCGCGATGAGGAAGCTGCAATGATCCTGCGGCGCCGGCTGCTGCGCGAGGGGCTGGATCTCCATGAAGGCTGTGAGCCGTTGCGGGTGGAACGCAGCCGCTCGGGGCTTCGCCTCGTCCTCGAGACGCCCTCGGGCGAAACCACGATCGAAGGCTCGCATCTTCTCGTCTATGGCCGGCGCCGCCCCGAGATCGGCAGCCTCGACCTCGATCTCGCCGGCATTCGTCACGATGCATCCGGCATCACCATCGACCGGAGCCTGCGGACGAGCAATCGCCGCGTCCATGCCATCGGGGCCAGTGCGGGAGGCGCAGCCGCCACCTCGCCCGACCGGGCCGGCGACGACCATGTCGGACTCGTGCTGCGCAACATTCTGTTTCGCCAGCCGGTGAAGATCGATCCGGCGAGCGAGCCGCGCGTCGTCTGGAGCCGACCCCAGGTCGCCGCGATCGGCCTGACGGAGGCTGAAGCCCGTGCCAGGGCCGGAGCGATCCGGGTGCTGCGCTGGCCGTTCTGCGAGAACGTGGCCGCACAGGCTGCCGGTGATACCGAAGGTTTCGTCAAGGCGATCGTCGACCGCAAGGGCCGCATCCTCGGCGCCACCATCGTCGGTGACGATGCGGGGGAATTGATCGCCCCCTGGTGCATCGCAATGCGGGCCGGACTCGGCGTCGGCGACCTCGCCGGCATGCCGCTGCCCGCGACCGCCCGCTCCGATGCCTCGCGCCGCGCCGCGCTTTCGTTCCATGCGACACTGACCACGCGGCCGGCCTTGCGCCGCCTCATCGGCTTTCTCAGGCGTTTCGGCTAAGATCACCGACGATGCACGCACCCAAGTCAGCCTTGTCGGTCAGCCAGCCGCGCGGCCTCACGCGCCTTGGTCTTTCGGCCAAGCTGCTGCTCGTCACCGTGCTCTTCGTCATGCTGGCAGAGGTGCTGATCTATCTGCCCTCCATCGCGAATTTCCGCCGCAACTGGCTGCATGACCGGATCGCCGCCGCCCAGGTCGCGGCGCTGGTGCTGGAAGGCGCCCCGGAGGACGGCCTGCCCGAGGGCAGCGAGAACCGCCTGCTGATGGGCGTCGGAGCCCGCGCGATCGCGGCGCGCGTCGGCGGCGCACGCCGGCTGCTCAGCCTCGACTCGATGCCGCCGCCGGAGGTTTCCCGCTCGATCGACCTGCGCAGCCTCGACTGGATGAATGCGATCAAGGAGGCGCTCGCCGTCCTCGTCGCACCCGCGACCATGCCGATCCGCGTGGTCGGCGAAGCCGTCGGCGGCGCCGATTTCGTCGAGATCGTCATCGACGAGGCGCCGCTGCGCCGGGCGATGCTGAAATTCTCGTGGAGCCTGCTGCTGATCTCGCTGCTGATCACTGGCCTCACGGCCTTGGCCGTCTATATCGCGCTCAATGCGCTGATCATCGGGCCGATCCGGCATCTGGCGGCCAATGTCATGGAATTCGAGGCCGACCCCGAGAATCCGCGGCGGATCATCGAGCCGTCTCTGCGCGCCGACGAAATCGGCGAGGCCGAACGCGCACTCGCCCGCATGGAAGCGACGCTCGCCGACGAATTGCGCACCAAGAAGCACCTCGCCGAGCTCGGCCTCGCCGTCTCGAAGATCAACCACGACCTGCGCAACATGCTGGCGGCGGCGCAGCTCATGTCCGACCAGTTGATCGAGACCCGCGACGCCAAGATCCGCCGCTTCGCGCCGCGCCTGATCGCGACGCTGGGGCGCGCCATCGATTTCTGCCAGGCGACCCTCGCCTATGGCCGTGCCGCCGAGGCGACGCCCGCGATCCGCGATGTCCCGTTGCGGCAGCTCGTCGCCGAGCAGGCGGAGATGCTCGGCCTCGGCGACGGCAAGCAGCCGCGCTTCGAGAACCGGGTCCCGCCCGAACTATCGGCGCCCTGCGACCCCGACCAGATGGCGCGCGTGCTGACCAACCTGATGCGCAACTCGATCCAGGCGCTGACGCGGGCCGGGGCGGAGCCCGGCGACCTGCCGGTGCTGACGGTGACGGGCGGGCCGGAGAACGGCTCGGTGGCCTTGCGCATCATCGACAACGGACCCGGTGTGCCGGAGCGGGCGCGAACCAACCTGTTCCAGGCCTTCCGGGGCTCGGTGACCCCCGGCGGGACCGGACTCGGCCTTGCGGTCGCGGCCGAGCTGGTCCGACTCCATGGCGGCTCGATCGCGCTCGAGCCATCCGATGCCGGCGCGGTCTTCGCGGTGATGCTGCCGGCCCGCCGCCGAAACGGGCACTGACGGGTCATCTCTGCCTACTGGCTTGCCCAGATCACCCGCGACATGAAGGCGATATCGTCGAGGTTCAGCACCAGGTCCG
>JAEWKP010000145.1 GCA_023393655.1 Pseudomonadota bacterium | reverse complement strand
ACCAGCGCGTGAGGTAAGTTGCCGCAACCTCAAACCCACACGGCGGGCCCGGAGGCCCGCCGGATGGTGATTGGCGTCTCGCGTCGGCTTACTGCTTCGAGGCGGCCGAGAGCGCAGGCGTCAGCTTGTCGGCGTCGCGCTTGATCAGGGCTGCGAAACCGGCCGGCGTCCGCTCCTCGGCGGTCGGCAGCACGGCGCCGAGATCGAGCAGGCGCTTCTTGGTGCCTTCGTCGTTGAGCGCCTTGTTCAGCGCATCGACCAGCTTGTCCACGGCCTCCTTCGGCATGCCCTTCGGGCCGGCGATGCCGTTCCAGGCCTCGATCTGGTAGTCGGGCAGGCCGGCTTCCTTGGTGGTGGGCACGTCCGGCAGGGCCGGCGAGCGCTGGGCCGAGGCGATGGCATAGGCCTTGATCGTCTTGGCGCGGATCTGCTCGGAGACCGAAACGATCTGGTCGCACATGAAGTCAACCTGGCCGGCGACGAGGTCGTTCAGCGCCGGGCCGGTGCCGCGATAGGCGACGGCATTGATCTTCGGCGTGCCGAGGACGCCCTTGAGCAGGGTGCAGGTCGTCCAGGAGACCGAGCCGAGGCCGGCATGGGCTTCGTTGAACTTGTCCGGGTTGGCCTTGACGGCGGCGACGAAGGCCTTGAGGTCGGGCGCTTCGAGATTCTTGCGGGCGACGATCAGGATCGGCGTGCCGCCGGCGAGCCCGATCGTCTGCATGCCGTTGATCGGATCGTACTTGAGGCCGGGATAGGTGGCGGGGGCCGCCGAGAAGGTGCCCAGATGCCCCATCGCGATGGTGTAACCGTCTGGTGCGGCGGTGACGGCGCGGGTGATGCCGGTCGTGCCGCCGGCGCCGGCGACGTTTTCGATGACGATCTGCTGGCCGAGCGTCTTCGACATGTGGTCGGTGACGACGCGGGCGATGATGTCGGTCGGGCCGCCGGCCGCGAACGGCACGATCATGGTGATCGGCTTCGTCGGATAACCCTGCGCCTGAGCGGAGCCGGCGAATGCCAGCGTGGCGGCGGCGGCAAGGCCGAGAGCGAGCTTCTTCATGCGTATTCCTCCCTGGAGATTGCGTGAAATGAAACTGGAGGGCGGCCGCCGGGGCGGCAACCCCGTCATTCGGTGAAGACCTCGTCGCGCTTCTTCGAGATCGCAGGCAGGAGCGCGATGGCGAGCACGATCGCCGCGACAATGAGCAGCCCCAGCGAGATCGGCCGGTTCTGATAGTCGATGAAGGTGTAGAACGAGCCGCGCGAGATGATCAGCGCCTGCCGGAGCTTCTCCTCCATCAGCTTGCCCAGCACGAAGCCGAGCAGCATCGGTGCCGGCTCGAAGCCGAGCTTGATCAGCGCGTAACCGAACAGGCCGAACAGCGCCGTGAAGGCGACGTCGGCCGGCTGGTTGTTCACCGAGTAGATGCCGATGCAGCAGAAGATCAGGATCGCCGGGAACATCAGGCGGTAGGGCACCTGCAGCAGCTTCACCCAGAGCCCGACCAGCGGCAGGTTGATGACGAGCAGCATCAGGTTGCCGATCCACATCGAGGCGATCATGCCCCAGAACAGCTCCGGGTTCTTGGTCATGACCTGCGGGCCGGGAATGATGCCGTGAATCGTCATCGCGCCGACCATCAGCGCCATCACCGCATTCGGCGGAATGCCGAGCGTGAGCAGCGGGATGAATGCGGTCTGCGCGCCGGCATTGTTGGCCGATTCCGGCCCCGCCACACCCTCGATCGCGCCCTTGCCGAAGCGGGACGGGTCGTCGGCGATCTTCTTTTCGACCGTGTAGCTGGCGAAGGGGCCGAGCACCGCGCCATTGCCCGGCAGGATGCCGAGGATGGCGCCGATGCCGGTGCCGCGCAGCACCGGCTTGATCGATTGCTTGATGTCGCTCCAGTTCGGCAGCAGCCGGCCGATCTTGGCGCGGACGACGTCGCGCGCTTCCGGGGTTTCGAGGTTGCGCAGCACTTCCGCGAAACCGAAGACGCCCATGCCGAGCACGGCGACGTCGATGCCGTCCGAGAGCGAGGCGATGCCGAAGGTCAGGCGTTCCTGCCCGGTCTCGAGATCGGTGCCGACCGTCGACAGGAGCAGGCCGAGCGCGATCATGCAGAAGGCCTTCAGGATCGAGCCGCGTGCCAGAACCACGGCAAAACACAGCCCCATCACCATCAGCGAGAAATATTCGGCAGGCCCGAACAGCAGCGCCAGCCGCGTCAGCGGCGCGCCGAGCGCTGCGATGACCATGGTCGCGACGGTGCCGGCGAAGAAGGAGCCGAGGGCGGCCGTGCCGAGCGCGATGCCGGCGCGGCCCTGCTTGGCCATCTGGTGGCCATCGAGCGTGGTGACCACGGCGGTTGCTTCGCCGGGAATGTTCACGAGGATCGCCGTAGTCGATCCGCCATATTGCGCGCCGTAATAGATGCCCGCGAGCATGATCAGCGCGCCGGTCGGGTCGAGGCCGAAGGTGATCGGCAGCAGCATGGCGATGGTCGCGGTCGGGCCAACGCCGGGCAGCACCCCGATCAATGTCCCGACAAGGCAGCCGGTGAAGCAGAGCAGGATGTTCTGGAACGTGAAGGCGACGCCGAAACCGACCGCCAGATGAGACATCATTTCAGCCATGGCGTCAGATTCCAAGCAGCCAGGGGGCGAGGGGAATTGGCAGTCCCAGCGCGTATTTGAACAGCAGCGCGCAGCCGAATGTCATCACGGCGGCGAAGATCACCAGCTCCTTCAGGCTGCGGTCGCTCGCCGCCATGCCCGAGAACAGCACGACCAGCGGCCCGGCGATTACGAGGCCGAGCGAAGGCACATGGATCGGCCCGAAATCGAAACCGCGGATCGCCAGCGCGAAAAGGACGGTCCCGCCGAGGACGTGGATGATGGCCCGCCACGACCATGGCGTCAGGGCCTCGCCGTGATAGCGCAGCGAACTCAGCGCCAGAATCGCGCCCAGCGCGCCGCAGATCGTCGCGATGGATTTCGGCAGCATGCCCGCCCCGATCTGCCGCAGGCTCCCCATGGGCAGATCCCAGGCCATGAACACGGCCACGCAGGCGAACAGGATCATGAACACCCCTGCCCACATGTCCTGCGTCGATCTTACGCGCAGACCCTGCGCCCGCTCTATCTGGTTCAAACTCATGAGGCTTCTCCGATTGGCGACCCGGCGCGGGCGGTTCGTTTCTGCGGTTTCGGTGCCACGAAGGGCAGGACGTGGCGGTCGTCGAGCAGCGTCACGCTTTCCCTGAGGATCGCGAGGAAATCGTCGCGGGAGGGCAGCTTCTGCTGCGGGCGCCAGGAGACGCCGACAAGCGCACCCGGCGGCGGGGGATCGAGCATCGCGCCGCGCAGGCGCCGCATCGTCACGCCCGGGAAGGACAATCGCGAGACCCAGTCCGGCGCCAGCGCCATTCCGAGCCCGGCCGCGACCGCCGACATCATCGCCGGCTTCTCGGTCGCCTCGATGGTGACGTTCGGGACCGCGCCCACGCTCTCGAAATAGGCCATCACCAGATCGTAGGCATAGGGCCGGATGCGCTTGGACGGCACGACGAAGGGCTCGCCGACGAGGTCGAGCATGGTCAGGTGGTCGCGCGCGGCGAGCGGATGGTTCTCGTTCAGCACCACGATCGGGCGCTCGACCCGCAGGATCTCGAAGGCGCAATCGGTCGGCTTGCGTGGCGGGCGGGTCAGCGCCAGGTCGAGCTTGCCGGCCTCCAGCATCTGGACGAGCGCGGCGGTCATCGCCTCGACGAACTTGATCTCGATGCCGGGGAAGCGGGCGCGAAAGGCCATCAGCGCCTCCGGCACGAAGCTCGACGAGGCTGCGTCGATCGCGCCGACACGCAGCACCTTGCCCGAAGCGAGCGAGGCCTCGCGCACGGCACGCGAGGCATGCTCCATCTTGACCAGGATGCCCTTGGCCTCCTCGAGCATGATCAGCCCGGCGCGGGTCATCGCGACCTGCCGGGTCGTACGCGTCAGCAGTGCGACGCCGAGTTCGTCTTCGAGGGCGCTGATCTGCCGCGACAGCGCGGGCGGCGCGACGCCGAGACGCTCGGCTGCCCGGCCGAAGTGCAGCTCTTCTGCCACCGCGATGAAACATCGCAGTTGCCGCACATCCATGAGCCGTCCCCTGTCCCGTGTATCGCTTGCCGCGATATCTCTATCGGTGGCCGTGGCCAATAGCGGTTCCGGCCAAGGTGTCGACCCTACAGAAATTCATAATCTTTTGGCAACAAAGCCTTTCGACTGAGGGGCCAATCGGGGCGTTCGGCTGGGGATGGTTCCGGAAGAC
>JAEWKP010000099.1 GCA_023393655.1 Pseudomonadota bacterium | reverse complement strand
GTCGTGGGTTCCGGGTTCCTCGCTGCGCGAAGCCCCGGAATGACAAAAGGTGGTTCGAGTCGGTCTAACCCGGCTCCGGCCCGACATAGCGAGCGCGAGGCCGGATCAGGCGTCCGGTCTCGGCCTGCTCCAGTGCATGCGCGATCCAGCCGGCGCAGCGCGCGGCAGCGAACAATTGGAACGGCACGTCCGGCCCGAGCCCGAGTTCGCTCGCGATCGCCGTCAGCACGAAATCGATATTCGGCTCCTCGCCAGTCAGCGTGGTGACGGCCCGGCGCGTCTCCTCATAGGCTGGCGGCAGCGTGAACGCGGTCAGTAGCGCGCGCGCCCGCGCATCGCCATCCGGATAGAGCGGATGGCCGAAGCCGGGCAGGGGCATGCCGGTTGCCAGCCGCGCCGAGACCGCCATCTCCACGCCCTCGCTCGTGATCTCGCGCATCAATCCGAGCACGCGCGGCGTCATCCCGCCATGTAGCGGCCCGGACAGCGTCGCAAGCCCCGCCAGGATGCAGGCGGCGAGCGAGGCGCGCGTCGAGGCCGCGACCCGGACCGCGAAGGTCGAGGCGTTGAGCTCATGGTCGGCGAGCAATACCAGCGCGCGGCGGATCAGGTCGGCGCCGCGTTCGTCGCAGCCCCAGGCCAGCGCCAGCCGGTGATGGATCGGCCCCTGTCCCGGCCGTCCGGCGATGGCGTCGACCAGCGAGTCGATCACGGAGGCCGCCTCCAGATAGAGCGCTTTCTTCGTCCGGCCGGCCATGGCAGAGTCGCTGGCGGCGCGCGCGGCGATCACCGAGAACATGCGCTGCCGGGTCGGCGCCTCCGGCACGATCGTGAACAGCGGCGGAAAGCGCTGCGAGCCGCAATCCCAGAGCAGCCGCGCGACATCCTCCAGCTTCGCCGTCTCGGCCAGCTTTTCTGCATCCTGCCCGCGATACCAGAGCCTGCCGCGTTGGATCGTGGCTATCCCTGAAGCCAGGATCGGCTCGCCAAAGGCGATGGCATCCTCCGCGATGGCGGCGGGCTTGCGGCCCCGTGCCTTGCGATGCTCCAGCCGCGCGACATCCTCGGCGCGGTAGAGCCTCCGGCGCGAGTCGCCGGCATCGCCGCGCGCCTCGATCAGCCCGCGGCTGACATAGGCATAGAGCGTCTGCGGCTTCAGCCCGAGCCGCTGCATCACCTGTTGCGCCGTCAGCCAGTCGGTCATGGGAAAATAGATTGATTATATTGTTCAAGATTGATTCTACTGATGAAGCTATCAATCTTCAAGGCCTCAGATGTTGAGGAGAACCCGCCATGTCCGATGGCCTTGAAGATGTCGTTGCCGCCCATACCGTGCTCTCGGAAGTCGATGGAGCGGCGGGTCGGCTGGTGATGCGCGGCCATAGTCTCGATGAGCTCGCGGGCCATACCTCCTTCGAGGAGATGGCTGCGTTGATGCTCGATGGCTTTGTGCCGGACCTGCCCGCCATGAAGAACCTGCCGGCGGCATTAGGCGCGGCCCGGCAGGAACTGTTCGAGACGGTGGTGCGGAAGGCGGTTGTCCCCGTCACGCTTGGGCCGGTCGAGATGATCCGGGCGATGACGGCGCTAGTTCCTGACGGTGAGGATGTCGGCACGGTGCTGCGGCTTCTGGCAGCGCCGGCCGTCTTCACCGCCGCTTCGCTGCGCCTGCGTCAGGGCCTCGCCCCGGTCGCGCCCGATCCTTCGCTGTCGCAGGCGGCCGATACGCTGCGCATGCTGACGGGTGAGATGCCGACGCAGCAACAGGCCGCAGCGCTTGATACATATCTCGTGACTGTCGCCGATCACGGCCTCAACGCCTCGACCTTCGCCTCCCGTGTCGTCGCCTCGACCCGCGCCGGGCTGGTCTCTGCTGTGCTCGCCGGCATCGGCGCGCTGAAGGGGCCGCTCCATGGCGGCGCGCCCGGTCCGGTGATCGAGATGCTCGATGCGATCGGTGCGCCGGCTAACGCTCGCGCCTGGCTGGAGACGGCGCTCGATCGCGGCGACCGACTGATGGGCTTCGGCCACCGCATCTACCGCGTGCGCGATCCACGCGCCGATGCGCTGAAAGGCGCGATCCGCCGGCTCGGCGCCGATAGCGGGCGGCTCGCGCTGGCCGAAGCGGTCGAGCAGGCGGCGCTTGCCATCCTGCGCGAGCGCAAGCCGAACCGGACGCTGGAGACCAATGTCGAGTTCTACACGGCGCTGCTGCTGGAGGCGCTCGGCTTCACGCCGGACTCGTTCACCTGCGTCTTCGCGCTCGGGCGCACGACGGGCTGGCTCGCCCATGCCAAGGAGCAGATCGCCGGCGGCCGGCTGATCCGCCCGCAATCGGTCTATGTCGGCCCGCAGCCGCGTCAGGCGGCGTAGGTTCCAGTAGGGCGCGGGGAACCCTTCTCCCGCATCGAAGTCGGGTCTACCCGACTTCGATCACTCTGAGTGCTGATCTCGGGTAGACCCGAGATCAGTGGAGAAGGGCAGGGATGAGGGTCTGCCCTATCCGCGAAGACCCAGTGGCCCGGTCGCGCTCCAATGATCAGCGGCGGTCCCTCACCCCTACCCCTCTCCCGTCCGGGAGAGGAGATCCCGCGGCTGTCTATGACGCCGTCAGCCAAACCGCATAAAGCTCAGCCTCATAGCCGCTCACCATCGTAAGCTCGACATGTCCCGGCGCGTCGAGGATTGCACTGTCACCGGCGGCTAAGCTCGCGCCGCTCACCAGCCAGTCGCCCTTGCGGGCGACCAGCACCAGCAGGCCTTCGCTCGCGGCGAGCGAGCCTTCACCCGACAATCGCTCGACCCGGTGCCGCCAGCGGCCGCGCCGGCTCATTACGTTGAGATCGTCGATCGCGCCGTCGACGAGCACACCATCCACCGCCCGGTCGGCGGCGAAGAAGAACGGCGCGGTCGCGCGGTCGAGCGAAACCGTGTCGCCATCGCCGAAGGCTAGCCGGATGCCATTGCCGGTCAGCACCGACAGCGTCCGGTCGATGCCGGGGAAGGACGAGAACGGCCCGTCCGCGCCCACATGCGCCATCGAGATGCGCCAGTCGAACTCGCTCAGGGAGGCTCCCTCGGGAGAAACCGCGATCTCGGTCGTGGTGCCGCCGCCGTTCTTCCACGGCATGACCTTGCAATCGGCCGCGCGGATGATGCGCATGGAACACTCCTTCGAATTC
>JAEWKP010000088.1 GCA_023393655.1 Pseudomonadota bacterium | reverse complement strand
CGTCGGGTTCATGAAGCCGAACGAGGTCGTGAAGATCAGCTGGTTGCCGGCCTGGGCGAGCTGGCGGATGGCGCGCGCCGCGTCCGGCCCCTCGGCGACGTTCTCGATGAAGCTGGTCTTGATCTTGGCGCCATATTCCTTCTCCAGCGCCAGCCGGCCCTGGTTGTGCGTCCAAGTATAGCCGTGGTCGCCGATCGGGCCGACATAGACGAAGCCGACGCCGAGCGGGGCCTGCGCCGAGGCGCCACGGCCGAGGATCGGCAGGGTGGAGGCCGCGGCCGCGCCGAAGGTCAGCCTGCGGCGGGTGATGATGCTGGTCATTACGAGAACTCCCCGTTGTGAGTTGCGGCGTCAGGACGCCGAGAAGGGTTTGCCGAGGCAGGCGGGCGCGTCGAGCCGGCCGGTCTTCCGTCCTAGCGACATCATGGTCAGAACTGCAATCGTCGCAAGGTAGGGGGCCATTGCCAGGACCTCCGGCGCGAGCCAGGTGACGCCGGCTGCCTTGAGTTGCAATTCGAGCGTCATCACGGCACCGAAGAGATAGGCTCCGAGCAGCAGGCGCCCCGGCTTCCAGGCCGAGAACACGACAAGCGCCAGCGCGATCCAGCCGCGGCCCGCGGTCAATCGGTCCGCCCACATCGGCGTCAGTGCCAGCGAGAAATAGGCGCCACCGAGCCCGGCCAGCGCACCGCCGAAGGCCACCGCCGCATAGCGGATGGCGACGACCGGATAGCCGATCGCATGGGCGGAGGCGTCGTTCTCGCCGACGGCGCGCAGGATCAGCCCCGGCCGCGTCCGGCGCAGGAACCAGCTCACCCCCGCGACAAGCGCGAGCGAGAGTTAGACGACGATGTCGTGGCCGAAGATCACCCGCAGGATCGGGTGTTCTGACAGACCCGCTGGAAAGACCGGCTGGAGGCGCGTGATCGTGCGCCCGACGAAGCCCGCGCCGATCAGCGAGGACGCCCCGATGCCGAAGATCGTCAGGGCGAGCCCCGTCGCGACCTGATTGGCCATCAGCGAGAGCGCCAGCACAGCGAAGATCATCGAGGCCGCGACGCCGGCGAAGGCCGCCGCAACGAGCCCGATGCCGGTGCTGCCGGTCGAGAAGGCGACGGCGAAGCCCGCGACCGCGCCGCAGAGCATCATGCCTTCGACGCCGAGATTGAGCACGCCGGCCTTCTCGGCGACGAGTTCGCCCAGCGCCGCCAGCAGCAGCGGCGTCGAGGCCGCGATCAGCGTCATCAGGATGGAAACGAGCATGGCGGAATTCATGCCGCCCTCCGCTTGAAGGCGATCCGCCAGCGCACAAGCACGTCGGTGGCGAGCAGCATGAAGAGCAGCGTCGCCTGGAACAGACCGGTCGCGGCCTGCGGCAACCGGACCGTCGATTGCGCGATCTCGCCGCCGACATAGGTTCCCGCCAGCACGATGCCGCCGAAGACGATGCCGAGCGGGTTCAGCCGGCCGAGGAAGGCGACGATGATCGCAGTGAAGCCGTAGCCGACCGGGAATTGCGGCGTGAGCTGCCCGAACGGGCCGGCCGCCTCGAACAGCCCGGCAAGCCCGGCGAGCGCGCCGCTGGCCAGCATGGTCGCCCAGGTCGTGCGCGCCGCGCTGAAGCCGCCATGGCGTGCGGCGGCCGGCGCAAGGCCGACGACCTTGATCGCGTAGCCCGCCGTGGTCTTCTCCATCAGCAGCCAGGCGACAACCGCGAGCACGAGCGCTGCGGGAATGCCGAGATGGACGAGCGTCCCTTCCAGCACCGTCGGCAGCGTCTGGTCGGCGGTGAACATCCTCGTCTGCGGGAAATTGAAGCCGCCCGGGTCCTTCCACGGGCCGCGTACCAGGAAATACAGGAGCTGCACCGCGACATAGGTCAGCATCAGGCTGGTCAGGATTTCGCTGACCTGCAGCTTGACGCGCAGGAAGGCCGGGATCGCGGCCCAGGCCATGCCGCCCACGATGCCGGCCAGCGCCATGGCGGGCAGGATCCACCAGCCCGTCATGTCATAGGTCAGGAGGGCGACTCCGGTGCCGGCGATCGCGCCCATGACGTATTGCCCCTCGGCGCCGATATTCCAGACATTGGCGCGGAAGCCGATGGCGAGCCCGAGCGCGATCATCACCAGGGGCGCGCCCTTGACCCCGATATCGCCCCAGCGCTGCGGCTCCAGAAACGGCGTCAGGAAGATGCTCTCGACCGCGTGGAAGCCGTCATAGCCCATGGCGGTGAAGACGATCATGCCGATCAGCATGGTGAGCCCGATCGCGATCAGTGGGCTTGCGAGCAGCATGAGCGTGCTCGGCTCGCGGCGGCGGCGCCATTCAAACATGGGCTGCCTCCGCGCCATGGACGCCGCCCATCATCAGGCCGATCTCGTCGATGCCGAGGCTCGCGACCGGACGCGGCGCCGAGAGCCGCCCTTCGTTGATCACGCAGAGCCGATCGGCAAGCTCCAGCAATTCGTCGAGATCCTGCGAGATCACGACAACGGCCGAGCCCTTGGCGGCAAGGTCGACAAGCTCCTGCCGGATCGCGGCGGCAGCACCCGCATCGACGCCCCAGGTCGGCTGCGAGACGACGAGCACGGCGGGCTGCTGGCCGATCTCGCGACCCATGATGAATTTCTGCAAGTTTCCGCCCGAGAGCGAGCGGGCCAGCGCCGTGTTGCCGGTGGTGCGGACATCGAAGAGCTTGATGACGCTATCGGCGAAGCGCTTGACGCTGCCACGGCTAATGAAACCAAGCGGCGCCAGCGGCAGGCGATGGCGCGCGGTCAGAACGCCGTTATCGGCGAGCGAGAAATCCGGCACGGCGGCATGGCCGTTGCGCTCTTCGGGCACACAGGCGAGTCCGAGCACCCGGCGCGCACCGGCGCCTTCGAAGCCGATCGCCTTGCCGTCGAGCCGGATCGCCTCGGCGCCATTTGCGAGCTGTTCGCCCGAGAGCGCGGTCAGGAGTTCGGCCTGTCCGTTGCCGGCGACGCCCGCGATGCCGAGGATCTCGCCGGCCCGCGCCTCGAACGAAACGCTCTCCAGATCGGTGCCGAAGGGCGGTTCGCCAGGCAGGGAGAGGCCCTTGACCTCCAGCCGGACGGCGCCCGCACCCGTCGCCTTGCCGTGTTCGATCTTGCGTAGTTCCGCGCCGATCATCAGCTCGGCCATGCGCTTGGTGGTCTCGATCTTGGGATCGCAGGTCGCGACGACGCGCCCGCCACGCAGGATCGTCGCGCTGTCGCAGAGCGCTTTGATCTCGTGCAGCTTGTGCGAGATGTAGAGGATCGAGCAGCCCGCGGTCGCGATCTGGCGCAAGGTGGCGAACAGGCGCTCGACCTCCTGCGGCGTCAGCACCGAGGTCGGCTCGTCCATGATCAGCAGCTTCGGCTTCTGCAGTAGGCAGCGCACGATCTCGATGCGCTGGCGCTCGCCGACCGAGAGCGTATGCACCTCGCGCTCCGGATCGAGCGGCAGCGAATAGGATTGCAGGATCGCGGCGACTTGGCTCTTGAGTTCTTCGCGGTCGACGGCCTCGTCGAGCCCGAGCGCGATGTTCTCGATCACCGTCATCGCGTCGAACAGGGAGAAATGCTGGAAGACCATGCCGATGCCGAGCTTGCGCGCGGCCTTGGGCGAGGGAATCGCGACGGGCGTGCCGTTCCAGGAAATCGTCCCCTCGTCGGCCTGCTGCACCCCGTAGATGATCTTCACCAGCGTCGACTTGCCGGCGCCGTTCTCTCCCAGCAGGGCGTGTATTTCGCCGGGCCTGACGCTCAGGCTGATATCTTCATTGGCTTTGACGCCGGGAAAGCTCTTCGAAATATGGGCGAGCGCCAGCCGCGGCGGCACATCCTGCTCACGCGGCTGTTTCATGTCGCGACCGTCTCCCTTTCGCCGGTGCCCTCCGGCCAAGCAAGCAACGCACCAGCTCGGCCGCCGTCAAGGCCGCGATCACCTCCGGTCGCTTGTCGTCCACATCCGAACCGCCGATCGGGCAGGTCAGGCGTGCCAGCGTGTCGCGCCGGCCGCCGGTACGCAGGAAGCTTGCCTCGAAACGGGCACGCTTCGTGGCGGAGCCGATCATGCCGATGTAAGACGCATCACCACGCCCCAGCGCCGCCTCGGCCAGCCGATAGTCGAGGGCATGGCTGTGCGAGAGCACGACGAAGGCGGCCTTGGCCGGCGCGCTCGCGACCGCATCGACGGGATCGGCCATGCGGATGCAGGTGACGGCCGCCGGCAGCCCGCTCATGACATCGTCGCGATCGTCGATCAGCGAGACCGACAAAGGCAGGGGCGCCAGTGCGTGGGCGAGCGCGCGGCCGGTATGGCCGGCCCCGAAGATCAGCACCGGTGGCCGCGCTGTGGCTTCGGCCTTCTCGCGGGCGCCGAACAGCGCGATCTCGGCCGCGTAAGCATGGCGCAGCGACACGCGCACCCGCCCGCCGCAGCACTGCCCCATCTGCGGCCCGAGCGGGATATCGAGCAACTGGTCCTCGGCGTTATCGCTCAGCATGTGCCGTGCGATGTCGATGCAATGGAACTCGAGCTGCCCGCCACCGATGGTTCCCGCGATGGCGTTCGGGCTGACCGCCATGCAGGCGCCAGCCTCGCGCGGGGTGGAGCCTTCTGTGGATTCGATCCGGACGAGGACGATGCCGTCGCGCTGATGGGCGGTGAGAAAGGCGGCGAGGGTCACGATGCGGCCTCCGCCCTGACCCGCTCGACCGCGTCCAGCACGCGCTCCGGCGTGGCGGGCGCATCGAGGCGCGGACAGATGCGATGATCGCCGACGCTCGCGATCGCATCGGACAGCGCGTGCAGCACCGAGATTGCCAGCATCAACGGCGGCTCGCCGACGGCCTTGGAGCGATGGATCGTCGGCTCGCGGTTGGGCGCATTCTCCAAGAGATGCACGTTGAAGATGCGCGGACGGTCGGAGGCGACGGGGATTTTGTAGGTCGAGGGCGCATGGGTCCAGAGCCGCCCCTTCCTGTCCCAGACCAGTTCCTCGGTCGTCAGCCAGCCCATGCCCTGCACGAAGCCGCCCTCGATCTGGCCCTTGTCGATCGCCGGGTTCAGCGATTGCCCGCAATCATGCAGGATATCGACGCGCTCGACCTTGTATTCGCCGGTCAGCGTATCGATTGCGACCTCGGCTGCCGCGACGCCATAGGCGAAATAATAGAAGGGGTGGCCGCGCCCGGCCTTGCGGTCCCAGTGGATTTTCGGCGTCGCGTAGAAGCCCGTCGCCGAAAGCTGGACGCGGGCCATATAGGCGGCCGCGATCAGCTCCTTGAAGGCGATCTCGCGGGCGCCGACCTTCACGCGGCCCGGCAGGAAGACGATATCCTCTGCCTCGACCTGCCAGTGCTTCCCCGCGAATTCCGTCAAACGCTTCTTGATCGTCTCGCAGGCATCGAGCGCCGCCATGCCGTTGAGGTCGGAGCCGGACGAGGCAGCGGTCGCCGAGGTGTTCGGTACCTTGCCGGTCGTGGTCGCGGTGATCTTGACCTGATCGAGCCCGATGCCGAAGGCCTGCGCCACCACCTGCGCCACCTTGATGTAGAGCCCTTGCCCCATCTCGGTGCCGCCATGGTTCAGAGCGACCGTGCCGTCCGTATAGACATGCACCAACGCGCCGGCCTGATTGAACCATGTCGCGGTGAAGGAGATGCCGAACTTCACCGGCGTCAGCGCGATGCCGCGCTTGATGATGGGACTGGTCTCGTTGGCCTCGCGGATCGCCGCTTTGCGCGCCTGATAGT
>JAEWKP010000025.1 GCA_023393655.1 Pseudomonadota bacterium | reverse complement strand
CGCGCGCGGCGTGCGGGCCCCGCCCGAAGCCGTCAGATCTTGGCGGCGCTGGCAGCGGCGTCGATATTGGCCACCAGCTCGGCATCGAGGCCAAGCGAGCCGGCGAGGCCCGCCAGGAAGTCCTTCTCGGCGGCATTGTCCGGATTGATGGCGATGCGCGCCGCCGTATAGATCTGTGCGGCGAGCTCCGGGCTCTCGGCCGCCTCGACCAGCGCGTCGATCGAAGCCGGCTTAGCCATCTCCTGCGCCAGCCAGTCATGGGCTTCCTGATCGAGCCCGGCTTCCTTGAGGCCGCCGAGGATGGCGCTGCGCTCTTCGTCGTCGATATGGCCGTCGGCGGCGGCTGCCGCGATCATGGCACGGATGAAGACCAGCGCGGTGGCCTCGCTCGCGGCCTGCGGCTCGAAGCCGGTGCCGGCGGGGGCGGGCAGCACCTCCTGCTGGGCAGCGTTGAGCAGCGGCTTGCCGGCCTGATAATTCTGGTAGGCCTTGTAGGCGAGGCC
The DNA here is from genome assembly GCA_023393655.1 of Pseudomonadota bacterium. Classification (GTDB taxonomy): domain Bacteria; phylum Pseudomonadota; class Alphaproteobacteria; order Rhizobiales; family Beijerinckiaceae; genus Allobosea. The sequence goes on along the minus strand of JAEWKP010000025.1, from coordinate 2,176 downwards.
GCCGATCAGGGCGAGGCCGCCGAGCTTGGCTGCGGAGCCGGCGACCGAGCGGCCGGTCGAGGTGCCGAAGACGAGGGCGCCGAGGCCACCGAGCACTGCGGTTGCCAAAGCGGGGTTGCTGCTGAACACACCCTTGGCCTGTTCGATGAGCTGATCCGGCGTCCGGCCACCGGTGACCCGGCCGAGCGCATCGCCGGCGCCCTGCTGCACACCGGTCTGGCGCGCCGCGTCGCCGAGCCCTTGTGTCGCCTGGGTCAGGATCTGGCCGGCCAACCCGCCGAGGCCGCCGGAACCCTGGATCTGACCGGCCAGCCCGCCGAGCATGCCGCCAAGGCCGCCCTGCTGTCCGGCCTGCGTGCCGGCCTGGCTGCCGGCGCTGATCAGGGCGTCGAGCAGGGATTTGGCATTGAACATCTGGCTTCTCCTGTTGGCGGCTGAGGTGCCGCGCAGTCGATCCGCCGCATGAAAACGGCGCAAGCAAGGCGCCAGTTTGCACAGCCGTGCGCTCAAGTCATCGGCAGCGGCAGAACTCCCGGCTCCTTCAGCGTTTCCAGCGCGATCTCGGAGCGGACGCGGGCGACGCTCTCATGCGGCATCAGGATTTCGTTGACGAGCCGGGCGAGCGCCCGGAGGTCGCCGACCGCGACCTTGAGCAGGTAGTCCGCCTCGCCGGTCAGGGCGTGGGCTTCGAGAATCGCGGGCGTCAGCTTTACGAGATCCCTGAAGCGGCGGGCATTGTCGCGCGAATGCGTATCGAGCGCGACATGGATGAAGACGATGACGCCGAGGCCGACGGCAGAAGGCTCCAGCGCCGCCCGGTAGCCGCGGATGACACCCTCTTGCTCCAGTCGCTGCCGTCGACGCGAGACCTGGCTCGCCGACAGGCCGACCGTCTCCGCCAGGGCGGCGTTGGTCAGGGAAGCATCATTCTGGAGCGCGTCCAGCAGACGCCAGTCGAGCCCGTCAAGCGCGGCCATATCATGCGCCTTCATTATACATCATGCACGTATCATGCATATGATTTTCCAGATGGGGGGATTTTGCACGGAATTTTCCTGATCTTTGCGGGATCATGAGGCATCCCGCAAGAGCCGACAGGAGGAATGCCCATGGGTCCGTTTCCGCACGATGCCGCCCCGCCCGCGATCTCGGCCGCCAACCCGATGGGCACGGATGGTTTCGAGTTCGTCGAGTACGCCCATCCCGAGCCGGAGAAACTCGGCGCTCTCTTCGAGACGATGGGCTTCACCAAGATCGCCCGCCACCGCTCGAAGCAGGTGATGCTCTACCGGCAAGGTGACGTGAATTTCGTCGTCAATGCCGAGCCTGATTCCTTTGCCCAGGCCTTCGCGTCCAAGCACGGCCCCTGTGCCTGCGCCATGGCCTTCCGGGTGGTCGACGCCAAGCACGCCTTCGAGCGAGCCGTGTCGCTGGGTGCCGAGCCCTATGAGAGCGCGATCGGTCCGGGCGAGCTCGCGATCCCCGCCGTGCGCGGCATAGGCGGCTCGCTGCTCTATTTCGTCGATCGCTATGGCGAGAAGGGTTCGATCTGGGACGTCGATTTCGAATGGATCGGCGAGCGTGATCCGCATCCGGAGCAGGCTGGCCTGTATTACCTCGACCACCTCACCCATAACGTCATGCGCGGGCGGATGGACCATTGGGCCGACTGGTACGGCAAGCTGTTCAATTTCCGCGAGATCCGCTTCTTCAATATCGAGGGCAAGCTGACCGGCCTGATCTCGCGGGCTCTGACCTCGCCCTGCGGCAAGATCCGCATCCCGATCAACGAGTCGCTCGACGACAAGAGCCAGATCGAAGAATATCTGCGCCAGTACAAGGGCGAGGGCATCCAGCATGTCGCAATGGGCTCGCGCGACATCTATGCCAGCGTCGAGGCCCTGCGCGGCAACGGCCTGCCGTTCATGCCATCGCCGCCCGCGACCTATTACGAGAAGGTCGACGCCCGGGTGCCGAACCATGGCGAATCGGTCGCGCGGCTCAAGGCTAACGGTATCCTGATCGATGGCGAGGGCGCGGTCGCGCTCGGCGAGAAGGCCGGCCGGATGAGCAAGGTCTTGCTGCAGATCTTCTCGGCCACGGTGGTCGGGCCGATCTTCTTCGAGTTCATCGAGCGCAAGGGCGATGACGGCTTCGGCGAGGGCAATTTCCGCGC